>DASTVZ010000049.1:0-32048 GCA_035758845.1 Vicinamibacterales bacterium
ACGTTGTTCGCGGAACGCTCGATGCGGTTGGAGTTCAGGGACGCAAGCAAGGCCGATCGAAGTAAGGCGCAAAGCGGCCGAAATCATAGCTGCCGGCGCTGTGCGCCCAGTCAAGGGAAAAGGGAAAAGGCAAAAGGCAAAACGAAATGCCACGACGACGAGAAATTCCGAAACGCGAAGTTCCGCTCGACCCGCTCTACAGCAGCGCGCTCGTGACGAAATTCATCAGCACGCTAATGCGCGACGGGAAGCGCAGCACCGCCGAGCAGATCATGTATGGGTCGCTCGCCTCCATTCAGGAGAAGACCGGGGACGATCCGCTCAAGGTGTTCAAGAAGGCGGTCGAGAACGTCAAGCCGGCGCTGGAAGTGAAATCGCGCCGCGTGGGCGGATCGAACTACCAGGTGCCGGTCGAAGTGAATCCGAACCGTCGCCTGTCGCTGAGCATCCGTTGGCTGGTTGGTTTCGCGCGTTCGCGCGGCGACGGCAAGACCATGCAGGAGAAACTCGCGAACGAGTTGCTCGACGCAGCCAACCTGCGCGGCGGCGCAGTGAAGAAGCGCGAGGACACGCACCGGATGGCGGAGGCAAATAAAGCGTTCGCGCACTACCGCTGGTAGTTAGCGGTGCTTCCGCCTGAAGGCGGAAGCCACGGGATCTGAAATTGCGAGTTTTTGTAGCTTCCGCCTTTAGGCGGAAGAACCAGAAATGCCAAGAGAAACACCACTTAATCGGACGCGGAATATCGGCATCATGGCTCACATCGATGCCGGTAAGACCACTACGACTGAACGGATCCTGTTCTACACGGGCATCACGTACAAGATCGGCGAAGTGCACGAAGGCACTGCCGTCATGGACTGGATGGAGCAGGAACAGGAGCGTGGCATCACGATCACGTCGGCGGCCACGACGTGTTTCTGGCGTGAGCACCGGATCAACATCATTGATACGCCGGGCCACGTGGATTTCACTGCAGAAGTCGAGCGGTCGCTGCGCGTCCTCGACGGCGCGGTCGCGGTGTTCGACGCCGTCGCGGGCGTCGAGCCGCAATCGGAGACGGTGTGGCGCCAGGCGGACAAATATCGCGTGCCGCGGATCTGCTTCGTCAACAAGATGGACCGCGTCGGCGCCGACTTCAAACGCACGTTCGATCAGATCATCAGCAAGCTTGGCGGCAATCCCGTCGCGATTCAGCTGCCGATTGGCAGCGAAGACCGGTTCGTTGGTGTGGTCGATCTCGTTCGCATGAAGTCGGTCACCTACAAAGACGAAACGATGGGCGCCGACTATGTCATCGGCGAGATCCCCGCCAATATGTTGGACGAGGCGAAGCATTATCGCGAGCAGCTGATTGAAAAGGTCAGCGAAGCCGACGACAAGCTCCTCGAAAAGTACCTGCACGGCGAAGAGATCAGTGAAGACGAAATCAAGGCCGCCCTTCGCAAGCGCGTGAACAGCTCGGTCCACACCACCGGCGACAAGGCGGAGCCTGCATTCGTGCCGGTCATCTGCGGTTCGGCGTTCAAGAACAAGGGCGTCCAGCCCTTGCTAGATGCCGTGGTTGACTATCTGCCGTCTCCAGTCGACGTGCCGCCGATCATCGGCTTCGATCCGAACAAAGGACCGGACACGATCGTCGAGCGGCCGGCGTCCGACGACGCGCCGTTTGCGGCGTTAGCGTTCAAGATCATGACCGACCCGTTCGTCGGTCAGCTGACGTTCATTCGCGTCTACTCCGGCGTGATGACCGCGGGATTGTCGGTCTACAACTCGACGAAGCAGAAGTCCGAGCGGCTCGGTCGTCTGTTGAAGATGCACGCGAACAAGCGCGAAGAGATCAAGGAAGTCTACGCCGGCGACATCGCCGCGGCCGTCGGGCTGAAGAGCGTCTCGACCGGCGACACGATCTGCGACGAAAAGAAACCGGTGGTGCTCGAATCGATGGACTTCCCGGAACCGGTCATCTCGCTCGCCATCGAGCCGAAGACCAAGGCCGACCAGGAGAAGCTGGGGCAGGGTCTCGGCAAGCTGATGGCCGAGGATCCGACGTTCCGCGTCAGGACCGATCAGGCGACGGGCGAAGTCGTGATCGCGGGCATGGGCGAGTTGCACCTCGAGATCATCGTCGATCGGCTCAAGCGTGAGTTCAATGTCGAGGCGACGGTCGGTCGGCCGCAGGTCGCGTACAAAGAAACACTGACGCGCGCGGCTGACGGCGAAATGAAGTACGCCAAACAGACCGGCGGCCGCGGCCAATACGGCCACGCGAAGATTCATCTCTACCCCGGTGAACCGGGTTCCGGCTACGTGTTCGAGAACAAGATCACGGGCGGGTCAATTCCGAAGGAATACATCAAGCCGGTCGACGAAGGGATCAAGGAAGCGCTCACGCGCGGCGTGCTTGCCGGGTATCCGGTGGACGACGTGCGGGTGGAGTTATACGACGGCTCGTATCACGAAGTCGACTCGTCGGAGATGGCCTTCAAGATCGCGGGCTCAATGGCATTCCAGGATGCCGCCAAGAAAGCAAAACCGGTGCTGCTCGAGCCGATGATGCGGGTTGAGGTGGTGGTGCCGAAGGAGCATCTCGGCGGCGTCATGGGCGATCTCTCGAGCCGCCGCGGGCAGATACAGTCGCAGGAAGATCGCGGCGGGTCGCAGATCATCAACGCGCGCGTGCCGCTCTCCGAGATGTTCGGCTACGCGACGGATCTCCGCTCGGGCACACAGGGGCGCGCGACCTACTCGATGCATTTCGATCGCTACGAGCCGGCGCCGAGCAACGTCAGCGAGGAAGTCGTCGCGCGCGTGCAGGGCAAGTAAAGGGACAAGGGAAAAGGGAGAAGGGAAAAGGAAAGTCGATGGCGACAGCATTCAGCGACAAGATCCGGATCCGCCTCAAGGCGTATGACAACCGGGTCCTCGATCAGTCGACGACGGAGATTGTGGACACGGCGCGGCGCACGGGTGCGCGGCTGGCTGGTCCGATTCCGCTTCCGACCGAGAAGAACAAGTGGACGGTGCTGCGATCGCCGCACGTGGACAAGAAGTCGCGCGAGCAGTTCGAGCTCCGCACCCACAAGCGTTTGATCGACATCTTCGAGCCAACGCCGCAGACCGTCGACGCATTGATGAAGCTGGATTTGCCGGCGGGTGTCGATGTCGAGATCAAGGCGTTTGGCAAGGAGCACAAGTAACCGGGATGCGGTACCCGGGACCCG
Source organism: Vicinamibacterales bacterium (assembly GCA_035758845.1). Classification (GTDB taxonomy): domain Bacteria; phylum Acidobacteriota; class Vicinamibacteria; order Vicinamibacterales; family 2-12-FULL-66-21; genus JALZOC01. Next base: position 3,225 of record DASTVZ010000049.1, read on the forward strand.
GGATCCGAGGGATCCCGGACAACGGATCCCGAGACGACAGGATTGAGAGACATGGTTACCGGAATCATTGGACGCAAAGTTGGCATGACCCAGGTCTTCGCGCAGGACGGCACGGTGTCGCCCGCGACGGTGATCAAAGCGGGTCCGTGCGTCGTCGTTCAAGCCAAGGCGGCGGCGACCGACGGGTACGAAGCGGTGCAGCTCGGGCTGGTGGAAGAGAAACCGGCGCGCGTGCGGAAGCCGATCGCGGGTCACTACAAGAAGGCTGAGGTCCCGCCCACGCGTGTGCGCCGCGAAGTGAAGGCGGCGGCCGGGGCCGAACCGTTGAAGGCCGGCGATCAGGTGCTGGTCGGCGGCGTGTTCAATAACGGCGATCGGGTCGACGTGATCGGGATCAGCCGCGGCAAGGGATTTCAGGGCGTCGTTCGACGTCACCACTTCCGCGGCGGCGCGGCCACACACGGCTCGATGTTCCACCGCGCTCCCGGATCGATCGGCGCGTCGTCGTATCCGTCACGCGTCGTGAAAGGCATGCGCGCGGGTGGACGCATGGGCGGTGACCGCGTCACGGTGCGGAACCTGAAGGTCGTCCAGGTCGACGGCGAGAACAACCTGCTCGTGCTCCACGGCGCCGTGCCTGGGGCGCCGGGCGGCTACCTGGTGATTCGCAAGGCGATCGCCGCGAAGAAGGTTGCGGTGCCGCAGGTCGAGAAACCGAGCAAGGCGGCAAAGGGAAAGAAATAGCGCGCCATGAAACTCAACATCCAGAACTCTGAAGGCAAGACGGTCGATACCATCGATCTGAACGACGAGGTCTTCGGCGGACGCGTCAAGGCGGATCTCATCTGGGCGTCGGTGGTCCAGGAGAACGCGTCGGAGCGGCGTGGCACTCACGCGACGAAGAATCGCGCGCTGGTCAGCGGCGGCGGCAAGAAGCCGTACAAGCAAAAGGGCACGGGGCGCGCGCAGGTCGGCTCGAGCCGCACCCCTCTCTGGCGAAAGGGCGGCACGGTGTTTGGGCCGCAGCCGCGCAGCTACGAATTCTCGCTGCCGAAGAAAGTGCGCGTCGGCGCGGTTCGCGCGGCGTTGTCGCAGAAGCTCACCGATGGCGCGGTGATCGTCGTCGACAAGCTGGAGACCGCGGACGGAAAGACCAAGGGCACGGCGGAAATGCTCAAGCGTTGGGGGGTTTCTGGCAAGGCGCTGGTGATCGATGTGAAGCCGGATGAGAAGTTCACACTGTCGGCGCGCAACATCGACGGCGTGCACCTGGTGGCCGCGTCGCGCGTCACGGCACGCGACATCATCGACACCGCGCATGTAGTGGCAACTCGCGAAGCACTCGAAAAGTTGCAGGAGACGCTCGCTTAAGAAGGGAAAAGGGAAAAGGAATCCTTGTCCCTTGTCCCTTAAACGGGGAAGAGATGAAGCTCACTGACGTAATCAGACGCCCGCTGGTCACCGAGAAGACGACGATCATCCGCGAGGGAAATCGCACGCTCGTGTTCGAAGTTGCGCCGGGCGCGACGAAGGTCGAGATCAAGCGCGCGGTCGAGAAGTTGCTCGGATCGAAGGTCGAGGCAGTGCGAACGGCAATCTCGCACGGCAAGATGAAGCGCCAGGGGCGATTCGTCGGGCAGCGTTCCGACTGGAAGAAGGCGTATGTGAAGCTCAGGGAAGGGGAGAAGATCCCGGAGTTCCTCGAGGGAGCCTAGCAATTGCTGATTGACGAGTGCTGATTGCTGATTGACGGCTTTATGAAATCAGCAATCAACACTCAGCAATCAGATTTTTCAGGATCAGCAAAGATGCCCATCAGAAAATACAATCCGACGTCGCCGGGTCGCCGGTTCCAGACGGTCCAGGTGTTCGACGAGGTCACCACGTCGGAGCCGTACAAGCCGCTGGTGGAACCGCTGCGCAAGTCTGGCGGCCGCAACAACCACGGCGAGTTGACCTCGTGGTGGCGCGGCGGCGGTCACAAGCGCAATTACCGGATCATCGATTTCAAACGCGACAAGCGCGAAATTCCGGCGACGGTTTCAACGATCGAGTACGACCCGAACCGATCGTCGCGGATCGCGCTCGTCACGTATGCCGATGGCGAGAAGCGGTACATCCTTCAACCCAACGGCGTCAAAGTGGGCGACACCATCGTCTCGGGCGACAACGTCGACATCCTTCCCGGCAATGCGCTCCCGCTCAAGAACATTCCCCTGGGCACCGAGATCCACAACGTGGAGCTGAAGCCGGGCAAGGGCGGACAGATCGCGCGCAGCGCCGGCTCGTCGGTGCAGCTCGTCGCCAAAGAAGGGGCGTACGCCTCGGTCAAGATGCCGTCGGGCGAGATCCGGAAGATCAACATCGAGTGCCTCGCGACCATCGGTCAGGTTGGCAACGTCGATCACGAGAACGTCTCGGTGGGCAAGGCCGGGCGAAGCCGATGGCTCGGTAAGCGGCCGCACGTGCGTGGGGTCGCGATGAACCCGGTCGATCATCCGCTCGGCGGCGGCGAAGGCAAGACCTCGGGTGGCCGTCATCCGGTGTCACCGTGGGGACAGCCGACCAAGGGATTCAAGACGAGGAACCGGAAAGCCACGGATCGGTTCATTGTTCAGAGAAGGCCGAAGTAGAGAAGTCGATATGTCCAGATCACTTAAAAAGGGCCCTTTCGTCGACGTGCCACTTCTCGAGAAAGTGGAAGTGATGAACCGGGGTGGCGAGAAGAAGGTCATCAAGACCTGGTCGCGCCGCTCGACGGTGATTCCCGAGATGGTTGGCCACACGATCGCCGTGCATAACGGGCGCAAGTTCATTCCGGTGTATGTGACGGAAAACATGGTCGGGCACAAGCTCGGCGAGTTTGCGCCGACGCGCCAGTTCAAGGGGCACACCACGAAGAGCGATAAGGCGGCGGCCGTGGCGGCGGCAGGACCCCCAGCGGGGGCCGGTGCTGGTGCGGGCGCCGGGGCGCCGAAGGCAGGTAGCTAATGGCAGTGCAGGCCCACGCAACGGCGAAGTACGTGCGGACGTCCGCACAGAAGGCCGGTCTCGTGCTGAACCTGATTCGCGGACGCGACGTCAACGCCGCGCTCGCGACCCTGCGGTTCGCGCGCAAGGGCGTCGCGCGCGACATCGAAAAAGTGCTGCGTTCCGCGATCGCGAATGCCTCGCAGAAGGACGGATTCGGCGGCGACGTCGAACGCCTTTACGTGAACGCGTGCTATGCGAACCAGGGACCATCGCAGAAGCGCATTCGTCCGGCACCGATGGGGCGGGCGTTCCGCGTCCTGAAACGGACCGCGCATCTCACCGTGCAAGTCGCCGAGCGGCCGTTGCAGCTGGAGACGATGCCAGCGACACCGCAGCAAACCGAATCGCCGGAACCTGCGACGTCGACGCGCGCGGCCAGCAGTCCGAAACGTCCGCGGGGCGCGAAGCCAAAGCCAAAGGCCGCGGCGAAGGGTCGAGCAAGAACCGCGTCGAAAACCGGCGGTGCGAAGAAGAAGGCTGCGGCGAAGGGCGGCCGCGCGAAAAAGGCGAAGGCCTGAGACTGAGAGCGAACGGAGACTTATGGGTCAGAAAGTACATCCGCACGGATTCCGGCTCGGATTCAACAAGACGTGGCGGTCGCGATGGTTCGCCGACAAGGACTATTCGAAGCTGCTACACGAGGATCTCAAGCTGCGCGACACGTTGAAGACGCGCTTTGCCCATGCCGGCGTGTCGAAGATTGAGATCGAGCGCGCGGCCAACAAGCTGAAGATCGACATCCACACGTCGCGTCCCGGCATCATCATCGGCCGCAAGGGGACCGAGGTCGACAAGCTGAAGCAGGAGATCCAGAAGAAGACGAACCGCGAAGTGTTCATCAACATTCAGGAGATCCAGAAGCCGGAGCTCGACGCGCAGCTCATCGCCGAGTCGGTTGGGATGCAGCTCGAGAAGCGCGTGGCCTTCCGTCGCGCGATGCGCAAGGCGGTTGAATCGGCGCTGCGGTTCGGCGCACGCGGCATCAAGGTGCGCGTCTCTGGCCGGCTGAATGGCGCGGAGATCGCGCGGTCCGAGTGGTATCTGCACGGCCAGTTGCCGCTGCAGACGCTGCGCGCCGACATCGATTACGGGTTCGCGGAAGCGAGCACCACCTACGGCCAGATCGGCGTGAAGGTGTGGCTCTACAAGGGTGAGCGCTTGATACCGCGGATCGGGCGCGAAGAGGACTATCGAGCTCCCCGCCGGGCTGCGGGAGCGCGGGGATAGGTTGGAAATTGCTGATTGCTGAATGTTGATTGCTGATGGGGTTGAATCAATCAGCAATCAGAAATCGAAAATCAGCAATTTAAGGATTCACCACTATGTTGATGCCGAAGAAGGTCAAGTACCGGAAGCAGCAGCGCGGCCGGATGGCGGGGAAGGCGTGGCGCGGGTCCGACGTATCGTTTGGCGACTACGGACTCAGAGCGCTCGAGCCGTGCTGGATGACCGCCCGCCAGATCGAGGCGGCGCGCGTGGCGATGACCCGCTTCATCAAGCGCGGCGGCAAGATCTGGATTCGCGTGTTCCCTGATAAGCCGATCACCAAGAAGCCGCAGGAAACCCGAATGGGAAAAGGCAAGGGGGCGCCCGAAGAGTGGGTCTGCGTGGTCCGGCCGGGACGGATTCTGTTCGAAATGGAAGGGATCAACGAGGCTGATGCGCGCAAGGCGATGCGGCTGGCATCGGCGAAGCTCCCGATCAAGACGAAGTTCGCGACCCGGTTCGCGGAGGAGCAGGCGTCATGAAGGTGACCGAGATTCGCGATCTCGCAGTCGACGAACTGGAGCATCGCGCCAAGGACATGGACGATCAGTTGTTCCGGCTGCGCATTCAGAAATCAATGGGGCAGCTCGAGGCGGCGCACAAACTGAAGGCGCTTCGCCGCGATCTCGCGCGCGTCAAGACGGTGTTGCGCGAAAAACAAACCGCGCAGGCGGCGAGCTAAGCTGGAAAAAGAGTAGCGCTCGTTTCACAACACTAGGCGCGCCACGGGCGCGTGGGGGGGCCGCGGGGGCGAAGCCCCCCGGAACTGAATAAGTCATGGCCACGAAAGCTGAAATTACCGGGCTTGTCGTCAGCGACAAGATGAACAAGAGCGTGGTGGTTGCCGTCGAGCGGCAGATCCGCGACGCGCTCTACGGCAAGACCCAGAAGCGGACGTCGAAGTTCCTGGCGCACAACGAGGCCAACGACGCCAAGGTCGGTGACCGGGTCGCGATCGTCGAGACCCGACCGATGAGCCGACGGAAGCGCTGGGTCGTCACCCGCGTCGTCGAAAAAGCGAAGGAGATCTAGGAATTGTTGAATGCTGATTGCTGCATGCTGATTGATCGAACTCGAAGCCCTCAATCAGACATCAGCAATCGAAAATCAGCACTTTCAGGAGAGCATCAATGATTCAAATGCGATCCATCCTTGACGTGGCGGACAACTCCGGCGCGCGGAAGATTGCGGCGATCAATCCGATTGGCGGATCGACCGGCCGCTACGCCCGGCTCGGCGACATCATCACCGCATCGGTGAAGGAAGCGGCTCCGGACGGCAATATCAAGAAAGGACAGGTGGTGAAGGCGGTCATCGTGCGCACGGTCAAGGAACACCGGCGCAAGGATGGCAGCTACATCCGCTTCGATCGGAACGCGGCCGTGCTGATCAACGATCAGAACGAGCCGATCGGCACGCGCGTGTTCGGTCCGGTTGCGCGGGAGCTGCGCGAGCGGCGGTTCATGAAAATCATATCGTTGGCTCCCGAAGTATTGTGAGGAGCCAGGTAATTTCAGGATCAAGCAATGTCGAGATTAGGAACGCCAATTCGCAAGAACGACAACGTCATCGTGATTACCGGCAAGGATCGCGGGAAGCGCGGGCGCGTGTTGAAAGTACTGGCGGAGAAGAACCGGCTGGTGGTCGAGGGCGTGAACGTCATCAAGCGCCACACCAAGCCGAATCCGCAGCGACAGATTAAAGGCGGGCTCGTCGAGCGGGAAGCCGGACTGCACGCGTCGAACGTGCAGCTGGTTTGCCCCGAGTGCGGGAAACCGACCCGCCTTGGCCGGAAGATCCTGGGCGACGGTCGCAAGGTGCGTATCTGCCGCAAGTGCGAGGGAGTGGTCGACAAATGAGCCGCCTGAGAGATCGTTACGAAAAGGAAGTCGCACCGGCTCTGAAGAAAGAGTTCGGCTACAAGAACGTGATGGCGATTCCGAAGATTGAGAAGGTCGTCGTCAACATGGGTCTTGGCGAGGCGACGCAGAACGCGAAGATTGTCGACACCGGCGCCGACGAAGTGGCGCGTATCACCGGGCAGAAGCCGGTGACGACGCGAGCGAAGAAGTCGATTGCGCAGTTCAAAGTTCGCAAGGGCATGCCGATTGGCGCGATGGTGACGCTCCGCGGCGAGCGGATGTGGGAGTTTCTCGATCGCCTGATTTCGGTTGCACTGCCGCGCGTGCGCGACTTCCGCGGCGTGTCGCCGCGGGGCTTCGACGGACGCGGGAACTACACGCTCGGTCTGAAGGATCAGTTGCTGTTCCCGGAGATCGACTACATGAAGGTCGACAAGGCGCGCGGCATGAACATCTCGGTGGTCACGACCGCGAGGTCGGATCAGGAGTCGCGAAAGCTGCTCCAGCTGCTCGGCATGCCGTTCCGGCCGAACTGACCGGGCCGGGATCCGGGATGCGGGATCCGGGATCCGGGATCCGGGATTCGATGATTAGGGATTCGCGATTAGTGATTAGGGATTAGGGATTCACAGAATGGCCACAACCGCCAAAGTTGCGAAAGAAATCAAACCGCCGAAGTTCAAGATCCGGCTGCGGCATCGCTGCCAGCGCTGCGGTCGTCCGCGCGCCTACATGCGCAAGTTTGCGCTCTGCCGTCTGTGCTTCCGCAAGCTGGCGCTTGAGGGGGACATCGCCGGAGTGACCAAGAGTTCGTGGTGAACAGCGGTCAGCTCTCAGCGATCAGCCGTCAGCGTCGCGCTGAGGCGGATAGGAGAGCTGAACGCTGAGAGCTGAACGCTGAAAGCTGAGACAAAGAAATATGACCGATCCAATCGCAGACATGCTAGCGCGCATCAGGAACGCGACGATTGCCCGGCACGCACGGGTGGAGATGCCCTCCTCTCGCCTCAAGGTGGAGATCGCGCGCATTCTCGAGAGCGAAGGCTATATCCAGGGCTTCAAAGTGCTCGAGCCTCAGACCGGCGAGCGGGCGCAGGCGCAGCTGAGGATGTTCATGAAGTACGGCCCTCGCGGCGAGCGGGTGATCAGTGGCATCCAGCGCGTCAGCCGTCCGGGACGCCGCGTCTACTTCGGACGCGACGAGGTGCCCGACGTGCTGGCCGGCCTCGGTACCGCCATCCTGACGACGTCGCGTGGCGTGATGACCGGGCGGGAAGCCGTCAAAGCGGGCGTCGGCGGAGAAGTGCTCTGTAATGTGTGGTGATTGAAGCTACCAGCTTCGAGCTTCCAGCCGGAGCATCTGGAAGCGGACGCTGGTGATTAGCAACCGAACCGTTAGCTGGAAGCTGGCGGCTGGAAGCTGGAAGCAATAAGACATGTCACGAATCGGTAAGAAGCCAATCGCGATTCCGAAGGGCGTCAAGGTCGATACGCAGCCCGGCATCGTGGAAGTCCAGGGTCCGAAAGGAAAACTGCGGCAGCCGCTTCCTGCTGGAATCGGATTCGAGGTCGACGGAGATCAATTGCACGCGCGCACGTTGCGTCAGGATCCTGAGATCGGGAAGTTCCATGGGCTCGCCCGCAGCCTGGTCGCCAACGCTGTCCGCGGCGTGACCGAAGGATTCCGCAAAGACCTCGACATCGTCGGCGTCGGTTATCGCGCCGAGCTGAAGGGCAAGCAGGTGGTGTTTGCGCTCGGCTACTCGCACCCGGTGGTGTTCGACATCCCTGCCGGGATTGACATTGCGATCGACAAGCAGACGCATATCACCGTGACTGGCATCGACCGGCAGGCCGTCGGTCAGGTAGCGGCAAACATTCGACGGCTTCGCAAGCCGGATCCTTATAAGCAGAAGGGCGTCCGCTACACCGGCGAAGTGCTGAAGAAGAAGGCTGGCAAGACGGGGGCGAAATGAAGATCAACACGACAAAGGATCGCCGCACACGCATCGCGCTCAGGCAGCGCAAGCGTATTGCCGGCACGCCCGAGCGGCCACGGCTGCGTGTGTTCAGAAGCGTCTCGCACATTTATGCCCAGGTCATCGACGATATGACCGGGACGACAGTGGCGTCGGCCGCGAGCACCGAGCCGACGTTGAAGGCGACGTTTTCAGGATCGACGCGCGGCGGAAATGTCGCTGGCGCGAAAGCACTGGGCAAGACGATCGCCGAGCGGCTGATCGACAAAGGCATCAAGCGCGTTGTCTTCGATCGCGGCGGGTTTCTCTATCACGGCCGGATCCGCGCGGTCGCCGAGGCGGCGCGAGAGGCGGGATTGGAATTCTGAAAAAGCGATCAGCTGTCAGCCGTCAGCGCCCGGAGCTGATCCTGCTGGAAGCTGACCGTTAAGAGCTGAGAGCTACAAAGATCATGATCGAGACACGAGAAAAAATCGACGCATCGCAGCTGGACCTGAAGGATACCGTCGTCAATATCAGCCGCGTCACCAAGGTCGTCAAGGGCGGTAAAAACCTGAGCTTCAGCGCCCTCGTGGTTGTCGGCGATGGCCAGGGGGTCGTCGGATTTGGCGTCGGCAAGGCCAAAGAGGTCCCGTCAGCGATCAAGAAGGGCATCGAAGCGGCAAAGAAGTCGCTGATTCGTGTCCCGCTCGCCGGGACGACCGTGCCGCATCCGGTGCTCGGACGATTTGGTGCGGGTCAGGTGCTGCTCAAGCCTGCACCGGACGGCACCGGCATCATTGCCGGCGGCGCCGTGCGCGCGGTCGTCGAGTCGTGCGGCATCCAGAACGTGCTGACCAAGTCGATTGGCTCCGCCAACTCGCACAACGTGGTCCGGGCGACGTTTGCCGGCCTGATGCGACTGAAGGATCCTGCGGCCGTCCGCCAGCTGCGCGGCAAGGAAGAGCAGCCAGGCGATCTCGCCGCGACGACGCGATAACGGATAGCAATCATGGCGAAAAAGGCGACGAAAAAAACCGAAGCGGCGCGTAAAGTCCGAATCAAGCTCGTACGCAGCCCTATCGGTTTCAACAAGACGCAGGCTGCGACGGTGGAGGGCATGGGGCTGCGGCGGCTCGGCCACACCGTTGAATTGGCCGATACACCGGCCACGCGGGGCATGATCCTGAAGGTGCGGCACCTGGTGGACGTTGAGTAATTTCTGATTTGCGATTGGCAATTGCTGATTGATTCAGTCAGCAGTCGCCAATCAGCAATCAACAATTTCAGGAACAACGAACATGGATCTCAGTAATCTTCGTCCGCCGAAAGGTGCGACGCATTCGAAGAAGCGGATTGGCCGCGGCCAGGGGTCGGGCCAAGGCGTGCAGGCGGGCCGCGGACACAAGGGCGCGAAATCGCGTTCCGGCTTCAAGCACAAGCGCGGGTTTGAGGGCGGACAGATGCCGCTGCATCGGCGCGTGCCGAAGCGTGGATTCCACAACCCCTTCCGCCAGGCCTACGAGGTCGTGAATCTGGATGCGCTCGGCGAGCGTTTCGACGCCGGCACGGAGGTCACGCCGGATCTCCTGCGCGAGCAGGGACTGGTTGCCCGTGGCGCGGAGCGAATCAAGGTGCTCGCGCGCGGCGACATCGCCAAGGCCCTGACGGTTCGCGCACATAAGTTCAGTGGCAAGGCGGCCGAAAAGATCGCCGCTGCCGGCGGGAAGGCCGAAGTCCTCGCGTAGGGGGCGTTATGGAAAGCCTGAAGAACATCTTCGCGGTCGCAGATCTCAGGAAGCGTGTCCTCTTCACGCTGGGTCTGCTCGCGGTGTATCGCGTTGGCGGTCACATTCCGACGCCAGGGATTAATCGCGAGGCGCTGGCGGCGCTCGTCGAGCAAGCGAAGAACACGATGTTCGGCTTATACGACATGTTCTCGGGCAAGAACCTGTCGCAGATGACGATCTTCGCGCTCGGCATCATGCCGTACATCAGCTCGTCGATCATTCTTCAGCTGCTGACGGTTGTCTGGCCGTACCTCGAGCGGCTCTCGAAGGAAGGCGAGCTGGGCCGGCGCAAGATCACGCAGTACACCCGGTACGGGACGATTGTGCTGAGTGTCGTGCAGGCGCTCGGCATCGCCTACTTCCTCGAGAAGAACACCGGCATCGCCGGCGGCCTGCCGCTCGTGTACAGCCCGGGCTGGGGTTTCCGTCTGATGACAGTGCTCACGCTTACGACCGGCACCTGTTTCATCATGTGGCTGGGCGAGCAGATCACCGAGCGCGGCATCGGCAACGGCATGTCGCTCATCATCTTTGCCGGCATCGTCGTCAATCTCCCAACTGCCGTGATGACGACATTGGAGCAGCTGCGGACCGGACAGATGGGGCTGGTGCGGCTGCTGTTGCTCATCATCCTCATGGCCGCCGTGATCGCGGCGATCGTGTTCGTCGAGCGAGGGCATCGACGGGTCACGGTTCAGTACGCCAAGCGTGTCGTCGGTCGGCGCATGTATGGTGGATCCAGCACGCACATTCCTTTGAAGGTGAACACCGGCGGCGTCATTCCGGTGATCTTCGCGTCATCGATCCTGGCCTTTCCAGCGACGCTCGCGCCGCTGATCCGCGAGGACAGCTGGGTGGGCTGGCTGAAGAGACCGATTGAGCAAATCGCGCCCGGCATGCCGCTGCACGATCTGCTCTATATCGTCGGGATCATCTTCTTCTGTTACTTCTACACGGCGATCATCTTCAATCCGGATGACGTCGCGGAGAACATGCGGAAGTATGGCGGGTTCATCCCCGGGATCCGGCCGGGCAAACGGACGGCGGAATACATCGACACCATCCTGACGAGGATCACGCTGGTCGGCGCGATTTATCTGTCGATCGTGGCGATTCTGCCGCAGTTCCTGATCAGCGGCTTCAAGGTTGCGCCAATTCCGTTTATTGGCGAACGGCTCGATGCAGTGCTGCCGCGCTTCATTACCGAAGGCATGAACGTGGCGTTCTACTTCGGCGGCACGTCGCTTCTCATTATCGTTGGTGTCGCCATGGATACCGTCCAGCAGGTGGAATCGCAGCTGATCATGCGCCACTATGACGGGTTCATGAAGAAGACGCGGATCCGAGGACGACGGGGCCAATAGTGGCGAGACAGGGGGATTGCCCCGGCGCCATCAACGTGGTGATGCTCGGTCCGCCGGGCGCGGGCAAGGGGACGCAGGCCGAACAGCTGTCGCGCCGTCGCAAGCTGCCGAAAATCTCGACCGGAGATATTCTGCGCGAAGCGGTGCAGACCGGCACCGAGCTGGGGCGCGCCGCGAAGAAGACGATGGAGGCCGGCAACCTGGTCGGCGACGACATGATGATCGCGATCGTGCTGGATCGGCTGAATCGATCCGATGCGCGGTGCGGCTTCGTGCTGGATGGATTTCCGCGGACCGTGGTGCAGGCGACGGCGCTCGACCGCATGGTTGCCGACCGCGGCCCGCTCGTCGTGCTCGACATCGTCGTGCCGGAGGACGAACTCGAACGGAGGCTGGCGACGCGGAAGATTTGCAGCAAGTGCGGCTCGAACGCGGCGCCGGACTGGACCGGCGCGTGCCACAAATGCGACGGTTCGCTCGTGACCCGCGTGGACGACGGGATTGCGATCGTGCGGGAGCGATTGAAAGTGTACCAACGGCAGACGAAGCCGCTGGTCGAGTTTTACTCGGCCCGCTCCTGTTTCAGTTCGATTGACGGCAATCGTGCGGCCGACGCCGTGACCGCCGCGGTCGAAGCCGCCCTGGATGCAGTGATTGGCGCCGCGCGCCGCGGAGTGGCACAGTGATTGTCTGCAAGTCGCCGGCGGAGCTCGAGCGGATGCGCGCGGCCAACGCTCTGGTGGCCGAGGTCCTCGCCGAACTGGCGACGATGGTGGCACCAGGGGTGACGACGAAGGATCTCGATCAGGCGGCCGAAAAACTGGTGCGCGACGGCGGAGCCGAGCCGGCATTCAAGGGCTATCGCGGCTATCCGTCGACGCTGTGTGCTTCGGTCAACGATCAAGTGGTCCACGGAATTCCGTCGAACCGGGCGCTCCATGAAGGCGACATCATCTCGCTCGACATGGGCGTGAAGTTGAATGGTTTCTTCGGTGATTCGGCAGTGACCGTGCCGGTCGGCAAAGTGTCGGAGGAAGCGTCGACGCTGCTGCGGGTGACACAGGAGTCGCTCGAAAAAGGGATCGCGCAAGTGAAGCTCGGCGGCCGCGTGTCGGACATCGGCCACGCCATCCAGCAGCACGTCGAAGCACACGGGTTTTCGGTGGTGCGGGAGTTCGTCGGTCATGGCATCGGCGCCGCGTTGCACGAAGAACCGCAAATCGCGAACTACGGTGAGCCTGGGCGCGGACCGAGACTGGTCGAAGGGATGACGCTGGCGATCGAGCCGATGGTGAACATCGGCCGGCCGGCGGTGAAAGTGCTGACCGACGGTTGGACCGCGGTCACCAAGGACGGCAGCCTGTCGGCTCACTTCGAGCATACGGTTGCGGTCACCAGGACCGGTCCACTCGTGTTGACGCGTCGAGGTGTCACGGCGCCGGCAGCGTGATGTGGGAAATCCGATCTCGGTGGAAGGCATCGTCCGGGAGTCGCTCCCGTATGCGCAGTATCGGGTCGAGATCGACGGGCCGCGCCAGGTGATTGCGCATACACCAGGCGGTGCAGGACGAAACTTCGTGCGGGTATTGATCGGCGATCGAGTGCGCCTCGAGCTCTCGCCGAAAGATCTGGGGCGCGGGCGGATTGTTGCGGTGATCAAGTAGCGGTTGGCGACTGGCGGTTGGCGATTCGCGGATTCGCGGATTCGCGGATTCGAGGATTCAGGGATTAGTGATTCGCGATTAGTGATTCGCGATTAGTGATCAGTGATTAGGGATTCAGATATGAAGGTGAGAGCGTCGGTCAAAAGGATTTGTGACAAGTGCAAGATCGTGCGCCGTCGTGGCGTGGTGCGCGTGATCTGCGCGAACCAGAAACATAAACAGCGACAGGGATAGTTAGAAGGATCAAGCGAAATGGCACGTATTGCTGGTGTCGATCTACCGCGAACGAAGCGTATCGAGATCGGGCTCACGTATATCTACGGCATCGGACGCAAGCGCTCGAACGACATCCTGAGCGCGGCGACGGTGAGCCCCGACATCCGGGTCAAGGATCTCTCCGAAGAGGACGTCCGGAAAATCAGCCGGGTGATCGAAGAGCAGGGAGGCGTCGAAGGCGATCTCCGCAAGGAGATCGCCATGAACATCAAGCGGCTGATGGAAATCGGCAGCTACCGCGGCCTCCGTCATCGGCGGAATCTGCCTGTGCGCGGCCAGCGTACGAAGACCAACGCCCGCACGCGCAAGGGACCGCGCAAGGGTGCGGTGGCGAAGAAGAAGACGGTGTAAGGTATGGCGAAAAACGAACCAGTCGACGCGTCAGCAACACCCGGAGAGGGTGGAGAAAAGAAAAAGGCCGGACGGCCTGCGAAAAAGAAGGCGTTCAAGAAGCGTGGCGAGAAGCGCATCGTGCATCACGGCTTCGCCCACATTCAGGCGTCCTTCAACAACACGATCATCACGATCACCGATCCCGAAGGCGCGGTCGTGGCGTGGTCGAGCGCCGGTGGCATCGGCTTCAAGGGATCGCGCAAGGGAACGCCGTTTGCGGCGACCCAGGCAGCGATCTCCGCTGGCAACGCGGCGAAGGCGTTCGGCATGCGCAGCGTGGAAGTGCGGGTGAAAGGACCGGGCGCAGGCCGCGAGTCCGCCATTCGCGCGTTGCAGACGATCGGCATCGATGTGAAGTCGATCCGCGACGTGACGCCGATTCCGCACAATGGATGCAGGCCGCCAAAGAGGAGACGTGTGTAATTGGTGGATTGGTGAATTGGTGAGTTGCATTCAACCACAATTCACCAACTCACGAATTCGCCAATTCGCCAATTGTTAAGCAAGGATTCAAAGGACTAAGAATGGCCCGTTACATCGGAGCGGTTTGCCGGCTGTGCCGGCGCGAAGGGATGAAGCTCTTTCTGAAGGGAGAGCGCTGCTACACGGAGAAGTGCGCGATCGAGAAGCGCAATCTTCCGCCTGGGCAGCACGGAAAACTGCGCAAAGCGAAGCTGGTCGGCTACGGCCTGCAGCTCCGTGAGAAGCAGAAGGTCAAGCGCATTTACGGCGTGCTGGAGAACCAGTTCCGCCGTTATTTCGAGATGGCAGATCGCCAGCGCGGCATTACCGGCGAGACGCTGCTGCAACTGCTCGAACGGCGGTTCGACAACGTCATCTACCGGCTCGGGCTTGCCACCTCGCGCGCGCAGGCGCGTCAGCTCGTCCGCCATGGACACTTCCTCGTCAATGGACGCAAGGTCGACGTCCCGTCGTACTCGTTGAAGGCGGGTGACGTGGTCACGGTGCGCGGAACGAGCGCGCAGAACGCGGCGATTCAGCACGCGATGGAGGAAGTCAAAGGACGCGGCATTCCCGAGTGGCTGTCGTTCGATGCCGGCCAGATGACCGGTCGGGTTGCATCGCTGCCGACGCGCGAACAGATCAACCTGCCGGTGCAGGAACAGCTGATCGTCGAGTTATACAGCAAGTAGCAGTGCTCCCCGCCCGCAGCCTTCCCCGGACCTGCGGTGGGAGGCGGGGAGCGAAATGCAGGTCCGGCGGGCGTCCAGGTTCGGACGCCTGATCTGAAAGGTACCAAGAACATGTTGTGGAAAGGTTTTCAACGGCCCAAGCGGCTGGAGTTCGAACGTGAAACGCTGACCGAACGATTCGGGCGGTTCTACGCGCAGCCATTCGAGCGCGGTTTCGGCACGACGGTCGGCAACGCGCTGCGCCGCGTGCTGCTTTCTTCGATCGAAGGCGCCGCCGTGACGGCGGTGAAGATTGACGGTGTGCTCCACGAGTTCTCCCCCATCCCCGGGGTCGTCGAGGACGCGACCGACATCATCCTGAACCTGAAGCAAGTGCCGCTGAAGATGCACGTCGATACCACCAAGACGCTCTACCTCAGGATCGACAAGCCGGGCGAGGTCAAGGCGCGCGACATCGAAACGGATGCCGACGTGGAAATCCTCGAGCCGGACGCGCACATCGCGACCGTCGCCGACAACGGCAAGCTCCATATGGAGATGCGCGTGAAGCGCGGGCGCGGCTACGTCGCGGCCGACAAGAACTTCGACGAGGATCTCGGCATCGGCTGGATCCCCATCGACTCGGTCCACTCCCCGATCAAGAAGGTGAACTATCTGGTCGAGGCCGCTCGCCTCGGACAGACGACCGACTACGACAAGCTGACGGTCGATGTCTGGACCAACGGATCGGTGACGCCGCGTGATGCGATCTCGCTCTCGGCGAAGCTGATACGCGATCACCTGAATATCTTCATCAATCTCGAAGACGTGGGCGATCTGCAGCAGGACGCGACCGCGGATGCGCCGCGCGCGGCGCTCAACGAGAATCTCGACAAGAGCGTCGAGGAACTCGAGCTCTCGGTTCGATCGTACAACTGCCTGAAGAACGCGAACATCCGTACCATTCGCGAGCTGGTGCAGAAAACCGAAGGGGAGATGCTGAAGACGAAGAACTTCGGCCGCAAGTCGCTGAACGAGATCAAGGAGATCCTGGCCGGGATGGGCCTGAGCCTGGGCATGCGCCTGGATCAGCCGACCGCGCAAGCGCAAGACTAATGTGCTTCCGCCTCAAGGCGGAAGCGACGTCGGGATCCGTTGTCCGGGATCCGTGGTCCGAAAACCCACGGCCGGATGATCACCAATGGTGGATTTGTCGGATCCCGGATCCCGGACACCGGATCCCGGCAAGATTCGGATCCGCGGACAACGGATCCCGACAAGGAAACAGGTTATGCGTCACAGAGTCAGTCACCGAAAACTCGGCCGCGTGACGGAGCATCGCATCGCGCTGCTCCGCAATCAGGCCGAGGCGCTGATCCGCCACGAGCGGATCGAGACCACGATTCCCAAAGCCAAGGAGCTTCGGCCGTTCGTCGAGCGGCTGATCACGATTGCGAAGCGCGGCATTGCCGGCGGCGAGAGCAACGGCAAGTCGCTCCATGCGCGACGTCTGGTGCTCCGCGACATCCAGGATCGCGACGTCGTCGGTAAGCTGTTCGATACCATCGCGCCTCGGTTCGAGACCCGTCCGGGCGGTTACACACGCATCCTTCGGATTGGTTATCGCCGTGGCGACAGTGCCGAGGTCGCCCAGATCGAACTGGTCGGCAGCGAGTTCAATCCGAACGCGGAAGCGGAAAAGACCGAAGCCGCGGCGAAGGCAAAGCCGCAGGGCGTCGGCGGCCGCTTGCGCGCGGCAGCCGAGCGCTTGCGCGGGAAGAAAGCAGAAGCTGCTGAGGAGGGCGAGGGCGCCGACAAGCAAGCCAAGAGCGCGCGCCCCAAGAACGAGAAGCGCGGCAAGGGCGGCGGCCGCACGGATACGCGCGGTAAAGGCGCCAAGACCACCACGCCGCGCAAGGCGGGCGGATCGTAAAAGGGAAAAGGGAAAGGGAAAAGGGAAAAGACCTTTTACCTTTTCCCTTTCGTCAGACTTCCTCAGTCGCCTCGTGTCCTCGCTCAGCCTTCGCCGCGGCGATGATCTTGCCGTGGAGGTGCGAGGGCACTTCCTCGTAGTGCGAGAACTCCATGTGATACGAGCCGCGCCCGCCCGTTGCTGACGTCAGGTGCTGCTCGTAGGTGAGCATCTCGGACATCGGGACCTTGGCGCGGATGATCGTCGAGGCGCCGCGAGAGTCCATTCCCCCGATTCGTCCGCGCCGGCCGTTCAAGTCGCCCATCAGGTCGCCGGCATAATCACTCGGCGCGTAGACCTCGACATCCATGACCGGTTCGAGCAGCGTCGGCCGTGCGCGCGACATGCCATCCTTGAACGCCAGCGATCCCGCCATTTTGAACGACAACTCGTTCGAATCGACGGCGTGGAACGAGCCGTCGTAGACCGTGGCGCGAAAATCGACCATCGGGTATCCGGCGAGGAATCCGCGCAGCCGCGCGTCCTGAATGCCCTTCTCGACGGCCGGCACGAACTGACGCGGAATTGCGCCGCCGAAAATGTCGTCGACGAACTCGAACTCGCTGCCGCGGGGCAGCGGTTCGAATTTCACCTTGCAGTCGCCGAATTGTCCGTGGCCGCCGGTCTGCTTCTTGTGTCGCCCGTGCGCTTCGGTCGACGCGGTGATCGTTTCGCGGTACGGAATGCGCGGCAGCTTCAAGTTGACCTCGACACCGAATCGCCGCTTCAGCTTTGCAACCGTGACCTCGATATGCGATTGTCCCTGGCCGGCGAGCAGAAGCTCTTTGGTCTGCGCATCGCGCGAATAATTGATCGTCGGGTCCTCTTCCTGCAGACGATGGAGGGCGGTGCTGATTTTTTCTTCGTCGCCGCGGCTCTTTGGTTCGATCGCGTACGAGATGACCGGCTCCGGGAACTTCGTCCCGGCTATGGCAAAGGTCACCGACTTGTCCGCGAGCAGTTCATTGGTCAGACTCTCTTTCAACTTGGCGACCGCGCCGATGTCTCCGGCCTTGATTTCCGGGACCGCCGTCTGCGTCTTGCCCTGTAGCAGGACGAGATGGCCGAGGCGTTCAGACAGGTCCTTCGTGACGTTGTGCACGGTTGAATCGGATTTGAGCGTTCCCGACACGACGCGGAACATGCTGATGCGCCCGGCAAACGGGTCGGCGACAGTTTTCCAGATGAATGCAGCCGTGGGACCATCCGATTTCGCCTCGACGCGGATCTCATCGTCCGACTTCGCCTTCTTGGCTTTCAGCGGACTTTCGGCGGGCGACGGCACGTAGGAGACCAGCGCATCGAGGAGCGGCTGGGCGCCGACGTTCGCGATTGCCGACGCACACAGCACCGGGAACACTCGGCTCGCCGCGATGCCGCGCTTCAGACCCGCCAGCAGTTCGTCCTGCGTCAGCGTGCCCGCTTCGAAAAACTTCTCCATCAGCGCGTCGTCTGCTTCCGCGACCATTTCGATCAGCGCCTCGCGCGCCGCCTGCGCCGCGCCTTCGAGGTCAGCAGGGATCGCGCCCTCGGTTGGCTTGCCGCTGCCATCAGTGGCGAACGTCCACGCTTTCATGCCGATCAGATCGATCACGCCGCGAAATGTCTTCTCTTCCCCGATCGGCAACTGCACAGGCACGACCGCGCGTCCGAACAGGGTGTGCAGCGACTCGAGCGCGCGGTCGACGCTCGCGCGCTCGCGGTCGAGCCGGTTCAGGACGACGATCCGCGGGACCTCGAGATCGTTAGCCGCTTCCCACACTTTCTCCGTTGACACCTGGACGCCCGCGACGGCATCGACGACCACCAGCGCGCCGTCGGAAACGCGCAGCGCCGCGCGCGCATCGCTGAGAAAGTTCGCCATGCCCGGCGTATCGATCAGATTGATCTTGTGCTTGTTCCACTCGACGTAGGCGAGGCTGCACGCGAGCGTGTGCTTCCGCGCGATCTCCTCGTCGTCGTAATCGGTCACCGTCGTGCCGTCGTCGACGCGCCCGAAGCGATTGACTGCGCCGGCATCGAAGAGCAGCGCTGAGACGAGCTGCGTCTTGCCGGCGCCGCTATGGCCGACAACGGCGATGTTTCTGATGTTGGGAGCCTCGTAGACCTTCATATGAGTAACCCCTCGGCTTTGACCGCTGATAGTTTCCCAGTTGCCAGTTTCCAGTCGAATTGGGTGCGGACATCAGGCGGTCACGCGCTCAATCAGCCGGACAGCATACGCCGGACCTCTTCCAATTGACCCGCGAGCCGGGCGTGCGAGGCAGGGGGCAGGAACGTGAGGTCCCGCGCAAGAAGCAGATCATACTCAAGTTCGTTGCAGGAACCCAAGAACGTGAGGTGGAGGCTCCTGGCTGTCGCCTGCTGGCGGGCGGGCGTGCGGCCCGCCGTTTGCCTGAGCTACTCGTATCTCTGATCCCGTGCTCGATTGCTTGCGCGCACGGTCGACCTCATCGGACCAACTGCAACGCCGGAAATCCGTCACCAACGGCGCTATTCCCGCACGTCGAGGAGAGTTATTCCGCAGTTTTCCGACTGTCCGTGCGGCGGCGCGCCTGGATCCCCAGTGACTCGAGAGACGTGGGTCGGCAAGGTTCATGCGTTGTGTTTGCGCAGCCGGAAAGGAGGTCCCACATGAGTCCGACCCTCGTCGTTATTCTCATGTTGGCAGTCCTGTATTGGTTTCCGATGCGGCAGTGGATGCGCGGCTGGGGCGCTGCGCGGTCCGATCTGTTGCGCGTCATGGCCGGAGATGCCCTTCTCCCCGATTCGACATTCTCGTACACGATGGCCGTCAGCATCAACGCGGCGCCGGAACACGTTTGGCCATGGCTGGTCCAGATCGGCTATCAACGCGGCGGGCTGTACAGCTACGACTGGCTCGATCGGCTGTTTGGCTATCTGGATCGTCCGAGCGCCACACGGATCCTCCCGGAGTTTCAGCACCTCGCCGTTGGTGACAAGATTCCGCTGGGGCGCGGTCCGAGCTGGCCGGTGGCTGAGGTCGAACCCTATCGCGCGCTCGTGTTGGATATGCGCAACATGGGTGGCTTCGATTGGGTATGGCAGTTCGCGATCTACAGGATTGACGAGACACGAACGCGACTCGTGTCGCGCAGCTGCGTCCGCACACGGAGCCTCTGGGCCCGGCTGCTCACGTATGCGATCGAGCCTGCGGGATTTGTCATGACGCGGCGGATGCTGCTCGGGATCAAGGGGCGCGCCGAAACGTTGCGAGCCGGTCGGACCGAGACCCGCGGCGATCGTCACGCCGCATGAGCAATGGCGAGAGCGAATAAGTGAGCGTCCAAGGCTTGCAGATTCTGCAAGCCCGAATGCCCCGCGCGCGGGCGGTTCGTGCGATCGCCCGAAGGCAGATCCCGCTTTCGTCGCGACGTTCCACAGCAATCGACTCGGTACGCCGCGTGCACTGTCGTCCGACGATGGTAGACTCGCCGAAGGAAAGGACGATGACCAACGGAGCGAGCAACCTGCCGGAACGAGTGGGAGCGATCGAGCAGAAACTGGATGGTCTCGTTCAGTCTGTCGATGTGCGATTCGAGGAGGTGGACCGGCGGTTCGATCAGGTAGACGCCACGATGGTCGAACAGCGCGCGTATACCGAGTTCGCCTACGAAAAGCTCGACAGGAAGATGGACGCGGGCTTCGCCAGGGTCGACAGGAAGATGGACGCGGGCTTCGCCAGCGTCGACAAAAAGATGGACGCGGGCTTCGCGAGACTCGATCAGAAGATAGACGAGGGTTTGGCCAGGCTCGACTCGAAGACGGACGCGGGCTTCGCCAGCGTCGACAGGAAGATGGACGCGGGCTTCGCGAGACTCGATCAGAGGATAGACGAGGGTTTGGCCAGGCTCGACTCGAAGACGGATGCGAGCTTCAGTAGCCTTGAACTGAAGGTGGATGCGAGCTTGGCCAGCTTTGAGACGAAGATGGACGCGGGTTTGGCTACGCTCGATTCGAAGGTTGTAAGGCTCGATCAGAAGATAGACGAAGGATTGGGTAAGGTCGACGGCCGGTTCGCTCGGTTGGAGCAGAAGATCGACCAGATTATCGACCTTCACCTGCCGAGGACTCCTCCGGACCACTTGGATTCACAATAGCGGCCCGTCATGGAACTGGAAACTACTCGTATCTGAGGGCTTCGATCGGATCGAGCCTGGCGGCTTTAATTGCCGGGAATAAACCGAAGAAAATGCCGACGCTCGCCGAGAATCCAATGCCTATGGCAAAAGACCACCAGGGGAGGGACACAGGGAAGCCTGACGCCCAGTGGACGATGAGGCCAATGCTGCTGCCGAAGACGATGCCGAGTACGCCACCGGCGGACGTCAGAAACGCGGCCTCAATCAGAAATTGCCAGAGGATCTCGCGGCGGCGGGCGCCCAGTGCCTTGCGGACGCCGATTTCTCGCGTGCGCTCGGTGACCGAGATCATCATGATCGCCATCACGCCGATGCCGCCAACCATTAGCGCGATCGATGAAATCACGATCAGCGCCAGGAAGGTTGCGCTGCTGATCTGATCCCACACCTTGAGCACCGCATCCTGCGTCGCCAGATCGAAGTCGTTCGGCTGATCGAGGTTGAGCTTGTGACGGATCCGCAAGAGCGCTTCAACTTCGCGCATGGCCTGCTCGCGCATGCCTTCCCGCGGGACGACCGCGATCATCGCGGTCCGGAACACCGCGGGGTTGAAGCTGCTCGCAGTGATTTTTGCCGAGCCCTTGAGCACCTTCCCATAGAACTTCTCGTGGGCGGTGAAGGGAATGACGGCGAAGTCGTCGGCGCCGGTGGAAAATCCGCCAGGGCTCGGCCGCTTTCCGAGGACGCCGATCACCGTGAACTGGTTGCCGGCGATGCGCACCACTTTCCCGATCGGATCGATGTTTGGGAAGAGCGACTGCCAGGGGTTGTAGCCGAGGACGACGACCTGCCGGCGGTGGTCCACTTCGCTAGGCAGGAAGAGGCGCCCGAACTCGAGCTTCGCGAAGTTCACCGCCGCCCAGTTCTCGGTAGCGCCAAGGATCCCGATCTGCTTCGTCCTCTCGTGACCGTAGTAGATGCGGGACTGGCTGTTGCCGAACGCACCAAGCCACACGTCTACGAGCGCAACGGACGGGCAGTCCCGCTCGATTGCGACCGCATCCTCTTTGGAAAGGTTCGGCCGCCGCGCGACCTCGAGGAAGCTCTTTCCCGACCCGACCAGGCTGAGCGCGCCCCATTTTTGCACGATGATCGTGTTCGGTCCGAGCTGGCTGATTGAATCGCGCAGCGAATTATCGAAGCCTCGAATCAGCGACGTCATGCCGACGATCGACGTGATGCCGATCACGACGCCGAGCACCGTCAGCGCCGAGCGCATCTTGCTCGTACGCAGGGTGTCCCACGACATCGTCACGATCTCGCGTAGCAGGCCGGTTCTGATTCGTGCCATGGATCGAACAGCTATCCTCAATCAGCGCATTTCACGGTACAGAGAAGGGAAGGAGAAAAGAGAAGGGAGAATGGTTTCCTTCTCTTTCACGATCGCAGCATCGCTGCGAACGCTGTTGACTGAACTTACTCCCTTCGCAACGCCTCAATTGGATCCAACCGCGCCGCGCGCATTGCCGGATACAACCCGAAGAATAAACCGACGACCGCGGTGATGCCGATGCCGATCGCGACCGACCACACTTGCACGGCCGCCGGCAGCGGCGTCAGCTTGCTGACGATGATCGCGGCGATGAATCCAAGACCCGTGCCGATGAAGCCGCCAAAGGTCGAGAGCGTCACTGACTCGGTGAGGATCTGCCAGACGATGTCTCGACGGCGCGCCCCGAGGGCCTTGCGCAGGCCGATTTCCCGCGTCCGCTCACTGACCACCATCAGCATGATGTTCATGATCACGATGCCGCCGACCACCAGCGACAGCGCCACGACACCGATCAGCACGGCAAAGATGCCGCTGGTGGCGGTGTGGTAGATATCCAGGAACGTGTCGGACGTGAACATGCCGAAGTTATCCGGTTCGTTCGGCCGCAGCCGCCGCTGAATGCGCATCGCCACGGTGGCTTCATCCATCGCCACTTTGACGAGGTCCGGATTCTTCGGCTTCACCAGCAGCTGCATGCCGAAGAACCGCGAGCCGAACATCTTCCTGAACACGCTGAGCGGAATGATCGCGAAGTTGTCCTGCGAGTTGCCCAGGAACGATCCCTTCTTCTCGCTGACGCCAACGACCCGGAAATGCAGGCTGCCGATCTTCACCAGCTTGTCGATTGGATCGACCAGGCCGAACAACTTGTCGGCGACGTCCCATCCGAGCACGGCGACGGGGCGATTGGCGTCGATTTCCGCCGAACTGATCAGCCGTCCGCGCTCCGCGTTGAACGTGCCGAAGTAGACGTAATCCCTCGACACGCCCTGGACCAGCACGCCATCGACGGTCTCGGTTCCGAACGAAGCCATGCTCCGCGACTGTGTCTGAGCCGCGACCGCTCCAATGTTGTCGCTGTACTTCCGAAGCGCCGCCGCTTCGTCGAGCGTGATGCGCGGGTTGTTCCGCACCCGCTCCTCGTCGGCTTCGGTGCGCACGACTGGCATCCGCTGAATCGTGAAGTTATCGGCACCGACGCCCGACAGGATCGCATTGGTGACGTAGCCGTTCATGCCCTGAACCAGCGAGACGACGGCGATGATCGAAGTCACCGCGACGATGTTTCCGAGCACGGTCAGAAACGATCGCAGCTTGTTCGCCCAGATCGCGCCGAGCGCGATCACCGCCGCTTCGTAGAACTGGTTCATTTCGTTGGCTTCGAGCCCGTCGCTGCCGGCGCCGTACTGATCTTGACCGCAGCGCCGTCCGCAATCGATCGCACCGAGGCGAACGGACCGGTAATGACCGAGTCCCCTTCCTTCAGCCCCGACACGACCTCGAAATATTTCTCGCCGGCGATCCCGGTCTTCACCGGACTGAAGACCGCCTTGTTGTTCTGGACGATGAACACGCCTTCGAGCTCCTTGCGAGTCTGGCCCGGCTTGAGCTCCGCCGCTTGCGCGGGCGGGATCGCGCTCGGTCGCGACGGACGCTTCTCGTTCTCCGGCGGACGCACGACGTTGCCCTTGTCGTCGACGATGACTTCACGAACGGTCGTTGCCTGGATCGGCACCGATATCGAGTCGTCGCGCACGGCGGTCGTGATCTCCGCGGTGCAGGTGAACCCGGGCCGCACCTCGGCGATCTCTTTGTCCAGCGTCACCACGACCTTGAAGTTGGTCGCTTGTGTTGACGATTGCTGGCCGGTGCCCGTTTGGATCGGGCTGTTCCCGATCTCGGTGACCTTTCCCGTGAATGTCTGTCCGGGCAGCGCATCAATCGTCACCTTCGCCGGCTGGCCGATCTTCACCGTTGGAATGTCGGTCTCGTCGACTTCGACTTCCGCCTGAATGACCGACATGTCGGCTATGGTGAGAAGCACCGTTCCCGCATTGTTCATCGTTCCGATGACGACGGTTTCCCCTTCTTCGATATTCCTGCGCGTCACGATGCCGGTGATGGGCGATTCGATGCGCACTTTGCTGAGATCGTATCGCGCGCTCTCCGCGGTTGCGCTTTCCGACTGCATGCGCAGCTCCTGCGTTTTGAGCTGCTGCTCCTGCGATCGCAGATCCGCCTGGCGCAACTTGAAGTCGTTCTCCGCCCGCTCGAGCGTCTCCCGCGTCGTCAAGCCGCCCTTCCACAGGTTCTGCTGACGGGTGTAGGCGTCCTCGGCCTGCTTGAGCGCGACCTTCGCGCTCTCGATCGACACGCGCAGCTGTTCGACCTGCGACTTCGACGCCAGCAGCGACGCCTCGGTGCGTTGCACCGCGGTGCGGAGATTGCGCGGATCGATCTGCAGCAGGAACTGACCCTTGGTGACGCGATAGCCCTCGTCGACGGCGAGATCGGTCACGCGCCCCATCGTGTCCGCGCTGATGTTCACGTCCCGCTTCGGCTGGATCTTGCCCGATGCATTGACGATGGCCTCGAGTCGACGCTTCTTGATTGCCTCGGTCGTCACCTCGATTCCCGGTGTGCGCTTGAACTTGATGTTGGCGAACGCGATGCCGCCCAGTACGACGACAATCCCGACACCGATGAGAATTTTCTTTTTCCCGCTCATGCCCCTGTTCCACCTCGAACGAACGCGATGATCAACGCAATAATGCCGTAAACAGCCAGCAGCGCCGTTGCGATCGGCTGCGTCCGGCGGCGGTATAACACCGCGAGTCCGATTGAAAGCACCACGAGTTGCCAGATCAGAAACAGATCAATCACGCCGAGGAAGTGCGCCGCAAACGATTGTTCCGGGAGCATTGGCAGCAGCACCCCGAGATTCGTCGAGCTCGACAACGTGCCGCGGAAGTAGTTCAACGGCACAGTGAATAGCTGCGACAGGATCCCGACGGGGCCTGCGTGGACCACCACTGCCAGGACCTGTTTGAACGTGGCGGTTCCACCGATTGCCGCGTTGAAAATCGCATAGAGGATTGCGGCGATCAGCACGCACATGATCGGAAGACCAACGAAGAAGTACGCGGCCGTGATGTAGCCGACAAACGGCGCAATGCGTTGCATGCCTTGCAGTTGCTGATCGCTGACCCCCCTCGAGAAGGGACCGTTCGCGGCGGCATCGAGCCACGCGTCCTGGCCAATTTTTGTCGAGAGAAATCCGCCGACGAGTATCGCCATGCCCACGACAAAGACCGCAAGCATTCCGAACCATTGCGGATGCGCTGCCACCGATTCGTAGGTCTCCCGCGGTGACGTAATGATTCCGACAAAGCGCGCAGCGAGGCTCTTCGGGGCAGGGGTTGCCCCCGTCTGGACGGTTGGATTAGCCATATGTATTTGGAGGTTCGCCCGCGACCGAAATGGCCGGACGGGGACGAATGATTCTAGCACTTTGAATACGAAGAAATCCGGTCTGAGGTTTCGCAAAGGTCGCCCGACAACCCCCTGCAACTTGTAGCGTTTAGGGACAGATAGCGGCACCTGGCTGACCGCGGCAGTACGGTAAGCTCACCTGATGGCAATTCGGTTCCGACGCCTCGCTATCGTCTGGTTCTTTCTTCTGGCCGCCAGCCCAGCCGCCGCTCAGCAGTTTGACATCGTCGGGACCCGGGCTGCGGGCATGGGCGGCGCGTTCGTCGCGGTTGCAGACGATGCGTCGGCAACGTACTGGAACCCTGGCGGGCTGGCGCTCGGCCGTATGTTCTCGCTTGTGGTCGATCGGAAAGTGACCGACGTCGACGCCGACGGCCTCGATGATCCGAGTGGTCACAACACCGGTTCGCTCATCACGTTGGGCATGCCGGCGCTTGGTTTTGCCCATTACCAGTTGCGGGCAACTTCGGTGACGCCCGCCGGTGTCATGATTTTCCGCTTTCCGCAAGGAGGCGAAACGCCGGTCCGTGTTGTCCGCCTCGACAAACTGACCACCTACCACACCGGTCTGACCACGGTCCAATCGCTGTTTCAGGGAGTCGCTGTCGGTACGACGCTGAAAATCGTGCACGGTGACATCGCCACGACGATCGTTCCCGAGGGGAGCCGGAACGAGCGGCTCGACGAGGCGGCCGATCTCTCGACTGAAGGCACGAACAAGTTTGATGCGGACATCGGCGTCATGGCCGGCGGAGGACGGCTGAAGGTGGGGTTCACCGTTCGAAACGTCACCGAACCTTCCTTCACGATCACCGGGACGTCCGACAAGATGCGGCTTGATCGACAAATGCGTCTGGGCGTTGCGGTGAGCTTCGCCGAAGGGTGGTCCGCGGCGAGCGATTTCGATGTGACGGAGAATGGTCCCGTTGACTCGCCCGTCCGGAGCCTCGCCGCCGGCACTGAAGGCCGTCTGACGCGGAAGATCTTCGTCCGGAGCGGCTTTCACCTGAGCACGACTGGCAAGGCTCGCCCGAGCTTTTCGGCCGGTGGCAGCTATGCGGTGATGTCCGCGATATTGATAGATGGTCAAGCGACCTGGGCGTCAGAGAACGCGGATCGCGGATGGGGAATCGCAGCCAGAATTGTCTACTAAAGTCAGATTGAGTTCCTTATCGCCCTTTCTCGGCTTTGCTCTCTTCCTTAGCGCACGTCGCAATTGTACTTGACAAAAAGTGTCAGCTCATGAGCTAATGCTGACTCCCCAGCCCAAGCAAAAGACAGCTGTGCCACGACTCGTGGCCGAGGCCTGCGCAACTCGCGAGGTCGAGAGTCTGAACGATGCCCGTCCGTATTGGCGATTTGTTGCTGAAGGAGAAGCGCATCACCCCTGCGCAGCTGCAGGAAGCACTGTCCTATCAGAAGACCAACGGAGGAAAACTCGGGTACAACCTCGTCAAGCTCGGCTTCGTCAAGGACGAAGAAATCACCGCGCTCCTGAGCAAGCAGTACGGCGTTCCTTCCATCAACCTGACGCAGTTCGAGATCGATCCCGGGATCATCAAGTTGATCCCTGCCGAGACGGCTCACAAATATCAAATCATCCCGCTTAGTCGATCGGGAGCCACGCTGACGATAGCGATGACCGATCCGACGAACGTCTTCGCCATGGACGACATCAAGTTCATGACGGGATACAACGTCGAGCCGGTCGTCGCCTCCGAAACTGCTGTCGTCGAGGCGATCGCGCGGTATTACGCGCCCACACAACGTGCCCAGCGGGAGGCGGCGAGCAACCAGGCGGCGACCGAGGTCATTTCGTCGGCCGCAACGCTCGATTTCGTCACCAAGGCGCTCGAGGAAACGACCGCGGTCGTCGACGACGACGTCGAGGTGCTCGAAGAACTCGAGCAGATCGATGTGGCGTCGCTGGAAAAGCAAGGCGGGGAGGCGCCGGTCATCCGCCTTGTAAACCTGATGCTGATGTCGTCGATTCAGAAAGGAGCGAGCGATATCCACATCGAGCCGTATGAGAAGGAATTCCGCGTTCGATTCCGTATCGACGGGATTCTCTACAACGTCATGGCGCCGCCAATGAAGTTCCGCGATGCAATCACGTCGCGCATCAAGATCATGTCGAAGCTCGATATCGCGGAGAAGCGCCTGCCGCAGGACGGCCGCATCAAGATCCGTTTTGCCGCCGACAACGGCACCAAGGAGATCGATTTCCGCGTCTCGTGCCTGCCGACGCTGTTCGGCGAAAAGATCGTTCTTCGTTTGCTCGACAAAGACAAGTTGATGCTCGACATGACGAAGCTCGGGTTCGAGCCGATGTCGCTGAAGAAACTGGAAGTCGCGATTGCCAAGCCGTGGGGCATGGTGCTCGTCACCGGTCCTACCGGCAGCGGCAAGACCAACACGCTCTATTCCTCCATCTCGAAGATCAACACGCCGGAAACGAACATCATGACCGCGGAAGATCCGGTCGAGTTCAATCTCGTTGGCGTCAATCAGGTTCAGGTCCGCGAAAACATCGGGTTGAACTTTGCCGCCGCCTTGCGCTCGTTCCTCCGCCAGGACCCGAACATCATTCTCGTCGGCGAGATCCGCGACTTCGAGACTGCTGAAATCGCGGTCAAGGCCGCGCTGACCGGACACTTGGTGCTCTCCACGCTTCACACCAACGACGCACCGAGCACGATCAACCGCTTGATGAACATGGGCATCGAGCCATTCCTCGTAGCCAGTTCGGTGAACCTGATCTGCGCACAGCGGCTCGTGCGCCGCATCTGCTCGAACTGCAAGATTGACGAGCCGCACGCCCCGCCGGCGCTGGTGGAAGCCGGATTCACGCAGGACGAGGCGAACAAGGTGATTCCGAAAAAGGGTACCGGCTGCGAGAAGTGCAACAACACGGGCTACAAGGGGCGCGTCGGTCTCTACGAGGTCATGGAAATCGGCGAGGAGCTCCGCGAACTGATCCTCGTCGGCGCCTCCGGTCTTGAACTGCGGCGCAAGGCAGTCGAAGAGGGAATGATCACGCTGCGCAGGAGCGGTCTCTATAAGGTGATGGACGGGGTCACGACGATCGAGGAAGTCGCACGGGAGACGGTGAAGTAATTGAGTTTGCTGGGAGCTGGAACCTAACGATGGCGACATTACCTGAACTTCTTCAAACGCTTGTCGAT
>DASTVZ010000124.1:0-19103 GCA_035758845.1 Vicinamibacterales bacterium
TCACCGCGCCGGTCGCATTTGGACTGAGCACAGTGGAGTTGTCCCCATTGGACGCCGGCGGCGCATTCTTCCACAGGCCGTCGTTGAACAGGAACGTGAAACTGTCGGGTCCGGCATAGCCTGAGGTCGGCGTATACGTGAATCCTCCGGTCCACATCCCGTCCGAATCGTAGGTCAGGTTGCTGAGCGTCCCGTGCGCCGGTTGTATCACGATCGGATTCTGCGGCGTCGTTCCACTCGGTGGCTTCGGACCTCTCAGCTTGCTCGTAAGCGTCGCGTTGTTTGGTCCAAAGCCGGCGGTGTCCACGTCCGTAGCGGCCACGAACGGCGACGGGAAACCGGTAGAAGGAACCGTGAACGACTTGTCAGTGACGTAGTCGAAGGCAGGCGCCACAGCAGCCGCCCGCACCGGCGCGAAGTTCCTGGCCGTAACCGTCGCCGGCGCGGATCTCGGGCTGGTTCCCACGGTGCCAAAGGTCGCTTTCACCGCGTACGTGAACTGCACGCCATCAGGGAGATCTTCGGGATCGATCAAGAACGTAGGCGGCAGCGAGTTCGCCGTTCCCGATGTTGTTCCGACGGTGACATGCCCGCCGGCCGCGTCGTTGAACGTGAATCCAGTCGAACGATAAACCGTGAACGACGTGTGGGTGATCGGTCCGCCCGGCGCGGTCCAAGAGATCAGGTTGCGATGGTAGTTCGCGGTCGATGGGTTGGCTGGTGGAACTGTTTGACAACCAGCATCGTACCCGATGACGCACGCTTTCACGTTCTTCGGCGCGGCAAATCCCGTCGTAGCGAAGAACTCGTCGTCGAATTCCTTGGTCTCGTCCGCAGAGGCCGCTTCGTCCGCAGAGGCTGCTTCGTCCGCAGAGGCCGCTTCGTCCGCAGAGGCTGCTTCGTCCGCAGAGGCCGCTTCGTCCGCAGAGGCCGCTTCGTCCGCAGAGGCCGCTTCGTCTGCAGAGGCCGCCAGCGAGAACCCTCGCGTGTCTTTCCCGCCACCAAGCTGGTTCAAGGCGAATTGGAGCCAGTCGTTGAACCCCGTCAGCATCGCTGGGCTGCCTGGGCCGTCGAGATTCACGTCCTGGGCGTAATTGGAGTCGTTCGTATCCCCGTCGGCATTGTAGTCGTTCGCATCGGTCGTGAGGGGGCCGTTGAACCGTGCCATGTTCGGATCAGGGTTCGTCCCAAACGGGGTGCCGTTGCAATACCGCTTCGCAGCAGTGGCCCCCGCGAATGTGGCCGGTGCAAACCACGCGGTGCGATACGACAGTGAAGGGAGGAACGCCGCATCGCTCAAATCATTCTTGTCGAGCGTGTTGGCGGTCATCAAAGGCGCCGGATCGCGCGAATAATCAAAGTAGGTTGAAGGGTCGTTGTCTTTGTTCGCGCCTGTCACCTGGAACATGTAATTCATCACGCCGACGTGGACGGGCTTGCAGTTCGGTTCGAACGATAGAATCCGGGTCGTCGGATTCCATGTGGGTGGAGGCCCGCCATGCCACAGGTCTCCGTTGTGCCCGAGTTCGTGGAGGCCGACGGCGGCATACAGTTCGGCTGGGGCCTGCTCGACGACGACTCCGCCACTCGTGACCTTCTGCCATCCGCCGAGTGCGATCGCAGCGTTCGAGCCCGGATGATGGGATCTGCCGCCCGTCGTCTTCGGCACGTGAAATGCCTTGTTATCGTCAAGCTGTCCGCCGCAGTGCTTGTCTTCGTTGTATCCCACCGGGGGAGCGGGGAATACCGTCCCGTCTTCGCTGTAATTTGCCAGTGTCGGCGGATTCGTATGGTTGTTCACGCACGGGTACGGGGACTTGGGCTTCGCGAGCGCGTGCACAGAGAACAGGTAGTGGTACCAGCCGATGCGGCTCCAGTCGAAATGTTGGCTACTGTAGATGGGAAGGCCACGAGTGAAGCCCATCGTGCCCGGATAGTCCTGGAATTGACATGGAAGTGGCCCCAACCCACATCGAGCCTCGGGAACGAGCTCGCCGCCTTTCGCGTCGCCCGAAGGGATGAAGTACGGCGTATAGTCCGGCGGATTGCCCGGCCTGTAATACGGACTGTTCGGATCGGCGGCCATCGCGTTGATGGCGGTGATATAGCTCGCCGGGTTGCCGACATCGAGGTGCGGTGTAATTGGACCCGGGGTGGATACCGGTGAAATTGAATAGGTGGGCGCGAACAGGTACGCGTCAATGAGAATCTTTGCCGCCGCGGGTTGCAGCATGTGGCTGTGACCCGTCGCGTCCGTGGCGACATCGGCGGTCACGGTGCTCGTCAACAGGCTGTAGGGGGCGCTCGCCGACCCGTAGCTTTTCGGACCGATATTGCCGTTGCTGTCGAGCGTCGCCATCGCGTCCGCTTCGATGAAGACATCTTTGTGGAAACGATCGGCGCCCCAGGTGTGGTATTTCAGATCTGTTCCGTCCGCGTCGTACACCGCGTTGCCATCCTCTGCGCCGTCGGGTAGGCCGTCGCTATCGACATCGGCCACGGCCGTGCTCAAAGCCGCAAATGACAACGTCGGGCAATCATACGCTCCGTTACTCGGCAGATGGTCGAACGTCATCACCGGCGTTTCGCCGAAGCCGTTGAAAGCTCCAGAGGTCGTATAAGTTCCTGGAGTCATCAACGAGCTGACGTTGTAGGTGACACTTCCCCAGGCACGGTCCGAAGCGGTCTGTCCCTCCTTGAACGGATCGTCGCCGTCGTTTGCGAGGAATTGGTTTGTGGGGGCGCCAGGATTGCCCTGGAACCGGATTCTCTCGTGGTTGTTGTACGACTTTGTCGCGCCGGCCAGCGTCAACAAGGCCTTTGTGTCGGTCGTGGACTTGTAGATTCCGGCGAACGTCTGCACCGTCGCCGTGTTCAGGTTGGGCTGGATGTAGACCTGGCCCGGAGAACCGTGCTCGTTCTTTGGATTCTCGTAGACGACGATCTTTCTCAGCGGCTCTGCCGGATCGCGATAGACGACGAACAGCGAAAAGCCGGCAACTTGCGGAAGGATGTTTCCGGTGCCGCCTTCCATCGTTTCAACGGTCAGGCCCGCAGGATAAAATTGCCCATTTTTGTCTTTGTTGGTCGTCAGGTCGCCGTCGCCAACCAGGCGCTTTCCGGTCGGCTGATTGTTCGCGTCGTACTGGATTGGCAGTAAATAGCGCACGTCGGCGCGAAACATGGTCAAGACCAAGCTTCCCACGGAACTGAAGCACGATGCGCCCGTCAGCGTCTGGTCGCTCCTCTTCACGAGTGAACTGAATCTGCCATTGAAAACGGGCTTCGTCTGGAACTTGACGCTGGTCGCAACCGGATCGGCATCGATCATTTCGAAGTAGAGGTATGCGGCCACGATGTCGGCATTTGAAGGCACGCAATTGGTGACGATTGGGGGATTCGCCAAAGGATTGCAGGTATTTATGTGGAGCGTTCGCGTCACCGAGCCTTTCTGTGTCTGCGCCGGAACATCTTCGGACGCGACAGCATAGTTGCCGGTAACCACATAGCTATGCGGATCGGGCAACGGATTGAGTGGCGTCGCGACCGCTTGCAACTGTCCGGCTTGTTGAAACGCAAGAAGCGCGGTCAGTGCAATGAACGCGAACGCTCGTGTGATATCTGTGGCTGCCCGTTTGGTCGGTGACATACTGTGTCCTCTCCGCGAACGTGAGCTGCCGCGATGCCCCGCATATCGACGACCCCACTACCGGGTCCAATTCGGTGCGAAATCTAGTTCACCGCCGCAAAGTTGTAACGAGAGCGCGAAGCGTAACAGAAGTGATGGGGTAAGCGCTACCCAATTCTCATAATTCGCTCCGATCGTGTAAACAGCACGAAAGAAGGTACTTGTGGCTCCTACAGGACACCGTGTTAACGACATCACCTCACGGATACTGATACGTCACGCTCCTCGACCCAGGTTCCCGGCGAGTGAGGCGAACATTCGCGGACCGGAGTAGAATGCGATCATCGATGCTCGCCCTTCTCTGCTCGCGAACCGCCGGCCTCTGAGCGAGCGTGCCCTGCGCACGCAGTCTCCGCGTTCTTCTTCATCGTTTAAATAAAGCGGTTTCAAAACTAGGGTTTCTAAATCGGGTTTTGAAACCTTCTAGATTAGTGATCGGTGATTAGCGATTAGCGATGAAATACGACGTCATTGTTATTGGCGGCGGTCACAACGGTCTGGTGAACGCTGCCTATCTCGCACGCGCGGGACGCAAGGTGCTCGTGCTTGAACGGCGTCACGTACTTGGCGGCGCCGCGGTCACCGAAGAGATCCATCCAGGTTTCAAGTATTCGGTGTGTTCGTACGTCGTGTCGCTGCTCCGCCCTGAGATCATCCGCGAGTTGGACTTGCCGCGGCACGGGTTGGAGATGTTGCCGCTTGACGGCACCTTCACGCCAATGCCCGATGGGAATTACCTGTGGCGGGTCAACGATCACGCGCGCACGCGACGCGAAATCGCACGGCACTCGAAACTGGACGCTGAGGCGTACGACGAATACGGAAAGGCGATGGTGGAAATGGGCCGGTTCGTGAAACCGATCCTCAACCTGACCCCACCCGATCCGACGTCGCTCGATCCGCGCGGACTATTCGATCTGCTATCCCTGTTCCGCCGGTTTCAATCGCTGAACGACGCCGACCAGTACAACCAGATCCAGCTGATGACCATGAGCGCCGTCGACTTCCTCGATCAATGGTTCGAGACCGACGTGTTGAAGGCGACCATGTCGGCGTCGGGCATCATCGGGACATTTCTCGGCGTGCGATCGCCTGGCACGGCATACGTGCTGCTCCACCACTACATGGGTGAGATCGACGGTGCATTTCGCTCGTGGGGACTGTCGCGTGGAGGCACAGGGGCGATCTCGGAGGCGATCGCGTCGGCGGCACGCGAAGCAGGCGCCGAGATCCGGACCGAGTCCGCCGTCTCGAAGATCATCGTGAAGGACGGCGCGGCCGTCGGGGTCGTCCTCGCCAATGGCGATTACCTGACGGCCGGCGTCATCTCGTCGAGCGTCGATCCGCGAACGACGTTCCTGAAGATGGTCGGAACCGAGCATCTTCCCGACGAGTTCGCTGCAGACATCGCCCGTTACAAATTCCGCGGCTCGTCGGGGAAAGTGAATCTTGCGCTCGATGCGCTGCCCGATTTTCGCGCGATCCCTGGCGCCGGGCCCCACCTGCGCGGCGCGATTTCCATTTCGCCAAGCATCGATTACATGGAGCGCGCCTACGACGACGCCAAGTACGGCCGCTATTCCCGTCGTCCTTACATCGACATGGTGATCCCGAGCCTGACCGATCCGTCGGTCGCGCCGCCGGGAAAACACGTGATGTCCTGTTTCGTTCAATACGCCCCGTATCAACTCGAGCCGGGGACAACATGGGACGAGCGGCGCGAGGCATTTGGCGATACGGTAATCGACACGATCGCCGAGCACGCGCCGAACATTCGGAACATCATTCTTCACCGCCAGGTGCTGACGCCGCTCGATATCGAGCGCGAGTTTGGTTTGTCGGAAGGAAACATCTTTCAAGGCGAGCTGACGCTCGAACAACTATTCTTTCTCCGCCCGGCGCCGGGATGGGCACAATACCGCACACCGATCGGAAACCTGTACATGTGCGGCTCGTCGACGCATCCAGGCGGCGGAATCATGGGCGCCTCTGGACGTAACGCTGCCGAGCGGATTCTGAAAGAAACGGGAGCCGGGGCGTGAGCCGCGTCGTGATTGTCGGCGCCGGCCACAACGGGCTGACGACGGCGTTCTATCTCGCCAGGGCAGGCGTGAAGCCGCTGGTGCTCGAACGCCGCGCCATTGTTGGCGGCGCTGCCGCGACCGAAGAAATCGCGCCGGGATTCAGGTGTCCGACGCTGGCGCATGCGATCGGACCGCTCCGACCGTCGATCGTCCGGGATATGCGGCTCGAACAGCGTGGCGTCGAGTTCGTCCGTCCCGATCCTCGTTTGGTCGCACTCTCGGCTGACGCTCATCCGCTCGTATTCTCGATTGACGAGCGCCGCACCGCGGAAGCGATCCGCGGATTCTCTGCGCGAGATGCGGAACGCTACCGCGAATTCTGCACGGTGCTGTCGCGGCTCTCGCGATTCCTCGAGCCGATACTCACGACCACACCGCCGTCGATCGATTCGCCGGATCGCGGCGACATCTGGGAGCTCTTGAAAACTGGACGGCGGTTTCGCGCGCTCGGAAAGAAGGATGGCTTTCGTCTGCTGCGATGGGGACCGATGGCAGCAGCGGATCTCGTTCGGGAATGGTTCGAAACCGATCTTCTCCAGGCCGCCCTTGCCGCGCGTGGAGTTTTCGGCGCCTCACAGGGTCCGCGATCCGCCGGCACCGCCGCCCTCCTGCTCTTCAACGCCGCCGTCGATCCAGCCCCCGGCGGCAGCACCGTCACCGTCAAGGGAGGACCAGGTGCACTCACGGCCGCGATGGCGGACGCCGCCCGTGAAGCGGGTGCTGAGATTCGAGTGGACGCGGATGTGACGCGAATTGTCGTCAACAACGGGCACGTCACCGGTGTTCTGCTCGAGGATGGCCGCGAGATTGCTGCAACAGCAGTGATCTCAAATGCGGATCCGAAGCGGACGCTGCTGGATCTCGTCGATCCGATCGATCTCGATCCGGGATTTCAGACACGGATCCGAAACTACCGCTGCCGCGGCACCGTCGCGAAGATCAATCTGGCACTATCGTCGTTGCCGGCGTTCACAGGAATTACCGGTCACGCCGATCTCCGGGGGCGCCTGCACATTGGACCAAGTCTCGACTATCTGGAGCGTGCATTCGACGCGTCGAAGTACGGCGGGATCTCACCGGACCCGTACCTGGACGTGATGATCCCGACGCTCATCGATCCGTCGCTTGCGCCATCAGGCAAGCACGTTCTGTCGGTCTCTGTTCAATTCGCGCCGTTCAAACTCACGCGCGGCCGCGATTGGGAGTCCGCGAAATCAGAACTCGTGAACAACGTCTTGCAGACGCTCGATCGCCATGCGCCGGGAATCCGGACGCTCGTCGAACGGACGCACGTCCTCACGCCGCTCGATCTTGAACGCATCTATGGACTGACCGGCGGCGACATCTATCACGGCGAACCGTCTCTCGATCAGCTGTTCACCATGCGGCCGGTTCTTGGATGGGCTCGATACCGCACGCCGATACCCGGCCTCTTCCTATGCGGATCGGGAACCCATCCTGGCGGCGGGGTCACCGGCGGCCCCGGCCAGAACGCGGCCCGCGAAATCCTGAAAACGGTGAAATAGCCGACAGGCGCTAAACCGCTGAGACAGCGCGGTTTCCGCGCTCCTCGCGCCGAAAAAGGTGGCTGGCACCTTTCCCGGAAAGGTGCCAGCCACCTTTTTCGGCTGGTGTAACGGTCTGCGGTCCTGGCATGTCTAACATGCAGACTTCAAGAGGTCGTCAATGAACTCAACAGCCTCGCGACACCGAACGCGCGCCGCCGTTGTTATACCGCTCTGCACCCTGACGCTTCTGGTCTTCTCCCTCGTGTCCAGCGGCCGCAGCACGGTGGCGGCGGGCTCGTCAGCGGTTCCCGCGCACGTCGACGACAAGACGATCGTTCATGTGCTGAATCGCCTCGGATTCGGTGCGATGCCGGGTGACGTCGATCGCGTGCGACGCATGGGTCTCGAGAAATACATCGACCAACAATTGCGACCCGAAACGATTCCGGATCAGGGCATGACCGCGCGTCTGACCAGTCTCGACACCCTGACTTTGAACAGCCGCGAACTGGCAGAGGACTACTTCATGCCCGCGCAGATGGCGCAACGCCGCGCCAGGCAGAACGCCGCCGCGCAGCCAACCGAGTCGGCAACCGGGAAACGCGAGGCGCGAACGCCCGAGCACGCGCAGATGATGCAGGCGCAGCGTCAGGTATTCGCGGATCTCGCGCAGCAGAAAATCCTGCGCGCGATATACAGCGAGCGACAGCTGAACGAGGTCCTCGTCGACTTCTGGTTCAATCACTTCAATGTGTTCGCCGGAAAAGGTCTCACGCGCAATTACCTCACCGAATACGAACGCGACGCGATCCGCCCGCACGTGCTCGGAAAGTTCCGCGACCTGCTCGAGGCAACAGCGAAAAGTCCAGCCATGCTTTTCTATCTGGATAACTGGCAGAGCGCCGCGCCTGAGGGCGCGCGCATCGCGGCTCCGAACACTGGCCATCGCGCCATCCCGTCGAATCCGCGTCGGCCCTTCAGGCGGCCCGGACAAATCGGGACGCTTCCGCGTCAGCGCACGGTCGCCGATCTTCCGCCGAATGCGCAGAACCGCAAGCCGCGCGGCCTGAACGAAAACTACGCGCGCGAGTTGATGGAGCTGCACACCCTCGGTGTCGACGGGGGATACACGCAAAAAGACGTCCAGGAGATCGCGCGTGCGTTCACTGGGTGGACGATTGCCAATCCGCGACAGGGTGGGGGCTTCGTCTTCGATCCACGCATGCATGACGACGGAGAAAAGATCGTGCTCGGTCACAAGATCAAGGCGAGTGGAGGCGAGCACGATGGCAAAGAAGTGCTCGATATCCTCGCGTCGCATCCCTCGACGGCGCGATTCATCGCCACCAAACTCGCTCGACGCTTTGTCGCCGACGAACCACCCCCGTCGCTCGTCGATCGCGCCGCGCAACGCTTTCGCGACACCAAGGGAGACCTTCGCGAGGTCGTTCGCACGATCCTGACATCGCGCGAGTTCTTCGCACCGGAGGCGTATCGAGCGAAGGTCAAGACGCCGTTCGAGTTTGTCGCGTCCGCCGCCCGTGCCACCGCGGCTGATTCCCTCAACGCGATGCCCCTCGTCCAGGCGATGCGTGAACTGGGTATGCCGTTGTATCAGTGTCAGCCGCCAACCGGCTACGCCGACCGCGCGGAAGCGTGGGTCAACACGGGAGCGCTCCTCAATCGAATGAATTTCGCAGTCGCGTTGACCGAAGGGCGAGTGCGAGGCGCGCGTGCGGCACAGCCGTCTCGTGGGCAGTCGGTCGAACTCGCGCGCGATGAGATCGTGGACGAGGTGCTCGCGGGCGATCTCTCCTCGTCGACTCGGGAAACGGTTGCCAAAGCCTCTCGCCCGTCACAAGCCGTCGCGCTGCTCCTGGGTTCGCCAGAGTTCCAGAGAAGATAACGATCATGATCTCCCGACGCATCTTTCTGAAAAACGGCGGCCTCGCCCTGGTCAGCCTGGGATTCGCGCCCGCATTTCTCGCGCGAACGGTTGCCGCCGCGGACGCCAGGCGGCGCGTGCTGATCACTATTTTTCAACGCGGTGCAGTCGACGGACTGAACATGATCGTGCCGTTTGGCGAGCGCGCGTATTACTCGGCCAGGCCCTCGCTTGCGATTGCTGCTCCAGGCCGGTCGCCGGACGCCGCCGTCGATCTCGACGGCTTTTTCGGATTGCATCCGCGTCTCGCGCCGCTGAAGCCATTGTTCGAGGCGCGTCACATGGCGGTCGTGCATGCCTGCGGTTCGCCTGATGGGACCCGTTCGCACTTTGACGCGCAGGACTACATGGAAACGGCCACGCCTGGCGTGAAGAGCACACAGGACGGCTGGCTCAATCGCTATCTCCACGCGCGCGAGCATCAAGCCGCGACGCCGTTTCGCGCCGTCGCGCTCGCGCCGCAATTGCCGCGGTCGCTCCAAGGGCTCGAGCCGGCACTCGCGATCGGTCAAATCAGTCAATTTGGGATCCGTGCTGCCGGGACTGGAGACATGGTCCAGTCATCGTTCGAGTCGCAATATGCTGCCGCGGCCGACAGCGTGCTGCACTCGACCGGACGCGAGGCGTTCGATGCCGTGCGAATGCTGAAGAATGCGAACCTTGGCCAGTACGCGCCCGCGAATGGCGCGGATTATCCGCGTTCGGCATTCGGTGAGGCACTTCGGCAGATCGCGCAGCTCGTTAAAGCGGACGTCGGCCTCGAGGTCGCCTTTGCTGAATCGGGAAACTGGGATCACCACGTGAACGAAGGGGCGGCCGTAGGACTGCTCGCAACTCGACTCGATGATCTCGCGCGCGGCATCATCGCGCTCGTGCGCGACCTTGGCGATCGCATGCAGGACGTCGTGGTTCTCACGATGTCCGAGTTCGGACGCGCAGTAGTGGAGAACGGAAATCGCGGAACCGATCACGGCCACGGCAACGCGATGATGATCATCGGTGGCCCGGTGCGCGGCGGGAAAGTCTACGGGCGCTGGCCCGGCCTCGCACCGGAGCAGCGCTACGAAGGGCGCGACCTCGCCGTCACCACAGACTTCCGGTCCGTCTTCGCTGAAGTCGTTCGCGGACATCTGGGACTCACTGACACGCGACCGGTTTTTCCTGGATTCACAGCGCAGACCTCGCTCGGCTTCCTGTAATTCGTTGCGTCTGCGCCGCGCCATCTGAGGTAGACTCGCAGGCGCACATGGCAAAGGAGCTTCCTGGCGAGGCGCTCGGCCTCGTTGAAACCCGCGGTCTCGTCGGCATGATCGAAGCCGCTGACGCGATGGTAAAGGCGGCCAACGTCGTCTTTGTTGGCTGGCAGAAAGTTGATGCGGGCCTGGTCACCGCGATCGTGCGCGGTGATGTCGCCTCGGTCAAAGCGGCGACAGATGCGGGCGCCTCGGCGGCGCGGCGTGTCGGCGAACTCGTCGGTGTGCACGTGATTCCGCGTCCCGCCGACGGCCTCGACAAGATCTTTCCGATCGGCTAATCGCGATCCGCTTTCGCGATTCTCGCGGACTTTCGTCCCGCCTTTCTCTTTCTCCTCGGTGTTCTGGTCCGTGCCGTGAGTTCCCGCAGCATCGGCAGGTCTCCGACGACGAGCATCGGTTGATCCGGCGCGCGCAGGATGTTGATGAACTCGCCGCTCGAGGTTCGAGCGAACACTTCCTTCCCGTCGGTGAACAGCGTGATCGCGCCAGCGCCACCGATCGCCTCGTAGAGCCGGATGCGGAATTTCTCGCGCAGCGTATCGAGCAGCAGCCGGATTCGCGCGACGGAGAGTCCTTGGCGCCGCAGGTCCGCGAGCACGATCAACTCGAGTAAATCGACGGGCGTATAGCGGCGCTCGGTGAACCCGCCGGCTGCCGTGCGCTTCGGCGCAACTGCTGGTGCAAACAACCGCCGCGCGTCCCACCATTGAAGCTGGCGCGCCGACAGTCCGGTCAGGGCCGCCACTTCGCGCGCGCTGTACGTGTTCTTAAGTTGCATGCGTGCGAGGTCTTCAAGCTTGCAGATCTGTCAGCTTTTCTCGGTGCTCGCGGGCCCCACCCCCGCGAGCTCTCGCTCGGCGGCTATGCGCCTCGCTCGGGCCGCCGGCGCTTTGTCACTTCCCTCCGAGCGCGATGGCGATCGCGGTGGCGGCGCGCGCTCCCTCAAAGTCCTTTTCGGTGAGTCCACCTTCACTATGTGTGCTGTAGGAGACCTTCACCCGCTTGTAGTTGATGAGCAGGTCGGGATGGTGATCCACCGCCTCGGCCGCAAATCCCAGGCGCACCACGAAAGCGATCGCCTCTGGAAATTCTGCAAAAGTGAACTGCCTGCTGATGACCCCTCCTTCGGCCGTCCAGTCAGGCAAGTCTGCCATCCTTCTACGGACCTCTGTCCCGGCTACTTTCGGCATGCGGCAGAGCATATGTCAGCGGCGAAACCTTTTGCGTGGATTCTCGTCTTAACAATGTTAAGATACTAAACAGTGTTCAGCAGAGCATTTCGCTGAAGAAAAGAGGTGCGTTGGGAGTCAAGGAACGTCAGGAGCGGGAACGGGAGGCGGTCGCGCGGGGGATCCTGGATGCGGCCCGTGAGCTGTTCGTCGCTGAGGGCTATCAGAACGTCTCGATTCGCAAGATTGCGGAAAAAATCGAGTACAGCCCGGCGGCCATCTACGGCTACTTCGAGAGCAAGGACGACATTTTTCTGGCTCTCGCCGAGGAAGGCTTTCGCATGCTGTTCGCGCCCGGTCACGAACCGCCGGCGGCCGATCCCATCGAAAGAATGCGTGCCGGTTTCTGGCGCCTCTACGAGTTCAGCAAAGAGCATCCCGAGTATTACGCGTTGATGTTCCTCGATCGATCGGTTCCGCCGATTAGCAAGGACTGGCAGCGTTTCGGGTTTGTCCGCGAGATGAAAGGACGATTCGCCGCGCACATTCAGAGTGTCATCGATGCAGGGTTGCTACATCGAGACACGAATGCAGACGCCGCGTTTCGAATTCTGATGGCGGCAATTCATGGCGTTGCGGCAATTCGTCTCTGCGGCCGCCTGGGACCAGTGGAGAACGCGGACGCGCTCGCGCGCGACACACTGGAAGCGGCGCTCACC
The DNA here is from genome assembly GCA_035758845.1 of Vicinamibacterales bacterium. Taxonomy (GTDB): domain Bacteria; phylum Acidobacteriota; class Vicinamibacteria; order Vicinamibacterales; family 2-12-FULL-66-21; genus JALZOC01. The sequence continues at coordinate 12,370 of DASTVZ010000124.1, forward strand.
GGCCTGCGAACGGGTATTTCCCACACGTTTCATCCAGAGCCGTGCGAATAACGGACTTTTTGCATGCGGATAACGGTTTTTGTCGCGGAGCGGGAGTCATGAAGGTTCAGTCGGGTTATTTGTTATCAGGATTGTTGGTCGCGGCGCTCGCCGCGTCCACGACGGGATGCGGAAGCAGCGAGACGACCGTGAAGGCCGAGGCAAAACCGGAGCCGGCCGTCGTCGAGACCGTCGGCGTTGAGAGCAGGACGATCGATCGATATCTGCGCGTTACCGGATCGCTCGTCGCAGACGAACAGGCGGAGGTCAGCGCAGAAGCTCCAGGTCGAGTGATCGCCGCGCCGGTCGAGCGCGGAACGCACGTCGCGCAGGGCGCCGTGCTGGCTCGAATCTCGCCGACGGAAACATCCGCGCAGTTGCTCGAAGCGGAAGCGAACGCTTCGCAAATCGAGGCGCGTCTCGGCCTGTCGCCGGGCCAACCGTTCGATCCGAAGCGAGTGCCTGACGTCATGAATGCAAAGGCGTCGCTTGATCTTGCGGTCGCGGAATTCGGGCGGATCACATCGCTGCTCGATCAGAAGGTCGTGTCGCAGAGCGAGTACGACCAGCGTCGCGCGCAGGTGGACGCGGCACAGCAGCAGTTTCAGATGGCGCAGAACGTGGCCGAGCAATCGTATCGGTCGCTGCAGGCCGCGCGCGCGCGCATCGAGCTGGCGCGAAAGGCCGTCTCCGACACGACGATTCGCGCGCCCTTTGCCGGACTCGTCGCTGAGCGCGTCGTCAGTGTCGGGGATTACGTGACCCGCGGCGCTCACGTCGCAACGGTCGTCCGTGTCGATCCGCTGCGAGTCGAACTGACCGTTCCCGAGCAGGCGATTTCGTTGATCAAGGATGGACAGGCGGTGCAGATCACCGTCGATGCGTATCCTGGTCAAACCTTCGCCGCAAAGATTCGGTACGTCTCTCCGTCACTTCGGACTGACCAGCGCGCACTGACGGTTGAGGCGGTTGCGGCAAATGCGGACGGTCGTCTCAAGCCAGGACTCTTTGCGACCGCCTCGATTCAACAGCCCGTGGGCGCTCCGGCGCTCCTCGTGCCGGCGACCTCGGTCGAAACGATTGCCGGCACCAGCCGGGTCTACGTCATCAAAGGTGACAGGGTCGAAGAGCGCATCGTGACGCTCGGCGAGCCTGTCGGTCAGCAGGTCGAAATTACCAGCGGCCTGGTCAAGGGCGAGACGGTTGCTGCGGCACCGAAAGGTCATCTATCGGATGGCCAGGGCGTGCGCTCTCGGGCGCTCGCCCATTAGTGAATTCCCGGTCGAATACTCGTAGCCAGCCCTTAGGGCTGCCATATCAGGCACAAAATCATGCAATGGCTTGCAGCAATTTCGGTTAAACGTCCTGTCTTTGCCAGCGTCCTTATTCTGTCGCTCACCGTCGTCGGCGCCTTTGCGTTCATGCAGTTGGGCGTCGATCGCTTTCCGAAGGTCGACTTCCCCACTGTCGTTGTCACCACTCGTCTTCCCGGTGCGGCACCCGAAGAAGTCGAGACGGAAATCACCGACAAGATCGAAGAGGCGGTCAACACAATCAGTGCCATCGACGAGTTGCGCTCGAACTCCTCGGAGGGCATGTCGCAGGTCGTCATCTCGTTCCTTCTCGAGAAGGACGCTGATATCGCAGCGCAGGAAGTGCGCGATCGCGTCAACCGCGTGCTGCCCCTCTTGCCGAAGACGATCGAGCAGCCGATGGTCGAGAAGTTCGATCCGGACGCGGCGCCAGTCCTGACGCTTGCCGTCTCGGCAAAGAAGCCGGTGCGCGATATTACCGAATACGCCGACAAGACGCTGCGGCGTCAACTCGAGAGTGTCAACGGCGTTGGGCAAGTCGTCGTCTCCGGTGGCCGTGGGCGCCAGATCAACATCAATCTGGATGCCGCGCGACTGCGCGCATACAACCTCACGGTCACCGACGTGGCGGGAGCGCTTCAGTCACAGAACACAGAAATTCCTGGCGGCCGTGTTGAGCAGGGGGCGACTGCGCTGACGCTGCGTACGCGAGGCCGCGTTCAATCACCGCAGGAATTCGGCGACATCGTCGTGCGCCAGAAGGATTCGCATCCGATCCTGCTTCGCGATGTCGCAACGATTGAAGATGGCATGGCCGAGGCGGCGACCAAGGCCAGCCTGAATGGTGAACCGACGGTCCTGCTGACCGTGAGACGGCAGTCGGGCACGAACACGGTTCAGGTCGTCGATGCCGTCAAGGAGCGTCTCGCCGACATCGCCCCGCTCGTACCCGCCGGGTACGACATTCGGGTCGTCCGCGATCTTTCGGAATTCATCAAGGCATCCATCCGCAGCGTTGAAGAGCATCTTGTCGTCGGATCCATCCTGGCTGCTGCGGTCGTCTTGATTTTCTTGTGGAACTGGCGTTCGACGATCATCGCCGCGGTCGCGATTCCGACATCGATCATCGCCACGTTTGGATTGATTTGGTATCAGGGCTTCACGCTCAACTCGATGACGCTTCTCGCGCTGACGCTCTCGGTCGGCATCGTCATCGACGATGCGATCGTGGTGCTCGAGAACATCTACCGGTTCGTCGAAGAGAAGGGGAGACCTCCTGTCCAGGCCGCCGTCGAGGCGACGCGCGAGATCGGTCTCGCTGTTCTCGCCACGACGCTGTCGCTGATCGCGATCTTCGTTCCGGTCGGATTCATGGGCGGCATCGTTGGCCGGTTCATGACGAGCTTTGGCTTCACGATGTCGTTCGCGATTCTCGTGTCGCTGCTCGTCAGCTTCACGCTGACGCCGATGCTCGCGGCGCGCTGGATCAAGATGCGTCCACGGCACGAAACCGCCGACGGTCAGGAAGTCGCGGAGAAGACGTCGAGGGATGCGCGATTCTTTCGTCCGCTCGATCGCGGCTACACGGCGATTCTGCAGTGGTCCCTCGCGCATCGCTGGATGGTGACCGCGGTGGCCGTCCTCGTCCTGCTGAGCAGCGTGCCGCTCTTCATGTTCGCGAACAAGAACTTTTTGCCGAACGACGATCAGTCGGAGTTTGAAGTTGGCCTGCGAGCGCCGGAAGGCACCAGTCTGGAGGCAACCGAGATCATCGCGAACAGACTCGCAACTCGCATTCGGCGGCTGCCGGAAGTGGCTTACGCACTCGTGTCGGTGGCCGATGATCCGGCGCGGACACAGAACTCCGGAACAGTTTACGTTCGTCTCACGCCAGTCGACGAGCGGAAGAAGGATCAGTTCGCCGTGATGAACGACGTCCGGGAGAACATCCTTCCAGAGCTGGCTGCTGCCAATCTGCGTACCGGGGTCCGGCCTGTTGCTACGATCGGAGGCGGCGGAAATCAGAATGCGGAGATTCAGTTCACCATCAATGGCCCGGATCTGAAGGCGCTCGAGCGATACGCGAACGCTGTCGCTGAGGCGGCGAAAAAGGAGCCTGGCGTCGTGGACGTCGACACCTCGCTGAACGTCGGCAAACCCGAGATCTCGGTGAACCTGGATCGGTTGAAGGCTGCAGACCTCGGCGTCCAGATTTCGGATGCGGCCGAGGCGCTGCGACTCCTCGTCGGAGGCGATCAAGTGACGACTTACAACGAAGGCGGCGAGCAGTATGAAGTTCACGTTCGCGCGGCGGCGGGCAACCGTCAGACCGCATCAGGGATCGGTCAGCTGACGGTCCCGTCGAGCCGCGTCGGGAGTGTGCCGCTCGAGAATCTGGCGCAGCTGACCCCCGGGACGGCGCCGTCGGAAATCAGTCGGCTGAATCGTCAGCGGCAAGTGACGGTCTTTGCCGGATTGCTGCCCGGCGTCTCGCAGACACCGGCAATGGCGGCGATGACCCAGGCAGCCCAGTCGCTCGAGATGGGCCCAGGCTACCGCACGCGTTTCGCCGGCCGCTCTCGTGAGTTGGGACGCGCGGCGCAGAACTTCCTCATCGCGTTCGGACTGTCGCTCGTGTTCATGTATCTAATCCTGGCGGCGCAGTTCGAATCATGGCTGCACCCGATCACCATCCTGTTGTCGCTGCCATTGACGCTACCGTTCGCCTTACTGTCGATCATCATCACCCGGCAGTCGCTGAACATCTTCTCCGCCCTTGGCCTGCTGGTGCTGTTCGGAGTGGTCAAAAAGAACTCCATCCTGCAGATCGATCACGCGAATCAGTTGCGCGAACGGGGCATGGAACGTGACCGTGCGATCGTGCAAGCGAGCCGCGACCGTCTGCGTCCGATCCTGATGACCACTTTCGCGTTCGTCGCCGGCATGATTCCGCTGGTCCTGTCGAGCGGCGTCGGCTCGGCAACAAACCGCGCCATTGGTTTCGTCATCATTGGCGGGCAGTCGCTGGTGCTCCTGCTGACGCTCGTGGCAACGCCGGTCGCGTACTCGCTGTTTGACGATGCGTCGAAGGTGCGGATCTGGCGTTGGCGACGCTCGGGCCGGGCAGCCGCGGCGGCGGCAACGGCCGGTCTCGCGCTGTTCGTGCTGATGCCGTCGCATGCAGATGCACAAACGGTGACGCCATCGGCCCAGGCGACGCCGAGCGAGACCCTGAGAATGTCGCGCGATGAAGCGATTCGTCTCGCGATCGAGAACAACGCGGCGCTCGCCGCCAACCGGCTCGATCCGGTGATCAGCGCCGAGCGTGTCGCCGCGGCCAAGGCTGTGTTCGTGCCCAACCTGACGTCTGCGCTGCAGCGAAACAGTCAGTCGACCCCTTCGACAAACTTGTTTTCCGGCGACAGTTCACTGCAAACGGATTTCTGGTCGGGCGCGGCTGGTATCGGTCAGCTTCTCCCGTGGGGCGGCGGCAATTACAACGTATCGTTCAACTCTGCGCGGACGACCACGACCAATCCCTTGACGACATTCACACCGTCGTTGACTTCGTCCGTTCAGGCGGTCTTTTCACAACCGCTGCTGCGGGATTTCAAAACCGATCCGGCGCGCGCGCAGCTCGATGTCTCGCAAAGAAATCGCGAGATCGCGGACCTGAGACTGCAAGAAGACATCGCGCGGACGTCGTCGCAAGCCGAGACCGCATACTGGTCGCTCGTCGCGGCGCGTGCCTCTGTGGACGTGCAGCAACGATCCCTGGATCTCGCGCTCGAACTCGAACGCACGAACCGGGCGCGAGTCGACGTCGGACAATCACCTCCGCTCGATCTGGTCACCGCGCGTGCCGAAGTCGCACAGCGACGTGAAAACCTAATCGTCGCGCGAACCGATGTTCTGCAGGCCGAGGATGTGTTGCGGGCGCTGGTCTTCAATCCCAAGCGGCCGGATTTCTGGACCGTGCATGTCGAGCCAGCGGATGCTGTACCTCCGGTCGGTCCGCCGCCTGATGTGGACGCGGCCGTGCGGCGCGCGCTGAGTGCCCGACCAGACATTGCTGAACAACGCAAACAGATCCAGATCAGCGAAACCAACGTGACGCTCTCGAAGAATCAAACACTTCCCGATCTGCGATTGCAGGCGAGCTACGTGACCAATGGTCTGGGTGGCTCCAAGCTGGTGAGAACCGGCGGATTTCCGGGCACGATCATCGGCGTGGACAACACATCGTATGGATCGGTGTTGGGTCAGGCCCTCTCCGCTGATTTTCCGACATGGACGTTCGGCTTTACCTTGAACTATCCGATCGGTAAGAGCACCGAGGAAGCCAATCTTGCGCGTGCGCGTCTGGAGCGCGATCAGGCCAACACCCGTTTACAGAGCGTGGAGCTCGTGGCCGTCCGTGAGGTTCGCGACGCCGCGCTCCGCGTCGAGCAGAATCGTCAGCGCATCGAGACCGCGCAGCTCGGTCGCGAACTTGCCGAGCAGCGGCTGGATGCCGAGCAAAAGCGCTTCGAGGTTGGGATGTCGACGAGCTTCCTGGTGATCCAGGCACAGCGCGACCTCGCGGTCGCTCGCAATAACGAGTTGCAGGCCAATCTCGCGTATCAGCTCTCGGTGATTGCGTTCGAGGCGGTTCAGACCACGAGTGGCGGCATCCCCGCGGTCGGCACCAACAGCCTGCAGAACACCACCGGCGCGGTTCGGTGACGAAGACCGAAAAAGGTGGCTGGCACCTTCCCGGGGAAGGTGCCAGCCACCTTTTGGGCTTCGCCTGCGCTGGCAAGGCATTTGCCTGACACGTCGCATGCCTAGACCACCTCGCGTTTGTCCAAATGGGGTCCCCCAACACATCGTCAACCGCGGAAATCTTCGAGCGCCAGTCTTTAGAGATGCGGCGGATTACTTGGGATTTCTTGCGGCGCTGACCGACGCCGTCGACCGAACGATGGTGAGGTTAGTTGCCTTCTGCCTGATGCCAAACCACTTCCACTTGGTGCTGTGGCCGATCCAGGGGCGGGAGGTTTCTGCGTACATGCAGCTGCTGATGAATGTGCATATTCGCGATCTGCAGCGCCGGCACGGCACAGCAGGTACCGGTCACATCTATCAAGGAAGGTACAAGAATTCGCCGATCCTGACGGAGCGACATTTCATCAACGTCTGCAGGTATGTTGAGTCCAATCCCTTGTGCGCCGGACTCGTTTCACGAGCCGAGGATTGGGAGTGGTCCAGTCTGGTGCGGAGCGGACCGGTGGACAACTTAAACATCCTCACGCCCTGGCCGATCGCGCGGCCGCGAACATGGAGGGACTTAGTCAATCGTCCACAGGGAGCCCGCGCGATCCGCAGCATCGCGGAACAGAC
>DASTVZ010000125.1:0-5853 GCA_035758845.1 Vicinamibacterales bacterium
AGCAATCTGCACGTCTACGAAGCAGGTCAGGGACGGTAAAAGGTGGCTGGCACTTTTCCCGGAAAGGTGGCTGGCACTTTTTTCCCAGGTCGGGTTTGGAGAGGATCAAGCGCCGGACTGATCGTTAGCGATCGATCGGCAGGACGCCCCGACGTTGGCGACATGGCGCGCGTGATGGGCCAGACAGCGGCGCGCTCCAACGCCAGCGTCTACGCCGCCCACATCGATACCACCCCGGGCGTTGGTCCCGCATCGCAGAAAGCGCCCGGCAGTTCCGAACTGGCGCGCGACCGCTCCCTGTACGGAAACTGGCTCAGCGACTTCTCACAGTCCGCCGGTGGACGGCTGATTTACGTCCCTGTCGGCAGCGCCAACTTCGCATTCGACAGGATTCTCCGCGAAACCTCCGCATACTATCTGCTGGGCGTCGAGCCCGCGGCAGCGGACCGCGACGGGCGTCCGCGCAAGCTCGAAGTGAAGGTCAAGCGCCGAGGCGTCAGCGTACGCAGCCGCCAGTGGGTGGTGATTCCGCCGAAAGGATAAACCGCGCCGTTCATGGCATAATGCGCGCTCGAAAAGCTCGGCGGCGAACACCCGCAACGGTTGATTCGCAAGCGTCAACGCATCAATTGCTTCGTGGTCTTGTTGGGACGAACACATGGCAAATGCGCATCTGCATGGTGAATCGGCTGCTGACAACAGGCGGCAGTCACGAATTCGAAATCGGATCTTTCATCTCATCTCGACGGCACTGATCGTCCTCATTGGTGTTGGTGTGGCCGCCGCCACACGCAGCAACAAGTGGTGGTGGGACAATCTGGCCGGTCCAGACAGTTCAAACTTCGTCGCCTCTGATCAAATCAAGAAGGCCAACGTCGGTCAGCTCGAAGTCGCCTGGTCCTACCCATACGCCCAAACCGGTTTCAATCCGATTGTCGTCGACGACGTCATCTATTTACTCGGACGAGGCAGTTCGCTCATCGCTCTCGACGCGACGACCGGAAAGGAGCTGTGGATTCACGAGGGACTGGCCGGGATTACCAGCCGCGGCGTGAACTACTGGGAGAGCGAAGACCGCAAAGACAGGCGACTGCTATTTTCGATCAACAGCTTCCTCCAGGAAATCGATGCCCGCACCGGTAAGACCATCCTGACATTTGGCGAGAACGGAATCGTCGATCTTCGGCACGGACTCGCGCGCGCAGAACAATACGCGGGGCGTATCCAGTCGAACAGTCCCGGGAAGATCTACAAGAACCTGATCATCCTCGGCTCCGCTCCAGGGGAAGCTTTCGTCAATCCACCGGGAGATATTCGCGCATACGACGTGATCACGGGCGAAAAGAAGTGGCAGTTCCACACGGTGCCGCTGCCGGGAGAGTACGGGTATGAAACCTGGCCGAAGGAGGCCTACAAATACGTCGGCGGCGTCAACAACTGGGGCTCGATGTCGGTCGACGAGGGGCGCGGCATCGTCTACATTCCCCTCGGCTCGGCGAATTACGATTTCTACGGCGCCGATCGGCTCGGTCAGAACCTGTTTGCCAACTGCATCCTGGCGCTCGACGCAAAAACCGGAAAGCGGTTGTGGCATTTCCAGACGGTCCACCACGATCTGTGGGATCTCGACAATGTCTCTGCACCGCAACTGGTCACGGTGCGGCACAACGGGAAAAAAGTCGATGCGGTCGCACACGCCGGCAAAACTGGATTCCTCTACGTGCTCGATCGCGTGACTGGAAAACCGCTCTGGCCGATCGAGGAGCGGCCAGTGCCGAAGAGTGAAGTGCCGGGAGAGCAGGCGTGGCCGACGCAGCCATTTCCGACCAAGCCACCGGCATTCGTGCGTCAAACGTTTTCGGTAGACGATGTGAATTCGTGGCTGGCAACGCCGGAACAGTATGAAGCCATGAAGGAGCGCGTTCGCAACGCGCGCAATGAAGGCATGTTCACGCCGCCGGGGTTCACCGACACGATTTCGATGCCCGGGAATCAGGGTGGTTCGAACTGGGGCACGACGGCCGCCGATCCGCAGAAGGGCATGGTGTTCGTCGTCGGCGTGAACCAGGTTGCGATTCTCAAACTCGAGGACGTCACGAAGCGCACACCCGAACCGGGACGCGGCGGTGGTGGCAACAGCGCCTCGCTTCAGGCGGGATTCCTGGCCTATCAGACGTACTGCCGGAGCTGCCATGGCGCGGATCTCAAGGGCGCGCTGCCCGGCGTGGCCTCGATCGTCGGCGTGACCGATCGTATGGGCGAGGATGCGATCAAGGCGGTCGTCACGGGCGGCAAAGGACAGATGCGCGCGGTCGACGGCATCACCGAAGCGGAAATCGGGACGATCATCGCGTATCTCGCGAACAGCAGTCCGTCGGCCGGACGAGGACGGGCCGGTGGTCGCGGCGGCGGCGCTCCGGAGACGTTTCCCGCAGGTCCGGTCGTCGCCAGCGGCGGCGCACCGCAGCCGCCGCTTCCGCCGCGCCCACTGGGACCTTTTTATCCAGGAGCCGGTGGAAACGCGGGCAATACGCTTTATCCGCCGGACGTGAAGGATGTGCCGCCGAATCGATACATGACCGATTACGGTGTGCTCGCGCAGTTCACCAAGCCGCCTTACACGACGTTGACGGCGTACGATTTGAACACCGGCGAAATCAAGTGGCAGGTTCCAAACGGTGATCATCTGCCCACGATGCGCGCCGGCGGACCGGGAAACACTGGAGGCGTCGGCGCGCGGTATGGCATCGTCGTCACCAAGGGTGGACTCGTGTTCCACGCAGGCAACGACGGCAAAGTGCGCGCCTACGACGAGGACACCGGCGCGGTTCTCTGGACGGGCGTGTTGAACGGAACGACCAGCGGCGTGCCGGTCAGTTATGAATCAAAGGGGCGGCAGTACTTCGTCATCATCACGAACCAGGGCGGCGGCGGACGCGGAGGCCGCGGCACGGCGATCGCCGAGACTGATTCATCCACACCGACCGGGGCGATTGCGTACGCGTTGCCGGAGAAGAAATAGTTCTTCTGACCGGTGGGTTCCCGAACAGGAGTCGTCCAATGAAGCGCCGTGAATTCCTGATGAGTGCGGCGTCGATCGCAGCAGCTGCGGGAAGCCGTTCGCTCTGGGCACAAGCGCCCAAAGGCGTCAAGCAATCGACGCTCGATCGCATCGCGATCATGACGCTGAACTTTCAGAGCATTCTGAAGGTGCCCGACGTCGAGGACAATCCGAATCGTACGCTCGAACTCTTCGACGTCGCCGAGATGATCGCCGACAAGTACGGCGTTCACAAAGTGGAGTTCCAGCACTATCACATTCCTTCGACCGAGACGTCGTACCTGAAGGAACTTCGCGGCCGCATCGAGAAGAGCAAGTCGCGCATGACCCAAATCAACCTGGAATTCTCCGGATTGAACATGTCCGCGCCTCGCCTTCGCGATCGGTTGTTGGCGATTGACCTGACGAAGATGTGGATTGACCACGCCGCAGTGCTTGGCGCACAGCGCGTGATGATCAATCAGGGAGCTCAAGGCGGGACCGCGAGCGTCATGCCGACTCACGAAAACAAGGCCTACGGGATCCCGACGCTGAAGACGATGGTCGATTACGGCAAGTCGAAGGGGATCATCGTGTCGGTCGAAACACGCGGAGGCGGAGGCGGCGGCCGTGGCGGGCGCGGCGGCGCCACCGCGGCGGGCGCAGCGCCGACAGCCGGATCATCATCGGCTGCTCCATCCGCTGCAGGCGCGACGGCTGCGCCGGCACCAACCGCGCAGACAACGCCTCCTGCGGCTCCGGCAACGCCACCGATGCCGCAGCCAGAGGTGTGGGCGTTGCTTGCGGAGATCCTGAAGGGGTCTGGCGGGCTGGCGAACGTTGATCTCGGTGGTGCGGGCGCGACAAGTCAGGACGAGTTGCACCAGTGTCTACGCTTGTTGATCCCGATCACCGCCGGCAGCATTCACACGCGCGTGAACCAGCGCTGGGATCTCGCAACCGCGATCAAATTCCTCGAACACGATCTCGGATACAAAGGGCTATACACGATCGAAGCGGGTAACGGTCACGAAGGCACGCAGCCGATCTACGACGTCGTCGTGGCGACCCTGTGAGCCGGGTTTACGGAGGTCCGACACTCCTCGCCGTCGCATTCCTCACCGCGCACTCAGCCGCGCAGGACCACTCCGGACAATACTCGCAAGCCGATGTGACCGCCGGCGCGCGTGTCTACGCCGCGTTGTGCATTGGGTGTCATGGTGCCAACGGCGCGGGCGTCGGCGGAATCGATCTTCGCCGCGGACCGCTGCCGCGCGCGTCAACAATTGCAGCACTGACGACGATTCTGGCGACAGGAATCGCGGGCACCGGTATGCCGGCGTTCCGCCTCGATCCAAACGACGCACGCGCGCTCGTGGCCTCATTCGCAGCGGCTTCGACTCGAACACCACGGCTGTGCCGCAGGGCGATTCGGGACGTGGACGCATCATCTTCGAAGGAAAAGGCGCATGCCTGACCTGCCACCGGGTTGATACACGCGGGCGTGACGTCGGCCCGGATCTCACCGAAGTCGGACGCGGCCGAAGCGCCATCGCGATTCAGCGATCGCTCGTCGATCCGACAGGGTCGATGATCCCGATCAATCGTCCTGTCCGAGCAGTCACGCGTGACGGCCGCGCAATCAACGGACGCCGCGTGAATGAAGATACATACACCGTCCAGATCATCACTGATGCTGGAGCGCTGGTGTCGCTGGTGAAGGCGGATCTCCGTCAATGGTCGGTGAGTAAAACATCACCGATGCCGTCATACAAAGACGCGCTGACGCCAACCGAACTCATCGATCTTGTGGCGTATGTGGCATCACTGAAAGGCACGGCACAGTGATCGCCATCGTCGTATTTCTTACCGCATTGGTGGGACAGATCACGCCGGAGCGCCTGATTCGCGCCGCCGATGAGCCGAGCAATTGGCTGACGGACGTACTCCGGGCAGCGCTGCAGCCCGCTCGCGCAGATCGGCCGCTCGAATGTGAAGTCACTCGAACTGAAGTGGCTGCTTCAGAACCAGGTCGCCGGTCCGTGGGAATCAGTGCCGCTTGTCGTGGACGGGATCATGTACTTGACGCAACGACCAAACGACGTCGTGGCCCTCGATGCGAAGACGGGACGAATTTTCTGGATTTACAAGTACGTCGGAGCGACGGATTACAAAGTGTGTTGCGGCGCAAACAATCGCGGCCTAGCGATGCTCGGCAACACATTATTCATGGGCACGCTCGATGCGCATCTCGTCGCGATCGACGCGCGAACGGGGCGACCGCTCTGGAACGTCGCCGTCGCAGAGTTCGCCCGGGGTTACTCGGTCACCCTTGCACCGCTGGCAGTGAAAGACAAAGTCATCGTTGGTGTCGGTGGCGGTGAATACGGAATACGCGGATTCATCGCCGCGTACGACGCGGCGAACGGCAAGGAAGTCTGGCGTTTCAACACGATTCCTGCACCCGGCGAGCCTGGGTCCGACACATGGAGCAGCGAGGCCTGGAGGACTGGCGGCGGATCGTTGTGGGTCACGGGGACCTACGATCCGGCACTGAACCTGACCTACTGGGGCGTCGGCAACCCTGGTCCGGACTTCAACCCGGCACAGCGACCAGGAGACAACCTGTATACCGACTCAGTCGTCGCGTTGAACGCGGATAGCGGAAAACTTCAGTGGCATTTCCAGTTCATGCTCAACGATCGCTACGATCACCTACGAGGTCGAGGGCAAACAGTACGTATCGGTGATCTGCGGCAATGTGATGGCGACGTTTGGGTTGAGAGAGTGAATCGTGCGGACGGAGGGAACGG
>DASTVZ010000133.1:0-8444 GCA_035758845.1 Vicinamibacterales bacterium
CCGTCCGACGATGTCCGCCGCAGCGCCGAACGCGCGGCGCCACAGCCCCTCGCTGATCACCACGGGGTCGGAGAAGCCCGGCACCCCGTCGGCAGGTCCGTAAACACGACCGAGCGCGGCATTGGCGCCGAGCAACTGAAAGTAGTTGGCACTGGTGACGAGCACCTCAACCCGCTCGGGCCGTTCGCCGCCGAGCAACGACGCGCTGACAGGCCATATAGCAGTGACGCCTTCGAAAACGCCGGCGCGGTCGCTGAGATCGTCCAGCTCGGGTTTCGAGATGCCGATGTTCCGGCCGTTGGTCGCGCGCGCGTCCGCGGCGATGCGCACGAGACGATCCGGATTCGGAAACGGCAGCGGCCGTATCAGGACGGCGTTGACGACAGTGAAGATCGCAACGTTCGCGCCGATGCCAAGGGCGAGGGTGAGAACAGCAATGGCCGTGAATCCGGGTGTCGCGATGATTCGTCGCAGCCCGTGGCGCAGGTCGCGGATGAGTGAATCCATCTTTACTCTCGAGGGGCTTCGCCCCTCGGGCTCCCCTGCACGCTCTCTCGCGAGCCGCTTCGCCGGCTCGCTCCGTTCGCGTGGCTCGCTTCGCGACGCTCGCTCGCGTCGTGCTTCGCAAGTGTTTGCTTCGCCGAAATGCTGACTCTCTTCAGCAACTCGCGTGGTCCTATTCCTTATACATCGAGAGCCCTCGAACTCCCCTACAGCCAATCCTGAGTTGCCCTTGTAGGGTCGCATCCCTCGGTGATAGGGTTTAGCCGGGCGTTACAGGGCGCCTCCCGTCCGCGGAGAGGACTGAGTCCACCTGACAAATCGAACAGACGTTCGGACGTGGTTGCCGAACCTCCTTTGCCCGACGCCAGCGGACCCTGGGCTTGTTGAAGGAGGCTCGTCATGCCCGTGCGTCGTTTGCCCGTGCGGCCTCACCTGGAGCAGCTTCAGCGTCAGGCCAAGGAATTCCTCCACGCCATTCACACCGGCGATCCGAATGCGGTTGCCGAATTACACGAGCATCATCCCGAACCGATCGAACCTTCTGCAGCCCGGTTGGCCGACGCGCGCCTCGTGCTCGCACGCAGCTACGGCGTTTCGAGCTGGACGAGACTGGTCCACGCGGTGCAGCTCGTCGAGGCGATCTGGCGCGATGACCTTGACTCGGTCCGGGTCCTCATCTCGCAAAACCCGGCGCTCATTCATGAGCACGTCCTGATTCGCACCGACAGCAACTGGGGTCCGCCGATGACGTATGCGGCGAACCTTGGACGCGACCGCATCATCCGCCTCCTTCACCGCCAAGGCGCCAGAGATCTCCCATCGGCGGCAGGACGAGCCGCGCTCCAGGGAACATCGACACGCTGCACATGATCTATGCCGGCTATTTCGCACGGCTAACGCAGGCGCATCGGTTGGCCGCTGGCCTCCTTGCTCCTCTGAGCCGCGTCGAGAAATGCCATGAGCTCGAGCGTGTCTTCATTCGAAACCGGAGGGACGCCGCTGCGGAAAAACTTGACGATTTCCTCGTCGAGTGTGCGGGTATTCGACACGATCGTCTTCATCTCGACCTCTTGCCGCTTCGCATTCTTGCGAAAGATGACAGCGCCGTATTCCGCCGAGGGGCGCAAGGCGCGCATCGTCCCAATTCGCCCGTCGCGCCAGCGGCAGGTCACGACGTCAGCATCGGGCGCAGCCGTGCGCGTCACTTCCTCGCAGCCGCGGCCCAGGATCGTAAAGAGCATCTCCGCTTCATGAATGGCGTACCACGAGAGATCGAGCTGATGGTGCTCCTCGAGCGGCCCAGGACCCCAGACATCAACGCCGCTGATATCTCCGGCCTTCAGTGGGGTCACGGCGTAGCGGAGCGTCGACGTGCTGAACCACGGAACGCCGGCGGCTTTCGCCAACCGGGCAATCTCGCGCGCATCGTCGAGCGTCGACGCCAGCGGCTTGTCGATGAACATCGGCTTGCCCGCGGCAATGATCTCGCGCGCCTGTGCGAGGTGCACGCGGCCATCGACGCTCGTCAACAGCACGCCGTCGACACGCGCGCAGAGTTCAGCAATGGTGCCGACGATTTCGACGCCGTATTTGTCCTTGAGTTGCGCGGTGAAGTTGTCGATGCGATCGCGGCTCGAGGGCAGATCCGGACTCCCACCCCGGTACGCGGCGACGATCCGGGCGCCGGCGACGTGCTGCGGCGAGGAAGGATCGTTGAAGACGGAAGCGAAGCCCGTCACGTGGGACGTGTCGGTGCCGACAAGCCCGAGGCGCAAGTCCTGCGCCGCAGCCGGCGCAGCCGCGACGAGGCACGCGAACAGAAGAGTGAGTCTTGTCATCGCATCTCCCTACCGATCTCTGCCGGCAGGACCGAAGTACGGATACCGATCCCACGGATCCGCACTCTGGGTTCCCCTTGGGTCCTGCGTGTCACGCATCCAGTTCAACAGCGCCGAATGCAGAACCCGCTTCGCGTCCGCGTACTCCGCCTTCGCAGCAACGTTTTGGAGCTGGTCAGGATCCTTGCGCAGATCGTACAGCTCTTCCTCGGGGCGTTTCGCCGTCGCAAGGGTGAAATAGCGAGCGATCGCTGAATCGTCGCGCCGCTGCAGCAGCAGATCCTTCGTCGGCCCACCGTCGATGTCACCAAATGGTCCAACCGACACAAACATCTCTGGATCCCCCGCAGGCCAGCGGTCCGGATGGATATTCCAGATGTAGAGGAATTCCTTCGTGCGGATCGCGCGCGCGGGATAACCAAGGTCGCCGCGGCGGACTTGAGCGTGACGTTCACGTTCCAGGAATACGCGCTCGCGGCCGGGTTGCGTGTTGCCGGCGAGCAACGGCATGAGGGTGCGACCGGTCATCTCCGCCGGCGGTTTCAAACCGGCCGCTTCGAGAATCGTCGGCGCGAGGTCGGTCAATACCACGAAGTCATCCACGGCATGGCGCGACTTTGCCTTGGACGGAAACCGAATCGCGAGCGGCACATGCGTGCCGCCGTCGTAAAGATTCGCCTTGGCGCGCGGGAACGGCATGCCGTTGTCTGACGTGAAGATAACGACTGTGTTGTCCAACTGTCCGGCGGCCTCGAGCGTGGCGACGATCTCTCCAGCTTCGCGATCGAGGCGCTGAACCTCGAAGTAATAATCGAGGATGTCACTGCGCGTCTCTGGTGTGTCAGGCAGGAATTGAGGAACATTGACGTCCGCGGTCTTCATTCCCGACCGTGCGCCGCTACCTCCTTCATACGGCCGATGTGGATCCTGTGAGCCGAACCAGAAGGCGAATGGCTTGTCCTTCGATGCCTGCTTGTAGAAGTCGGCGAAGCTCGCGAATTGCCCTCCAGCAGGATTCCGCGTTCGCCCTCCCGCCTTGAAATCCCCGGGTCCCCACCCCTTGCGTGTGAATCCGACGGTATAACCAGCGACCTCCAATAGATCAGGGTACGCGGCGAACTTCGAGGGGAGAAAGCTCCACAGGTTCCCTCCTTCTTCGAGCTGGTGGACGGCGCGCCCGGTCAACAGCGACGCACGAGACGGCGTGCACGACGGCGCGGCCACGAACGCATTCCGGAATAGCACACCGTCGCGAGCGATCCGGTCGAAGGTGGGTGTCTTGACAACCTTGTCACCGAGTATCCCGGCGTGCGGATACGACCAGTCGTCTGCGATGACGACAAGAATATTGGGGGTTGAAGGCCGCGGCTGAGCGCTCGTTGCGAACGTGACGACGGCGGTGAGCAGCGCCAGGAGAGTCGCCCGGGTCATGTGCGCATCATAACGCCACGCGGTGCTAACATGCGCGGCACCATGCGATCGACCAATCGACGATTCGCTGCCGTCCTCGTTTTGCTCGTCGCGCTGTGCGCAGCCCTCACGGCATTCGCGCAGCAGCCACCTGCGGCGGCTGGCAATCACGTTGTCATCATCACGCTCGACGGATTCCCTGGTTGGGCACTCGATGACCCGTACTTGCCGGTGCCGAACCTTCGGCGGCTCGCGGCAAACGGCGCAGTCGCAACCGGTATGCGGCCGGTGAACCCGACGGTCACATGGCCGAACCACACGTCACTCGTGACGGGTGTCACTCCCGCGGCGCACGGTGTCCTGTTCAACGGCACGCTCGTGCGGGATCCCGACGTTCCGCCGCGCGTTGAGCCCTGGCGCGATAAGAAGGATATGGTGCGGGTGCCGACGCTCTACGATGTGATCCACGAACGCGGAATGACGGCGGCGCAGGTCGACTGGGTAGCGATCCTCAATGCTGCGTCGGTCGATTGGGAATTCCCCGAACGTCCCGAGCGGCCCGAAACGAAACCGGCGATCGTGCGCGAGATGGTCAATGGCGGCGCCATCACTCAGGGGGATGTGGACGGCTTTGCCGGCCAGAACATTGTTTGGCGGGACGAGGTGTGGACCGACGCTGCGATCCACATCCTCCGGACCCATCGCCCGACCCTGTTGCTCTTTCATCTGCTCGCGCTCGATTCGATGCAGCATCGCTATGGCCCAAAAACTCCAGCAGCGATGGTCACAATGGCCCGTCTCGATTCACAGATTGGCCGCATCCTGAAAGCACTCGATGATGCCGGCATGACCGCGAGCACGACATTGTTTGTCGTCTCGGATCACGG
Source organism: Vicinamibacterales bacterium (assembly GCA_035758845.1). GTDB lineage: Bacteria > Acidobacteriota > Vicinamibacteria > Vicinamibacterales > 2-12-FULL-66-21 > JALZOC01. The sequence goes on from DASTVZ010000133.1 coordinate 4,640, forward strand.
CTTCAAAGCAGTGCAGAAGCAGGTGCTGCCAAACGTCGCACTGAGAGATGCCGGCCTGATCACCGTCGAGAGTGGCAAGGTGACCGCAACGAAAGCCTACGTCGTTTCCGAAGGTGGCTCGGCGTTCGTTTACGTGACCGGTACGGACTCCGACGGCGATTTGCTGCGCCGCGCACGACAGGCGATCTCCGGCCTTGAAGGAATCGACCGGATCATTGAGCCGCCGGAGTACGGTGCGCTTGGTTTGCCGCAACCATCAGCCGATCAACAAGTCGGAGCGCTGCTCCTCGCGGCGAAGAGCGGCTTCTCGTTTGCGGCCGGCGCAACTGGAGAGAAAACGGTTGTCGATGCGCCGGAGGGAAGCCTCGGGACGCACGGGTACATTTCGTCTGATCCCGAGATCCAGGCGCTGTTCATCGCGTCGGGCCGCGGGATCAAGTCGGGCGTGAAGCTGCAATCGGTCGACAACGTCGATGTGGCGCCGACCGCGGCGAGGCTGCTTGGCGTGATGTTGGAGAACGTCGACGGAAAGGTGCTGACAGAAATTCTTCGCTGAATCGGCCACGTGAAGAGGACGTTACGCCGGTCGCATTCGTCACGCCAGGCTACTTCAAGACGATGCGTATCGCGATGCTCCAAGGGCGCGACTACGATGGTCGACTGCAGGCCTAGGATTTCTTCAGAACCTCGTCGCCGGTGACCGGGATGCCGCAAACCGTTCCGTTGTAGACGATCCGCATCCCGCCGGTCGTTTCCTGCGTCGCCTTCCCGTTGGTGAAATTGAACGGGCAGCTGAGCGATCCCTGCGTGACCGTCCCCTGCGCATTCCAACCAAGCGTGGCACCTGAGACGGTGCCGGTGCCGGTGCCGGTCACCTCGATATTGCCCGCGCACGTTCCGCCGAATGTGACGTTGGCGGATGTATCGGTGACGGGAGTGACCGTGTATTTCACGGCACCGCAACTTGTCGCAGGCAACGACGAGGAGGACGTCACCCAGGTTCCCGCGAAATCGCCAAGCGAGGCGGAGGATGAACTTGGTTCGGTGGGGTTCTTTCCTTTGAACTTGTCGATCAAGTTACACGCTCCGGTGAGCGTACAGACGATGGCCAACGCCGCGACAAGTCGAGATCGGTTCCCCATGTTTGTCCTATCGGCCGGTCGGGAACCGGTCATTAGCCCGTCACCGTTCCCAGCGGAGCGCGGCGATCCGCGGGTCATTGGCGAAAATCTCTCGCGTGAACTCGAGGCGCAGCTCGGGGAACTCACACACTGCGCGCGCGCCGTGTGCGTTCAGATTGAGGCGCCAGGTCTGACGCTCGAGCGGCTCCGGTCTCGAGAACGCGCGACACGCCAACACGCCGACATTGATGCCGGCCGCGTCGCGCGCGGATCGATAAAGCACCACGTCGACATCTGCCTGGCGCGCCGTGTCGGCGAGTGCCTGGCACGACGCATAATCGGTCGGATGCGTCCAGCGCGCGCGATCGGCATCGAATGGCTGCGTCGTCACATCGATCCCGGCCGATGTACGGAAGCGCACCGAGAAAGCCGTCAAGCCGCCGGCATCCATGGGCCAGGGTGTGTCCGGTGAATCGGCAAAAAACAGGAGGCGATGGAAGGTGGTCTCGGCGATTGCCGTCGAGGGAGTTCTCGAAGCATAGAAGACGCCCGGCGTCATCCCCGCGCGGCGGAAGCGCGAGCCCGACGGGTACGGCGCACCGTATCGAAATGGCGTCGCCAGTAAGTAATGAAGGTGGCGGCAGTCGGGTGGAATGAGCGGCTTGCTCGCCTCGACGAGCGATTCGAGCGCGCTCTGTTCATCGAGCGTGTCGACGAGTTTCATTGTCGAGACGCGATGCTGCGCTTCGACCACCCGCCAGCAGACGCCAGATAACCGGCGGCGTTCAGACGAGAGCGCGGCGCGCGTCCAGATACGCGACGGCATGCACCAGGCCCGACACTGACTGGATCACCGTGATCGGCGCCCCGCCAAGCGCCGAGTTTGGGTTCGAAAGCCACGCGCGCGCGACTCCGTCATCGCCGTGAACGATGGCGTCGAGCGCGCGATAGAAACGAACGAACAACACCGCCAGCTCGAACGGTTTTTCACCCGGCGCCAGCCGGTACGTCCCTGCGCCCATTCGTGAAACACTGGCTTCCGACAGGCCGACGATGCGCGCCAGCGTCTTGTTCGAGATCCCGAGCAGGCCCGCCGCCCGCAAGGCGGCTTTGGTGACCACGGCTCCCTCAGAGACCGCCGGGCGAACGGCCGTTCGCGGCATCTTTTCCACCTCTTTCTACAGAAATATTATACGCCAATTCTTGCAAAACAACGTCAAATATTTATGCCGCTTCGGCCGTTCGCGCCGCCGTGGCGCAGGACCTAACCCGTCCGTTTGGCCAGAGCCGCGACGGCGGCCATCAACTCTGCGGGATCGATCGGTTTGGCGAGATGAATCTGAAAGCCGGATCGAAGTGCCTTGGCGCGATCCTCGGAGCGGGCGTAAGCGGTCAGCGCCGCGACTGGAATGTCCCTCAGAGACACGTCCGAGGATTGCCGGAGTTGGGCGATGAATTGAAAGCCGTCCATCTGCGGCATTCCGATGTCAGCAATGATCACGTCCGGTCGAAACGCATTCAGTGCGACCAGCGCATCCGCTGCCGAGTCGACGGTGGTGACCGCCGCGCCCGCCACCTCGAGAATCTCCGCGATCATATTGAGCGCATCGCGGTCGTCGTCGACCGCAAGGACGCGCAGCCCGCTCAGGTCGGGCACGTGGGTGAACGCATGGTCCGACAGTCCACGCGGATGAACGCGACGCTCCGCTGTGGCGACCGGATGCACAATCATGAGCGGCAATCGGACCGTAAACGTCGCACCGGAGTCCCGCCCTGCACTCGCGGCATGAATGGTGCCGCCATGCATTTCGACCAGGTGGCGGGCGATCGCCAACCCGAGACCGAGTCCCCCGCGCTCGCGGGTGGTGCTGGCGTCGGCTTGACGAAACCGTTCGAAAAGGTGCGGAACAAAGGCTGGGTCGATGCCGATGCCGGTGTCGCTCACGACCAGCTCAATATGCGAGTTCACGCGTTCCGCGCGCACCTGGACCTGCCCGCCGCGCGGAGTAAACTTCACGGCGTTCGACAGCAGGTTCCACATGACCTGTTGCAGGCGGCCTGGGTCGCCTGACACGGGCGCCGCACGCGGGTCGATGACGGTTCGGACGCGTATCTCCTTGGCGTTGGCGGCCGGCATGATCGATTCGACCGCATGTTCGACGACTTTTGGCACATCGACCGCCTGCACATCGAGCCGCACCTTGCCGGAGATGATGCGCGACACATCGAGCACGTCTTCGACGATTTGGGTCAGCGCTGACGCGTTCCGCTCGACCGTGTCGATCGCCTTGTCCTGCCGATCGGGCTGGATGAGCCCCGCCCGCAGCATGCGCGAATACCCGAGGATGGCATTGAGCGGTGTACGAAGTTCGTGGGACAGGGTCGCGAGGAATTCATCCTTCAATCGACTGGCACGCTGGGCTTCCTCGTAGGCGCGCGCATTCTCGACGGCCAACGCGGCGCGATGCGCGATGTCGTTCGCGAATGCGACATCTTGCTCCGTGTAATGCCGTTGCGATTCGCCAGTCGCGAACGTCAACGCACCGACAGTTCGGCCATGTGCGACCAGCGGCACGCATATGTAGGACGACAGCCCCAATGAGCGAATCAGTGCTATGCGCTCTTCATCCCCTTTCGCGGACGCGACCACCATCTCGTCGGTGATCCGCGGCACGAGCGCCGGC
>DASTVZ010000142.1:0-18448 GCA_035758845.1 Vicinamibacterales bacterium
GACCGTCTGTCTCGGAAAATCCACGTACGCGCGGTGCGGGATCATCGTCAATGTGACGCCGTTCGAGCCGGAGTGGGAAGGCACCGTCACTCTCGAAATCTCGAACACGACGCCGCTGCCGGCCCGGATTTATGCGAACGAGGGGATTGCCCAGGTCCTCTTCTTTCAAAGCGACGAACCGTGTGAAATCTCGTACGCTGACAAGAAAGGCAAATACCTCAAGCAGACCGAGGTAACCTTGCCGAAAATCTAGGCCGCGGAAGAACCCGGGCCACGGAAGAACCCGGGCCACGGAAGAACCCGGGCCACGGAAGAACACGGAATAACACGGATCCCGGATCCCGAAAGCGAACAGGCAGATAAGCAACCGCCACCAATGCCACTTACCGAGCGCGTTCCGGTCGTCGCGGGCCTGGCATACATCGAAAACCTTCGCACGCTTCCGCAGACGTTCACCGTGGCGTTATCAGCCGAGACTGGGAACCGCTACTTCAGGCACGCGATCGCGGTCCTCGCCGGTACAGGCAAGATTGGATACATCGCACCGGAAATTGCGCCGCAGTATTTCGAGTCAATCAGGGCGTCGACTTCCCCGATCACCTGCCCGGCACGCCGCGCGTCCGTGTTCGATCACGAAACTTCTGGTGTCGAAGTGTTTCTCGACCTGAGCGGCGTCCCCGCGGACGATCCTGCGTGAGATGATTGCCCGAGCCATCCTGCTTGGACCCGTCGCTGCATTCTGCGTAGCGGCGGTACTTGGCCAAGCCCCTGCCGACACATTGCCGCGGACGGCAGAACGCGCCTACCACGCCGTCACGACGCGATTCGATGAGCGCGACGCACTGTCGGTCGTGTCGTTCATGGATCAGTACTGGCGCGTCGCGGGCAATCCGGGCTTCAATGCCTCGATCGATCACATCCGCGATCGTCTGGTGGCTGCAGGCTACCGCGCGGGTTCCAGCACTGCCGTGGGTCGTGTGCGGGTCGAGGAATTTCCAAACACCGGACGCGGCTGGGATTATCGAGTCGGAACGGTTGAATTCGACGGCGCATCGGAGCCGCCCCTCCTGTCTCGCGAACACGATCGCGTATCGCTGGCAATCAACTCCTTCTCGACACCGCCCGGCGGGCTCGTTGCGCCGATCGTCGACATCGGCGGGCGCAGGGCACGCGATTACGAAACCTTGAAGGGCATGGTTGTTCTCGGCGATGCTCCCCTGGCCCGTCTGTGGCAGGAGGCGGTGAAGGGCGCCGGTGCTGCGGGTGTCATTTCGACCGAGATCGCGTCCTATATCCGCCCTGCTGATCCTGCGCGCATGTCTGAGGAGCAGAAAGACGTATTGCAGTGGGGAAGCATTCCCGACGACGCGAGCGCGAAGAGTTTTGGATTCAAATCCTCCTGGCGCGCCGCGAACCGGATACGTGAACGGATGAAACGCGGACCTGTTCGCGTCCGTGTCACTGTTGACTCGTCGTTTTACGACGGCCCGAACCGAACGTTGATCGCCGAGATTCCCGGTCGGTCCCATCCCGATGAACGCATCGTTCTCGTCGCGCACGTTCAGGAACCTGGCGCGAACGACGACGCGAGTGGCTGCGCCACGCTGTATGCACTCGCACGCGCGCTCCTGTCGGCAATCGCGGCGGGCGAGTTACCAGCGCCGGAGCGCACTTTGACGTTCATGTGGGTGGACGAAGTGCGGGGAAGTCGACAATGGCTATCGCATCTGTCCGATGCAGCGGGCGTGAAATACATGTTCGCGCTGGACATGACCGGTGAAGATACGGGAAAGACGGGCGGGACTTTCCTCATTGAGAAGCAGGCGGATCCATCTGCCGTCTGGTCGCGTCCATCCGATCCGCACACCGAGTGGGGGCGCGGCGATGTCGCCGAACGGTCGCTGAAGGGAAGTCTTCTCAACGATCTTCATCTTGCTGTTTGTCTTCGCCGCGCGCGCGACACGAAGTGGACGGTTCGCACGAACCCGTACGAAGGAGGGAGCGATCACACGACGTTCGCGGCGGCGGGCGTGCCTTCACTTCTCAACTGGCATTTCACCGATCGCTATTACCACACGAATCAGGATCGGGTGGACAAGGTCAGCGCCGCCGAAATGAAAAATGTTGCGGTTGCAGTTGCCACGTCGGCGTGGCTCCTGGCCTCAGCGGATGATGCCGACGCGACTGTAGTGTTGAACATCATTGCCGGCGCCGCGGCTCGCCGGCTTGCCCTCGAACGTACGCAGGGAGCTGCGCTCGTTGCTCAGGCCGCGGACGCCGCTGCCGCTGGCGCCACGGAACAACGGGTTAGAGCTGCCTGGATTAAATGGTACGAAGAGGCGCTCGACAGTCTCGAGCGGCTGCCCGTCGGGGGAGCAACTGACACCCTGCGAAGCCGTATCGCGGCGGCCAAGCACGCAATCTCCTTGCAGTCAAAGCATTGACGCTTGGAGCAACAGCCAAGTCGATGAGCGATCGAGGTGGGTCGATAAGAGCCCGTGACAATGAAAGGCCTCCGGAAAAACGTTTGGTATAGCATTTGCGGTACTGTTGCGGAACCGCGATGAGCATCGTTCCCCCGGCACCTGGGCTCCGCACGCGCCCTGTCACCCGCTTCGAGCCGCCGTCGCTCCGTAACATTCGGCCATTGCGCGAGCTCGCCCGCCTCACGCAGTTCCTCGATCTGCTGAAGACGCTCAGCATTCATCGGATCAAGGTGCGGTACAAGAGGTCGCGGCTGGGAATCCTCTGGGCGCTGCTCCATCCACTCTCCATGATGCTCGTGTTTGCGTTGATGTTTTCGTTCATCCGCGGCGCACCCGCCCAGGAAGTCCCGTACGCCGTATTCGCCTACGCGGGTCTTCTTCTGTGGTCAGCCTTTTCGTCGGGTCTGTCGTCCGCGGCCAGCGCGCTTACCAGCCATGCCGACTTGGTTACGAAAGTCGCGTTCCCCAGAGAGATCCTTCCGCTCACCTACGTCGTCGCCGCGTTGACCGATCTCGCGATTGCCTCGACGGCGCTCGTCGCGATGATGTTCTGGTTTCACGTGCCGCTGACTATCACGGCGCTCTGGTCTGTGATTGCCGTAGCATTGCTCGCTCTGTTTCTCGTGGCTGCCGGACTGATCGTGTCGGCGTTCCAAGTCCGTCACCGCGATGTCGGACTGGCCATGCCGGTCGTTCTGCAAATGTGGATGTTTGCGACGCCCGTTCTGTACCCGCTTTCGGCGGCGCGGCGGGGGCTACCGTCGGCGTTATACGCACTCTACATCGCCAACCCGATGGCCGGTATCGTCGACGCGTTCCGGCGGGCTGTGGTCTTAGATCAACATCCCGATTCGGCAGCACTGGCCGTCAGCGCACTCGTGATCCTCGTCCTGCTGCCCGCGTCCTTCATCTATTTCAAGCACGCCGAGCGGACGATGGCGGACGTGGTATGACGCCAATTGATGTCAGGATCGAGCGGCTCGGAAAGCAGTATCGACTCGGCGTGCGGCGCAACGCGGGCAGCTTCTGGGCATTGAAAGAGGTCACCTTCGATGTGCCGCGTGGCGCATCGGTCGGGGTCATCGGCCGAAACGGCGCTGGCAAAAGCACGCTGCTCAAGGTCTTGGCGGGCATCACCGCGCCGACCAGCGGCAGTGTCACCATCGATGGCCGGCTCGCGTCGCTCATCGAGGTCGGCTCTGGCTTTCATCCGGAGTTGACCGGTCGCGAGAACGTCTTCCTGAGCGCCGCGATCCTTGGCATGCGCCGCCATGAGATCGCGGCCAAGCTCCCAGCCATCGTCGAATTCGCCGGTGTCGAACGGTTCATCGACACGCCGGTCAGGTGGTATTCCTCTGGCATGTACGTGCGTCTTGGATTTTCGATTGCAGCGCACCTCGAGCCCGACGTGCTGCTCGTCGACGAGGTTCTCGCTGTGGGCGATGCCGAGTTTCAGGTGAAGTGCCTCACCCGGATTCGCGATCTGAAGCGCCAGGGCATCACCACGATCTTCATCTCGCACGACCTGACCGCCGTCGAGCAGCTCTGTGATACGGCGGTTCTGCTCGACAAAGGTGAAGTGATGATGATCGGCGAGCCGGCCCACGTCGTCAGCGAGTACCACCGGCGGATCACCACCGCGGCGACGGAGGCAGCAGATTTTGCGAGCGTCGCGCGCGAGGGCGTACTGAGAATCACGGGCCTCACCTTCGGCGGCGACGCGTCAGGATTGCGAGCGCTGTCGGCGCGCACCGGCGACCCGCTCGTTGTCTCGGTCCGTTACACGGCGACGCGACAGCTCGATCGCGTGGTGTTCGAGATCACGTACTACTCGAGCGACGGTAAGACGATCATCGCAACGGCACGGACCGATGAAGGTGGAGGAGTTAGCGTCGTGCCGCCGGGCGGGGTCATCGAGTTTGTCTCCGATCCCTTTCCGTTGAAGCGAGGGGCGTACTACGTGGGGGTCGTGGTCCGCGAGGCGGTGACGCGCCATGTCATCGACTGGTGGGACGGCGGTACGAATTTATTCGTGGAAGCTGGTACCGAGGTAATTGGACAGTTTTACATGCCCCACACCTGGCGCGTGACTCACGCTGGCGAGAAGACGCCCTCCCTGCCGCGCGTGATCCCGAACGCGCGATAACTTGCTAGAACGGACCCGGCCTTACTTCGTACAAGGCGAACCGATCGTCTTCGTACACGAGGACCAAGCAACAGCGCTGCATCTGCGCTGTGCCAACGGCGATCGTTCGCACGCTGCCGTTCTCGAATTGACGCTTGTCGAACAGCACATGCGTAATGCCAAGCTGGGTCAACGCGTGGACTGCCGCGCGCTCTTCCCCAGCCTCCGCGCCCCACGTCGCCTGGTGCGCGACGAAGGCGTCGCTGGAAATACGAGAGCGGTCGCTGTAGAGATTATCGCCTCCTGAAAACGACAGGATGCGGCTCGACCGCGGCAGCGTCGTGTCGATGAAGCGCCACGCGCGGTAGGACGGAACGATTCGCGCGAGATAGTCATCCTCTGTCTCGACGCCGACGACGACGGCGATTGGCAGTCCGCGAACGACATGGGTCAACCACCCGGACCACCCGACGCGGTCGCGTTCGTGCCATTCGATGGCAGGCGGCAGATTCATCACCAGCAGCGCGATGATCACCGCGCCGGCGGCCGCTCCGCCGTGTCTCAACGCAGCCTCCGCGGCCTCTTCGACCCGGGCCGCGCCTTGCGCAGCTGCCAACGCGAGCAACGGGACGACCGGCACGAGAAAGCGCAGCTGAAAGCTGCTGATCGGGGATGCCCACACGGCGATGTACAGCGCAGAGCCAGCGAGAAGAACCCAGCCTGCTGGTGTCCGCGTTCGGCGGCGCCACGTTGCTGCCGCGGGGACCAGAATCAAGAACAGCGGGCCGAACGTACCCCCATAGCTGGCACCGTGTATCGTGACGTCCCACGGCAATGTCGCGAGATGCGCCGGCGTCCTCGAACGCCCGAAGTGATCCTTGAAACGCCGAAGGGACCGCTCCGCATCCGGACTCCATCGCGTTTCCGGCGTCGCGCCAAACACCGAGTACATTTCGGGAAACACCGGATTACCCGAGGCCGCGTACGCGCGGACGTACCACGGCGAAGCAATTGCGATGGCGATCGCTGCGAACACTATGACCGACCGCGCCCCGTCGCGGCTCGTGGCAATTCGGGTTTCACGGAACGCAAGGATGATCGAGGTAATCGCAAGCGCGACAAGGCCGAGGTGTTTGATACCGAGCGCCATGCCCATCACCACCGCGCCGACGACTATCCAGCGCCGGTCCTGTGACGTGTCGTACCGGACGAGCGCGTACACGGCCAGCGCGAGGTACCACGCTAATGCGAGATCGACGTACGCGGTCGTGGACTCCCACAGGATGGTCGGCGCCGTCACCACTAGCGCAGTGGCAACCCACGGACTTGCGCGCGGGAAAAGCTGTGTCGTCAGCAGCGACGTCGTCACTGCCACGAGCGGCAGGCAGACGAAGTGAAGCGCCTTGGCGGCGACGGGGCCGCCGAGCGCCATGGCGCCGCCATACAGCATCTCCCATGCAAGCGGGTACAGCGAGATGTAGTCCTCGATCAGATCGACAGGTCTTCCGGCGGCCAGCCATCGAGCGGGCAGGTACAGGTGATACCACAGCGCGTCGTATTCGGTTTCGGGGGCGAGCGCTGCGATCAATCCGCAAGCGACCGCGGTGCCCACACAAACGACGAACGCCACGTCGGCGCGCCGCGGGATGGAGAACGATCTTAGGGCCCGCATTAACGGTCGAGGCGCGGAAACGCATCCCAACACAGCGAGCAGCATGACAATACCGCCCACCACTCCACGGCGGTATAGCCCGACGCCGGCCAACGCGAAGAGCGCGTACGACAGCGACGTGAACCCAACCGCCAATTGGAACAGGAGGGCTTCGAGCGGCTTCGTGAACAGGCCGGTCAGGAACCATTTCGACAGTCGTTGACCCACGGTCCACGCGGCGAGCGCGACGGCAGCGGCCGCCGCGATCGCAAGAACGCCGCGCACTGCCGCTTCCCGCCAGAATTGTGGAAAGCCGATCGGTCCTTCGAAGAAGAGAAATCGGTTCGCGGGAAGGGTGAAATAGTGCGTGACCACAACTGCGGCCCACGTCACCCAGATTGTGCAGAGTGCCGCGGATCGCAGGCGCTGCGTCATCGAGCGACCAGGGCGGATCGGGGACGCCGTCGTTCGGGATGGCGGGGCGCAGGCTCGTTCATGATCTCGGCCGGCAACGGCGGGAGTCCATGCGGAATGGCGCCGGCACGAGCAGCCGCGCGCAGATACTCGTGTGCGAAGTGGCGCACGATCATCTCGCGGAGGTGAATGCCTCGGAGACGCTCGACGCCGTCCCGTTCCGGCACCGTGCCGATGGCGTGTTCGCGATAGACAAACCGCACACTCGGTGGCCGCAGCTCATCGAGCCGGTGTTCTGCTTCCGCGATACCGCGAGCAAGGTCCAGCTCCAGGTCGGGCTCCGCGGGCGGCGGCGCCTTGCGGAGCATGGCAGCCAGTTCGTCCGTGCCGCCGCTCGCCTGGACGATGCCGCGCCAGTACCAGTAGACGAGCAGATCGTCCAGCAGCGCGCGCCAACGGAATCGCAACCCGACGCGCTCGTATGCGCGCAGCAGCCATCGCGCGCCGGCGGCAAAGCCGTCGCCGGCGCGCGGGCTTATCGCGGCAAGGTGCGTCGCCACCCGACCGACCAGGCCAGGTGCCCTCCCTCGCGCCAGTGGCAGCGACACTCCAAGCGCCGGATACCGCCGAAGCAGCGAGACGTCCGCGATCCCATCGTCCACCTTGCGCTGAAAGGTCTTTTCGATCTCGCTCGCCTCATGGTGAACGGCCGTCGCGTCGGGAACGAACCGGAGATTCATTCCGGCCGCGATCGCGCGGTATCCGAGCTCGTAGTCTTCGTGGCTGCGAAGCGTCGCATCAAATCCTCCCAGCCGCTCGAATGCGCGCCGTTCGAGTGAGCAATGACCACTCAGCAGGTCACTATACACATACCGGTGTCCGGGACGGCGCGACTCCTCGAACATCGATTCCCACCATCCGCGCAAGACCACGCCGAAGAATCCGCGCGCAGTGACCAAGGGTTCTAGATAGCCGATGCCAATCCCGTCAGCGACCTGCGCGTGGAACTCGGCGTGTGCGCGTAACACACCGGGCTGCGGCTCCACGTCGTCATCCAGAAACAGCAGGATGTCCCCGGTCGCGTGCGCAGCGCCCCGGTTGCGCGCGGCAGCGGGTCCGGATGCTGATTGTTCAAGGACTGCGCAGGGGAATCCGGTGTCCAGTTTGCGGACGGCTTCCACCGTTCCGTCCGCGCATCCGTCGGCGACGATGACGACCTCAAATCCCCCGGGCACCGGATCCTGCCGCCGAAGCGCGCGGAGCAGGCGCATCACGGCGTCGCGGCGATCGTGCGTCGGAATCACGACAGAGAATCGCGGCGCGATCATCTGCAGTCAGCGTTGCGCCCGCAGGCGGCGAGAAGCGAACCACGCGGCTGGTCCGTGCAGACACCCCCGAAGCTCCGCGAGTATGAATGGTGAGGTCCGCGTCGGCGGGCGGCGCAACAACCAGCGGCGCAGCTCCGGCAGGTGCGCCGAACGAAACCACGCCCAAGCGAGGCGCACTACGCCCAATTCGCGACGTTCGAGGAACAGGCCGGTGAACATGGCGTACACACCGACGCCGTAGCCGCGGAGCGTATCCCGGAGCTCGTCATGTGTCCGGCGATGACGATGCCAGCTCAGTGCCGCCGGGTCGTAGGCGATCTGGTATCCGGCCGCCAAGATGCGTACGAACATCTCATGGTCGCCTCCAGATCGCGTCGGCGTGCCAGCATCGAGTCGCTCATCGAAGGGACCCACCAGATCCATGGCCACGCGCCGGAGGGCCATGTTCGCACCGGCGCCGACGCGCCCCACTTCCACCGGATTGTCGTGCTGTCCGTCGAAGATACGACGGCGAAACCCGCGTCCGAATGGCGAGAGGTCCTCGAAGAGCTCCTGGGCGTCGGTTTCGAGTTCAATCGGCAGCGTCAATCCGGTCGCGCATAGCACGCGGGGATCGCCGAAGTTGGCGATCAACGCGTCGAGCCACTCCGCCTCGGGTATTGCGTCGTCGTCGGTGAATGCGACGAGGTCGGTCGACGCCTCGCGCATCGCACGATTGCGGGCGACATTCAGACCGACTGTCGGTTCGCAGACGTAACGAACGCCGCGAAACCGCTCCACCACTTCGCGCGTTCGGCTCGTGCGCGGCGCGTTGTCGACGACTACTATCTGGTGTCCGGCATCGATGCAGGGTGCGACCGCGGTGAGCGTACGCGACAGATCCACGGGCCGCTCACGAGTGCAGATCGCTACTGTCGCGGTGAGCGGCCGCGCGCCGACAAAGTCACGCTCGTCGTAGCCGATTGTGTCGGCGAGCCAGCGATAGGAGGCGTCGGCGCCACACTGACTCGCGGCTTGGATGATCGCGCCGGTGTCCAGCCGGTCGCTGAAGACGGGAACAAATTGGCGGCCGACCACGCGGCGACGCCATCGGAACACCAGCAGACACCGCGAGTAGGCTCCGAGATCGGCGATCGCGGCCAATGGTGCGGACAGCTCGACATCGCGGATGGCGGTCGCCATGAGCGCGAGAGGATCAGCCGCGCATCGACTTTGCGGCAGGCTCCGACACGTCGGAGTTGAATCGGCCGCGCTCCAATGGTGCCGGCGCGTTCCCGCGAATAACGCGCGACAGCTTGATCCTGATCTGGCGGAACATCAGACTGGGAGTATGCCGCGCCAGGGTCCAGACGGCGCTCGTGTGCCACCACCCGAGTCCACCCATGCGCCAGTCGCGTCGCAGCCGCTGGATGATCTGCTCGCTGTAATATTGGCGCCACGAGCGGCGCGACACACGGAGATCGCTGTGGTACACGTCTGGCGCCCGTGTACGCTCGCGGCGCAGGACGCCGAGTACGGCGCGCAGCATCAACACGGGGTCGAGCGACATATTGCGGTCGTGTTGCCGATACCGAATCACCTCGCGCGGGTCAAGCGCGACTTCACCGGCGCGCGCCAGCGCGAGGTACACGGCATAGTCGGAGGCCGGCCCAAGCTCGGCAGGAAACCCGCCGATTTCGGCGAGACAGTCTCTGCGGAACATCGCCGCGCCAGGCGTCCAGACGAAATTGGCGTGAAGCCATTCGCGGTAAAGCTTTTCCGTGTCGATGTCCCGATGGTGCGCCGGAAGCTCTCGCCCCTGGGCATCCATCAGCTGACAGAGCCGAACGACACACGATACTGCCGGCCGCGCCCGGAGCGCCGCCACGCCGGTGGCCACCGCATCGGGCAAGAGTTCGTCGTCCGCGTCGAGAAAGAGCACGAATTCTCCCGCCGCCTCAGCCAGCCCGATGTTTCGTGCCGCCCCGAGGCCCGCATTGGGTTGCCGGATGAGCCTGACGCCGGCATGCTCGGCGACTGTAGCCGAATCATCCGTCGATCCATCATCCACGACGATGATTTCGAAGGGGCGGTACTGCTGCGCTTGCGCACTGTCAATCGCCTTGCCCAGATAGTGCCGGTAGTTGAAACACGGGATGACGATACTCACCAACGACGGCACGATGGGCTTTTTCGTGATGACGTGCCCTGGGACCGCTCTGCGCGAACCAAGATTTGCCAGAAATGAAGGAAACGCGGCTATGTGGTTCAAAGGCGGTGCTAAAGAGAAATCGCGTAGCAACAAGCTGAGCAACCGTGCAAGGCGAATGCCCGCTGCACGGGTTCCGTGAGTTCACCGCTAACCTCACGATTACCCATTTTGGTGTGCATGGCGGGCTTACAGGGACGTACATGATTGACGACACTGGAATCTTCCCGGGAACTCGTGCCCTCACAAAGCCAATGTACGGAAAGGAAAGGACGGGGCTAAGGTGGGCAGGGTCTAAAGACCCTGCCCTACAGAGGTCGGCTGGGGGAGCGGCTATTCGTTCTTCGTCCGCTTGCGGCGATAGGCTGCCGCGATGCCCGCAAGGCCGCTTCCCAACAGAATGATTGACGCCGGTTCCGGAACAGGTGAGGCGGAGCCGCCGCCACCAGTGCCGATAGCAGTCTGCAGGAAATACTGCTCGCGTCCCGCTCTCGCGCCCGAAAACGTCGTGGCAAACACCACCTTGTCGGTCGGCGCAAAGCCGGAGAGGTCGAAGCCGAGAATCGCGGCATCCGAGAAGCCATTCCCAGGATTCGTCGGTATCAGTGTCCAGCTCTTGGTCGTGCTGGAAACGATTGTGCCGTTTACCGACATCGTAAAGCGGAGCAGATCGTAGGCCCCGTCGTCGTGCCCCATAGCCTGATTCAGATCGACGCCGATCGAAAAGGTATCGCCGCCAATCAGGTCTCGAAGTTGCTGAACCGTATAGGTTGGGGACTCGAGAGTGCCCGATCCCATGCGCGGCCCGATCAGCGTATACGGCAATACATCCTTGTTGTGACACGAGGGATCGCCGATAACGCACGGGCGATTGAGGATCTGCTGAAGGCTCGTCTCCATGTTGACCGTGAGTGAGACGGGTTCCGCGGACGCGATAGCCGGGAACAGCGCCGCCGTTGCGACGAGCGCGCCAATGAACGACGGCAATCTGTACCGTATGAACATTCCTTCCTCCTCTGCTGGCCGCATGTAGTGAAAGACCGCTGCCAAGTTCCCCTTGTTCTCGGGACCGCGAAATCCGGGAAATTTCTAGGGAAACCGAGCGAGGCAGAGGGGCTGCCAATTCGCGCGGCCACGATAACAGCAGAGGACCGGCAACGGCTGGGGAAACCTGTGGCAGGAAACGGCTAAGTACGGAAAACAAATGGCTGAGGCCTGGCCCGCAGTAAGATCGTGGCGTCAGATGGAAAAGTCCCCCGCTCTCTTGTTATTCGTGTTCGCCTTGTTACTGGCCCAGCCTCCGCGGCAAGGCGATCAGCCTACCCCGCGAGGTGACCAGAACTCCCAGACCGCGCATCTCGAACTGCTCGAAAAGGCTCGCCACGGCGGCATCGACGTGTATTTCGTCGGTGACTCCATCGTCCGCCGCTGGGGAGCGACCGACTATCCGGAACTACTAGCGAACTGGAAGGCGAACTTCTTTGGGTGGAACGCGGCGAATTTTGGGTGGGGCGCGGATCGGACCGAGAATATTCTCTGGCGCCTCGAGAACGGTGAACTGGATGATGTGCGGCCACAGATCATTGTCATCCTGGCGGGCACCAACAACGTGGGCGCACAGCCCGGCGGGACTGAAGTCGTCGACGACACGTCCCGCGGCGTCAAGGCGATCGTTGATGTCTGTCGTCGCAAAGCGCCTGAAGCGACGATTGTGCTGACGGCAATTTTTCCGCGCAACGACAATATGGCGGTGATGCCGGCAATCAATCGTATCAACGACAATCTTGCGCGCCTCGCCGATGGAAAGAAAACCCGGTTTCTGAACGTGAACGATCGACTCGCAGACAACGACGGGCGACTGTTTGACGGCATGATGAACGAGCGCGACAGGCTGCACCCGACCTTAAAGGGGTATCAGGTCTGGGCCGACGCGCTCAAACCCATCTTTACAGAATTGCTCGGTCCACCCGCTGCCGCTGATCACGCACCTCCTCCCACCGGCGATCCCAGCGCTCGGGGGCGGGGGCGGGGATAAAGAGCCGCGTTCGACGGCTCAATGCTGTGGAATGATAAAGCTATGACTTCTCGCAATCGCTCGACGTTCGTCTTCCTCGCGCTGGCGATCACCGCGCTGACCGGCTTTGCCGCCAATGCCCAGCGGGCGGCGAGCACGGGTCCGCAGAACGTGCCGCTGACGGCGAAGGTGCCGGTCGATCCGCGAATCACCGTCGGAACGCTACCGAACGGCCTTCGCTATTACCTGCGCGCAAACAAGCAGCCGCTTGGACGAGCCGAGCTCCGTCTCGTCGTCAACGCCGGATCGATTCTCGAAGACGATGATCAGCGCGGCCTTGCCCATTTCGTCGAGCACATGTGCTTCAACGGCACCCGCCACTTCCCCAAACAGGACGTGGTCGCGTTTCTGCAGTCGACCGGGATGCGCTTCGGCGCGCACATCAATGCGAACACGAGCTTTGACCAGACTGTTTTTCAGTTGCGCATTCCCACCGACAATCCGACGGTCGTCGACCGCTCGCTGCTCATCCTGGAAGATTGGGCGCACGCCGTTACGTTCGATTCCGCCGAGATCGACAAAGAACGGGGTGTCATCCTCGAGGAGTGGCGAACCGGACTCGGCGCCGGCGCCAGATTGCTCGACATCGAGCTGCCGGTTCTACTCAAGGACTCTCGCTATGCCGCACGGCTTCCAATCGGCAAGCCCGAGGTAATCCGGTCGTTTCCGTACGACCGGCTGAAGAAGTTCTACACCGATTGGTATCGCCCCGATCTGATGGCCGTGATTGCGGTCGGCGACTTCGACCCGGCCACCGTCGAGGGACTGATCCGATCGCACTTCGGGTCGATTCCAGCTGCCGTCAACGCACGTCCGCGGCCGAACTACGACGTCCCCGAACAACCCGGCACACGCTATATCGTGGCCACCGATCCCGAAATGACGTCGACGACGATCAATGTCTCGAGCATCAGGGCGGCGCCCGATCAAACAACCATCAATGCGTATCGACAGATGACGATCGAGCGCGTCTTCTCCGGCTTGTTGTCGGCCCGATTGTCGGAAATCGCGCAAAAACCCGACGCGCCGTTTCTCGACGCCGATACGAGTCGAGGGCTGTTTGTGAATACCGCGGAGGCGACAACGCTCAGTGCGCTCGTCGCCGATGGAGGTGTGGAGCGCGGCTTGGCAGCGTTGTTCACCGAAGCCGATCGCGTCGCTCGCTTTGGTTTTACGCAGACCGAGCTCGATCGCTTTCGTCTCAGCTATCAACAAGCGTTCGCGCAGCTTGCCGCCTCGAACGACGAGCACACATCGGAGTCGCTGGCCGACGAGTACATCCGTAGTTTCATGCAGCAGGAGCCGATTCCGGGGATCGCGTACGAAAACGGCCTGGTTCAACGCTTCCTGCCGGAGATCACGCTGTCTGATATCAACAGCCTCGCCCGCGACTGGGTTCCCGATCGCAACCGTGTTGTCGTGGTGAGCGCACCGAAGAAGGCCGGCGTCACCGTACCAGATGAGGCGAAGCTTGCTGCGGTCATCAAGAACGCATCTGGCAGCAATCTCACGGCGTATGTCGACACGGTCAGCTCGCGTCCGCTCCTGGAGAACGTTCCGAAGGCTGGGTCAGTGACCAGGACCACCACCAAGGCTCCCGGGGTTACGGAGTGGACGTTATCGAACGGCGTCCGCGTGGTGGTTGATCCGACCACGTACAAACAGGATGAGATCCTGTTCCGTGCGTTCAGTCCCGGCGGCACGTCGCTCGCGACCGATCAGGATTACGTCGCTGCTGAAACGGCGGATCGGATCATCGCGGAAGGTGGACTTGGCTCGCTGAGCGAGATCGACTTGGGGAAGAAGCTTGCGGGGAAAACTGCGGTCGTGCGTCCCGAAATCGAAGAGATGTTCGAGGGGCTGAGCGGCCGGACGCTGGGTCGAGATCTCGAAACGCTGTTTCAGTTGATTTATCTTACGTTCACCCAGCCGCGGGCCGACCCGGAAGCCTTTCGCGCCGCGACCGGTCAATTAACCGCCGCGCTGGCTAATCGGCAGGCGCGTCCGGATGCAGCCTTCGAAGATGCACTCAATGCCGCTCTGACGCAGAATCACCTTCGCGCGCGGCCGTTGAGCCAGGAGCTTGTCGCGCAGATGAACCTGGACAAGTCACTGGCGTTCTACAAGGATCGATTTGCCGACGCCAGCGACTTTACGTTCGTGTTCGTCGGCAGCTTCGATCTTGCAACCATCAAGCCTCTCGTCGAGCGCTATCTGGCAAGCCTGCCGGCACTCAATCGCAAGGAAGCGGGAAAGGATGTCGGAATCAGACCACCGTCGGGGGTGGTGGAGAAGGTGGTCAACAAAGGGACGACGCCAAAGAGTGAAGTCGGCGTCGTGTTCAGCGGGCCGTTCCAGAACAATCAGAAGAACCGTATCGTCCTGCGTGCGATGGCCAACACGCTCGCGGGGAATCTGCAGCGCGTGCTCCGGGAAGACCTCGGCGGCACATATGGCGTGAGCGTCGTGCCTGAATTCACGAAACGACCGAACGAGGAGTATCGCGTGACGATCACATTCGCCTGCGATCCGACGCGCACGGAGGATCTCGTCAAGGCGCTCTTCAGTGTCGTCGACGACTTCAAGACCACCGGTCCGAGCGCCGGACAGGCGGCCGATGCCCAGGCGGCATTGCGGCGCGATCTGGAGACGGACACCCGTCAGAACGGCTACGTCCTCAGTCAGTTATCGTACGCGTATCAGTACGACGAGCCGATCCCGGATGCGACGTCGCTACGTCAGATCTACGATCAGCTCTCGGGGCCGATGCTCAGGGATGCGGCGCGTCAGTATCTCGATACCAATCGCTACGTGAAGGTTCTGCTGTTCCCGGAGACGAAGTAGAAAGAGATTCTGACCCAACTCCTATGCATTCGGGGCCAGTGGTCAGCACGCGTACTCGTCATCGCGATCGGACCCAGGGGGGGCAGGACGTTCAAGGGACCGGTCCGCCCGGAGAGATTGTGCGCGGGTACGTGCGTGGAAGCATGGCAGTTCTGCTCGCTTTGCTGCTACTTGTACCCGTGAGTTGCGGCGGTTCGCCTAACGCTCCACAGGGTTCCTCAATTGATCTTTCCGGTTCATGGTCGGGAGTCGTCGGTGCCGGATCAGGCGGCGGCAGGGCGCTTCGTCTGACGTGGTCGGCGACTCAGACAGGCAGCACCGTTTCCGGCCCTGCCACGCTCTCCACCTCACCAGCGGTCAGCGACTTGACCTTCACCGGAACCCTGAGCGGAGTCGTTACCGGAACGCAGCTTTCACTCACATACGTCGCGCCGCCCGGTACTGTGAGTGGTGCACCAGAGTGTGCGATATCCGCCCGCGGCCTCGCCACCACTACCACCACGTCAATGTCTGGACAGTTTGACGTGACGTTCGCCTCGTGTGATCTTCTCGGATTGCAGCCTCCGTCCAGCAACCAGTTCGCACTGACGAAGCCGTAGTGGAAAGCTGGCGTCAGATTATTGCTGCTGCTGATAGACGCGAATGTAGTCCACTTCCAGTTGCCGCACCAGCGTCTGATTTGCCAGGACGGAACTCCAATCGCGTTCCCATTGGTTGTCGATCATCATGTGCAGGATCAGTTGCATCGGGCCGCTCTCGATCGTGCTCGCGTTGCCGTTGAACTGGCCGCATTTCACGCCATCGATGTACCACGCAACGTAAGTCGGCTCCCAGTCGAGGCCGAATCGTACGAAGTCGGTCGAATAGTCTTTGACCTGGCACGCGCCATTGTTGTGCAAGCCGTTGTTGGCTGTGAAGGACGTACTGCGGCCGTTGTAGTGATACGTCATGAAAATTGTGTCGGGATGGCCGCCGAGGATTTCGACGATGTCGATTTCGGTGTCGTAGCTGAAGTTCGGATTGGTTGGCAGCATCCAGAACGCCGTGAAGAATCCTGGCGCTCCCGGGAACTTCATGCGCGATTCGATGTAGCCGTAGGTAAACGGGAACAAGTAAGCGGATCCGTTGTCGGCTCGCGGTCGCGCGGTCGACACCAGTCCAGCCTTGTAGGTGCATTGACCCTGGTAACACGCGGTGTTCGCGTACGCAGGCACGAGCGGCTCCGCCACGAGCTTCGCCGTGCCGTTGCTCACTTGTACTTGCGACGGTAAGTACCGCTCCTTCCCGGTATTGAACGACGCCGTGCAGGCGCCGAAGTTCCAGTCGAAGCAGGGGGTGAGTTTTGTCAGGTCGAGTGTCGTCCCGCTGAACTCCTCGGAGTACGTCACCCTCCACTGTTTGCCGCCGATGACCGGAGCTGGCGGTGCCGGGAAGCAGTTCGGAGGAGCGCCAACTTCATCGCTCTGGCAGGTACCAAGGTCCCTGACGATCCGAACATTTGTCGGTGGTCGGGGAATACCGACCTGAGCCAGCATCGCAAAGACAACCAGCCATCGAAGATTCACCATCGTAGTCCCGAGGCGGCAAGATCAGCGCCAGTCGGAAGCCCCTGATTTTGGCGGGAATCCAGGGAATGGACAGTCGTCGGCAGTGAAAGAACTTCTGGCAGGAACAGATACGTGTATGACAAACGGCAACTGTAATCAACGGTCAAACCATCAGTGTCGCCACGCATGCCGCGTACGTCTCACTGTCGACCACAATCTGGTGAATCGCAACAACGCGCAGCTTACCGGCGCTACCGCGGATGAATCGATTCCACAGTCTTGTCATCGATGAGACCGGCGAACTCGACGGCTGATGTCGATTGGCCTCGGCTGCCGTTGTCTTTTGCGCAATCGATCGTTGGGCGGCGTCGAGGATCGTTGAAATGAGACGGTCGGGAACGAGACGCTCGCCCACACTGTGCACGGCCGATCGGACCGCTGCCTGAATCCGACCACGCCAGCGCAACTCGATAAGCGAGACCAGCACGCCGGTTCCGAGAATGGCGACGACAACGGCCAGCATGTAGAGATTGAAGTTGTCACCGAGATTCTGCTCGAGCCAGGAGTGCGCAAGCATCTTGACACCAACGGTCAAGAGCACGGCGGCGAGCGACTGCTTCAAATAGGGAAGCGTGTGCAATGCGCCGGCGAGCGCGAAGTACAGCGAACGCAGGCCGAGAATCGCGAAGACGTTACTGGTGAATACGAGAAATGGATCCGCTGTTATCGCGAAGATTGCCGGAATCGAGTCCACAGCGAAGATCAAATCCGTCGTCTCGATCATGACCAGCGCGAGCGCGAGTGGCGTCAGCAGCCATCGGCTCGCCGATGGATCGGGAGGATCGCGCTTCACGAGGAAATGCTCGCCGTGAAACTCTGTCGTCACCGGCAGCAGCCGCCGCATCAGGCGTACCACCAACTTCCGTTCTAAGTCCACCGGCTTGTCGCCCATGAACAGCATCCGTGCCGCGGTTGCGATCAGTACGACACCGAAGGCCGGGAGCGTCCACGCAAAGCGGGACACCATCTGTGCACCGATTGCGATCATGATGCCTCGCATCACCAGCGCCCCGAGAATGCCCCAGAACAACAGGCGGTGCTGGAATATCCGAGGAATCGCGAAGTAGGTGAAGAGCATCGCGATGACGAACACGTTGTCCGCGCTCAGCGAGAGCTCGACGAGGTATCCGGTCAGGAATTTCAGCACTGCCGCTCGGGCATCATTGACCTGGCCTTCTGGCAATGCCGCCGTGCGCTCGACCGCGTCGGGCGCGAGACCCATCCCGAACCAGTGCCGGTCGTAGCCGAGATAGATGACGCCGGCAAACGCGAACGCCGTCGCGATCCATATCAACGTCCAGGTCAGTGCTTCCCGCACCGACACGACGTGCGCGCGGCGATGAAAGATGCCGAGATCGAGCGCCAGCAGAATGAGAATGAAGCTCAGGAAGGCGATCCAGATGACCACTACACACCTCCATCGGTGTGGCAGTCTCGCTGGATGCGTCGATGCGTCGGTCTCAGCCGGGAGCTCGATCGAGCTCCGTGTTGACGACTGGACCACCCGCCGGGTGCGGGCCGCTACTCCCTACCAACTAGCAGCGTACTGTTGTGAGCGCGCGTGTGTCAATGCTGACGAAGAATTGCCACCAACACGCCACGACCAATTCATCCGCAATTCATCACCCGTTCATCTCGCTGGCGTCTATTCGGAATAGATGACAAACCGTCTCCAGGACGAGCCGAAGAGGCGGATGGATTTTCGGAGTGCGGACAGTTGGTTACAGCCGC
>DASTVZ010000162.1:0-13734 GCA_035758845.1 Vicinamibacterales bacterium
TCACGGTGACCTGCGCACGATCACGGCGGCAAAGCAAAGCGACAGGAGCGAAGCCGGGCAGCCGAAGACCTTCAACTCGGGAATGCCCTAGGGGATCATGCTGCTGGCGCGTCCGTCCTAAACATCCACTCGCGCGCTCGATAAAGCATCCTTATGAGCGGCGTTTTCGGTTGCTGGCATCTCGACGGCCGCCCTCTCAATCTCGAAACATTCCGGACCTCTCTCGCGCGCCTCAGCCCTGCACCGGTGATTCCGACGACGTGGCACAGCGGCCCCGTGGGGATCGGTCACAAGTCAAACTGGAATTCTGGGTCGAGTCAGCCGCAGATCGGCGTCACGAGCATCGCGTGCGTGTTCGACGGGCGACTGGATAATCGCGACGAACTGCTGGGGGCGATTGGAGATCGGTCGCTGCATCCCGACAGTCACGACGGCGAAGTCGTGCGCGCAGCATACGAAGCGTACGGAGAGCACTTCGTCTGTCGCATCAAAGGTGATTTCATCTGCGCCGTATTCGATGCCGTCTCAGACCGATTGGTCGTCGCGCGCGATCGTCTTGGGGTGCGTCCGTTGTGCTTCACCGCGATCGACAACACGTTCCTCTTTGCCACCGAGGCCAAGGCATTGTTGGCGTGGCCGGGTGTGAGCGCCGCCCCGGACGACCTGATGATGGCGGATTTCGTTCTCCAGTTCGTTTCTCTGGACAGTCAGAACCGGACCTTCTTCCGCGACATACAGTCATTGCCGCCGGCGCACGCCTTGCTCGTCACTCCTCGCGGTTTCACGCTGCGCCGGTATTTCGATTTTGACACCCGGGCCCGCGTGCGATTTGGGTCCGTCCGTGACTACGTTGACCGCTTTCACCAGATCGTCACCACATCGGTGCGTAACCGGTTGCGTCACCGAAGCGCCGTGGCGGTGTCGGTTAGTGGCGGTCTCGACTCCGCTTACATCTTTTCAATAGCGGCGGGCCTCGCTCACGACGTCGCGGCTCGATGCCCGAACGTGATCGGGTTCAACTATTCAGGCGCGCCGGGCACGGCGTCCGACGAAGAGGATTTCGTTCGCGCGCTCGAGCGGGCGTGCGGCGTCACCATCGAACGGATCGCTCAACGTCCAGGATTCATGGAATTCGCCGCCGACGAGGTGCGGCATTCGGAATCGCCGCTCGGCGAAGCACTGGCGTGCCAGCGCCAGGCGATGTTCCGGCGGGTGCGCGAGGCAGGAGCCGGCCGTCTCCTGACGGGGCACTGGGGCGATCAGATGCTGTTCGACACCGACTACATCGTCGACTTGGGACGCTCGGGACAATGGTCGCTGCTCAAGCATCACTCGAGCGCGTGGGGAATCAATCGACGGCGGCTCGCGTTGCGCGTCGTCCGGGACTTGATGTCGCGTCACCTTCCTGCCTCGTTCGTCCGCAGCGCTCGTCGCATGCGGCGCCGCGATGAGGGGGCGTGGCGAGCAAGTTGGTACACGAAGCGATTCAGAAGACTTCTTCGCGAGCGATTCGAAGCGAACCGCCTGGCGCGCCTGCCCGGCACCACTCATGCCTGGGCCATCTACCAGCAATGTCGCCGCGGTTACCATGTGCAGTGCATGGAGTGGAACAGTCGCGTCGCCGGCATGCACGGACTGGACATGGCTTTCCCGTATCTCGATTGCGACCTGGCGCAATTCCTCATGAGCATCCCGGGAGAGATTCAGTCGTACGATGGCGTGCCTCGAGGGTTGATGCGGAAAGCGATGCGTGGAATTGTTCCGGATGCGATCGTCGATCGTCGGAGCAAAGGAGAATTCACCAAGCTCGCAAACCGGAGCATCGAGCTCGATTTCCCGGCCATTGCAGCGATCCTCGGACCGACATCGCTGGCGGTGCAGTTCGGTTATGTCGATGGTCCCGCACTGTGGCCCCTTCTCACGGACTGGAAGAACGGCATCGCGACCGCCAGCAATGCAACTCTGGCAAACCGTCTACTCGAGTTGTGCGGCATCGAACTGCTGCTCCGCGAATTCACGATTCCGTGTCAGACACCAGAAACGCGAATTCACGATTCCGTGTCAGACACCAGAAATGCACCGCGCGCAACTGAGCATCGCTGAATGCTGACCGAAGCTCCTCCCCTTCGCTCGGTCGTGCAACACCTTTACGGCATTCGAATCCGAACGCCGTGGCCGGTTCGCGGTGTGAGCGAGGGCGACGATGGCTGGGACGTAGAGTTCGTGGCGAATCAGCGAGAGGCACTCGCTCGGGCGGCATCGTGGGTGCCTGCCCAGCAGCGAACCAGGTGGGCTCAGTACGCGGCGCTGCCAGACGGGTCCGCCTATCGCCGCTGGGCGAACCTCTTCGAATTTCTCGTCACACCCGACGCCCGCCGCATTTACGCGCAGCCGTTGTCCGACGTCGATGACGAGGCGATGCTGGCGTATCTGCTGGTTGATGCGCTGTCGTTTTCGATGGTGCGGCTCGGATCCGAACCATTGCACGCGACGGCTGTCGCAACGGATCACGGGGTGGTGGGATTTCTCGGCAACAGCGGCGACGGCAAATCGACACTCGCGGCCCTGCTTGTGCGGCAGGGGTGCAAGCTGGTGACCGACGACATGCTCGTGCTCGTGCGCGACGGTGGGACATGGCTGGCACATCCTGGTCCGCCGCGGCTGAAATTGTTTCGCGACATGGCCAATCGCATTCTCGGGTTCGCACAAGGCGGCATCGCCATGAACCCGGAAACGACGAAGCTGATCGTGCCGCTGGATGCCGGTGACTGCACCGCCGGACCACGCACGCTGCAGGCTCTGTACATTCTCAGCGGCAAGGGTGAGGGCGCAACCGGACCACCGAGCGTTCGGCGGCTGTCGCCGGCGGCCGCATTCCCACGCGTGCTGGCGCACACCGCAGGCCACTATCCGTCAGAGATCGCGCGGCTGCGACGGCAGTTCGAATTCGCGACAACGCTCGTGCAGCAGATTCCTGTCAAGACCCTCTCGTATCGTCACGAGATGGCTGAAATGGTCCGTGTGACAGATGCCGTGCTGTGCGACGTCGCGCGCGTGATCGAGTAGCGGATGGCGCAATGGCGATCGACGATCGCGCGGCTGCTTCTGCACGGCGGCCGAATGGCCGATCGGGCAACGCGCGCGACCACGTACCTGGCGGCGGGCACGCGTCGACTCGAAGAGATGCACGCCGATCACACACGGACATGGGATCGGTTCTACCAGGGCGACACTGCTCAGGAAACTCGCCTGTTGCCGTGGGAAGAGGTGTACCTCGGGCGCTTTGTGACGGGCGGCGCGAAGGTACTGCTCATCGGATGCGGCAGTGGACGCGATCTGGTTGCGCTCGTCGAGCGCGGGTGTGAGGTGACCGGGATCGATCCAAGCGGCGAGGCTCTCAGGATTGCGGAGCGTCTCCTGTCGGCCCGCAGACGCTCGGCGAAACTGATTTGCGGCTTTTTCGAGAGCACGGCAGTTCCGCACCCATGCGACGTCGTCATTTTTTCTTACTACTGCTACGCTGCCATTCCAATGACATCCCGGCGCGTCGCTGCACTGAAGAAAGCGGCGGCACACCTCAATCCTGGCGGTCACGTGATCGTCAGCCACGCCGCAGGTGTTCGGCCGCCACGCTCGATCCTCGTTCGCGCCGGTCGGTTCGCGGGAGTGCTGACGCGATCCGACTGGCGTATCGAGGCCGGCGACCTTCTGTCGGTGGACAGCCGCGAGCGACCGCCATCGCTGTCGTTTACGCACGTGTTCGAGCCAGGCGAGCTCGAACGCGAAGCCGCCGCCGCGAATCTTCGAGTCGTGCTCCGGCACGTAGCCGAGGACAACACCGTCGTCGCGGTGCTGACACATCCATGACGTCGCGACCGCGAGTGCACGACAGCGCGTGCAGTGAATTGCCTCCGCGGTCCGCGGTGGCGCGCGAACTCGTTCGGGCGCACGAAATCACGCAGGTGCTCGAGGCGTTGGCCGCGCACCGGGTATACCCGATTCTGTTGAAGGGCGCCGCGCTGGCTTACACCATTTATCCTTCTCCGGCGATGCGACCGCGCGTCGACACCGACATGATGGTTCCGCGGGATCACATCGCCGTCGTTCGTGACGTGCTCTTGCCGCGAGGCTACGTCGAACCGACGATGAGTGACGGTGAACTCGTCTTCGGTCAGATGCAGATGGCGAAGGTAGACGGGTTCGAGGTCGAACACGTCCTCGACATTCACTGGAGAATCAGTTCCCAGACACTCTTTGCAAATGTGTTGAGCTACGACGAACTGGACGCGGACGCTGTCGCTGTCCCGGCACTGGGACCGCATGCTCGCACGGCGTCCGTACTGCACGCGCTGCTGCTCGCCTGCGTTCATCCGGTGATGCATCACCGCAACACGGAGCGCCTGATCTGGTTTTCCGACATCGATCTCCTGGCAAGACGGTTGTCGGACGAGGAGTTCCGAGGATTTGCGCGACTGGCCCGCTGCAAAAAGGTGGGCGGCATTTGCGCCCGTCAGTTCGCAATTGCAGGAGACCGTTTCCATACGCCAATTCCATCTGACGTGATGGATATGTTGGGATCGTCACCATCTGAGCCAGCGACGGTATACCTGCGGCCGCATCGGCGCTGGCACCACGAATTGTTCTGGAACATCCGAAACCTTCGGACATGCAGGGATCGGCTGCGGCTGCTCCGTGAGGTTTTCCTGCCGAGCGCGCAATACATGCTGGACGCGTATCACGTTGGCTCGCGCGGCGTCGCTCTTCTTCCTGCGCTGTATCTCCATCGGTGCGCTTACGGGGCGTTCAAGATTCTGACTGGCCGCAAATAGTCAGTTCCGCAGCGCCGGGCTGTGTATGAACTTCATACGCAAACTCGGAGTCCAATGGGGGGTCCATTCGCGAACTTCAATCCCGTTCAAGGCCGTGCGGATCGTGCCAAATGTGTGAAAAATAGGTAGGTTTCGCCGTTTCAGTCTTGTGGCAATTGAAAAGCTGCACTAAAGTACTTGTTGTCGCATCCCCACAACTCCACGACCGGCTTGCCTCACCGAGGGCGGCAATGAGTGTCCGGCATCGATCCGTCTACGCGATCGTACGTCTGCTGATGTGCACCGGACTGGCATGGACAGCTGTGTGGGGGTACGCAGCCGCTGGACCGACCGAAACCGGAGTGGTTCGCGGCGTCGTCTGGACCAGCGACAATGCTCCCGTCGCTAACGCCCACGTCCGGCTTCGCAATATCGAGACCGGACGCGTGGTCGCAGCGAGCGAAACATCGACAAGCGGACAGTTTCTTTTCGGAGGCGTTGCGAAGAGTTCGTATCTCGTGGAACTCGTCTCCGACACCGGCAAAGTGCTCGCCGTGGGACCCACTTTCCGAGTGGAAGTGGGTCAAACGGTTTCAACCGTCGTCCGGCTGCCGACGCGGCGATCGTGGTACGCGGGCATGTTTTCAAATGCCGCTGCGGCCGTCATCGCCGCCGCGTCGAGTGTTGGCCTGACCGCAGTCGGAAGCCACGGGCCACCGATCAGCCCGCAATGAAGGCCGTCATCGTCTGATGTTCGACGCCCAGGACCTGCCCGCCAATTCCGCCGCCCAGATGGATGCGCCGACGCTGCCGACGCCGGGGAGCTCGCAGCCTGTTCACCTGCTCGATCGGCTGGCCGCGGTGTTCAAGCACCGGCGGCTCGCCGGGGCGGCCTTCGTGATCGTCGTCGGCGTGATGATGTTGCAGACCTACTCGCAGGTCCCGATGTACCGGACCAGTTCGCGGGTCATGATTCAGGACGAGCGCACGCTGGCGGTCGGAAATCTGAACGCGAACGATCCCGCGTTCTGGGAAGACAGCGATCCGTACTTCAACACGCAGTACAGCATTCTGAGGAGCCGCGGCCTCGCCAGGCGTGTGGTGCACAAGCTCCAACTCCAGAACCATTCGCTCTTCAACGGCACGGCGCCTCCTCGTCAGGGCATCGGCCCCGCGATCTCCGAATTGCGCCGAAAAATGACGGGGACGGTGCAATCGCTGCTCGGTCGCCGGGGGGCGACGCCACCGGTGGAAGGGCCGGGTGCCGACGAAGGTGCCGCCGAGGCTGCGCTCGTCAGCCAGTTCCTCGGAGGGTTGCGCGTCGCGCCTGAAGCCAAGACACGCCTCGTCGAAGTCATTTACGAATCGTCAGATCCACAATTCGCCGCTCTCGCGGCCAATACAGTCGCCGAAGAGTACGCGGCGCAGAACCTCGAGCTTCGTCTGGCCACTTTCCAGAAGAACCTGCGCTGGCTGAATGAGGAAGTCGCGAAGCAGGAGCAGAAGGTCACCGACTCCGAGGCCGCCTTGACGCAATATCGCGAGGCAAAGAACGCCTTGTCGCTCGGGGATCGACAGAACATCACAATCGCCCGGCTCAACGCGCTGAACGAGACGGTGACGCGTCAGCGAACCGAGCGGCTGCAGAAGGAAGCGACCTACAAACAGCTCAAAGACATCGATCCGGCGTCGGATGCCGCCGACGGATTTCCGGTCGTCGCGGCCAGCCCGGGTGTGGTCGAAGCAAAAAACCGGTTGACCGACCTGCTGGCGGAACGGGCGCGGCTCTCGGCGCGGTATCTGCCGAGCCACCCGGAGATGCAGAAACTCGATCTGCAGATCAAGAACGCGCGCGACACATTGATTGCGCAACGGGCGCGGGTGATCGAGAGCGTCAAGAACGATTACGAGACAGCGGTGGCGCAGGAACGGAGCTTCTCCGCATCACTCGATCAGCAGAAGAACGAGGCCATGGATCTCGAGCGCAAGAGTGGAGGCTATCTCGTTCTTCAGCGACAGGCCGACAGCGATCGGCAGCTCTGGCAGTCTCTGTTGCAGCAGCAGAAGGAACTGCAGGTCGTGAGCAACAGCCGGTCGAACAACGTCCAGGTGATGGATAGGGCGGAGGTGCCGGGAGGGCCGTTCGCACCCAACACGCGACGCGAATGGTTCACGGCGATGATGGCAGGGATGCTCGTCGCCTTTGGTTTGGCGTTTGGCATCGAGTACCTCGACGACACGGTCAAGACTCCGGAAGACGTCTCGAAGCGACTTGGTCTGCCATTGCTTGGACTGGTTCCGTCGATCCGCGGCAGCCGCGTGCCGCTTCTTTCGGAGACCGTTCCGCACGATTTTGGCGAGGCGTTTCGATCGCTCAGGACATCGCTGGTCTTCACGGCGGGCGCCGGGCAAGCCCGGATCATTGCCGTCACGAGCAGCCAACCGCTGGAAGGCAAAACCACAACCGCGTGCAATCTCGCAACAGCGCTGGCGCTCGGGGGATCTCGCGTGCTCCTCATCGACGCGGACATGCGACGACCAGGCGTTCACCAGATCATGGGCGTGGAAAACAATAACGGCCTCTCGCAGTTGCTGGTTGGACAATCGCGAGTCCGCGAAGCGGTTCAGCGCACGACCGAGCCCAACCTCTTCGTGATTACAGCCGGACGCACGCCCCCGAATCCATCCGAGCTGCTGGCTTCGGACCGGATGAAGAGTTTTCTCGAGAACCTGGCTCACGGGCCGTTCGACTGGATCTTGCTCGACACGCCTCCCGTGCTGGCAGTGACGGATGCGGTCGTCCTCGCCGGCAATGTGTCGGCGGTTGTGTTCGTCGTTGGTTCGGAGATGACGCGGCGCGTTCACGCCGAGCGCGCGCTGGGCACGCTGCGCGCCGGAAAACCGCGATCGATTGGTGTGGTATTGAACCGCGTCGACTTCGATCGCAACAAGTATTACTACGCGCGGTATTACGGGTACAACTACAAGAGCTATTACGGGAGCGCAACGCCTGCCGCGTGACCGCCCGCGCGCCGGGCGCGGCAGTGCAGCGCTCGTGCTGCTTCTTCTCTGGCCGCTGGCGGCGTTCGGCGGCCGCTCTGCCGGTGCCGCCTTCATCTTCGCGCTTACCAGCCTTCTACTGGCGGTCGTCTTGAGAGCGACGACGCTCGCCGGCGGGCAGTCGCGCTCGCTCGATCGAATCGTTCTGATTATCGGCATCGGGACAGTTATCCCGACCATACCGCTGCCCGCCGCGGTCGCTAACCTGCTCTCGCCACGCGCGGCAATCGTCCGTCAGGAGCTCGCACTGACCTCGTCGGCCACAGCCTGGACACCGTTGTCAATCGACGAAGCGTCAACGCTGTGGGCGAGCGTAGTCGTTGTCGGCACGATCGCAGTGTTTTTCGCCGCACGAACAATCGTGAGGAGCGGCGGATTGCGACAGACGGTCCGTGGTATCAGTGCGCTCGGCTTTCTCTTTTCAATCCTTGCACTGGCGCAGGCGGCGACCGCCGGACGTTTAATCTACTGGCGTTTCCCGACCGAGTACGAAGGGCCTCTCCCGTTTGGACCGTTCGTGAACCGCAACCACTTTGCCACCTGGATCATCATGGCTGCTCCAGTGTGCTTCGGATACTTCATCGCGCGCTCCAGTGGACGCGATGAGTCGAACGATCAGCTCGTCAGCAAACGAACACGGCTCGCAAAAATGGCCGACGGGCGCATGGTGTGGCTCGCCGGCGCCGGCGCCATGATGCTCGCGGCGCTGCTCGCCTCAATGTCGCGATCGGGAATCCTCGCCCTCACCGGTGCAGTCGGTTGGTTCGCTGTTGCACACCGGAGGCGCTCAGCAGTGCGGCGCGTGGGATGGATTGTTGCCGTCGTCGTGCTGATCGTCGGATTCGCTCTCGCGCGCGCCGACATTCCCGCCCTCGCCGAACGATTCAGTCAAGCAGGAACGGGTGTTCGCGATCGAGTGAAGATTTGGCGCGATACAGTGCCGGTCGTGAAAGATTTCTGGTTAGTCGGCACCGGGGCGGGAACCTATCGATCCGCGATGCTCGTTTATCAACGCGCAGATCGAAACGTTCAGTTCAATCAGGGTCACAACCACTATCTTCAAGCCGCCGCTGAAGGAGGGACCGTGCTGGTCAGCCTCCTTGCCGCCTTGCTGACCATGCTGGTACAGGCAACCAGGAGGCAATTGGCAGTGGATTCGTCGGGCGCGTACTGGATACGCGCCGGCGCCGCCTGCGGTCTGCTGGCTGTCGCCTTGCAAAGCCTGTGGGAGACGGGCCTGGTCATGCCAGCGAATGCCGCGCTGGCCGCAGTTCTCGCGGCAATTGCCGCTTACGAGCGGTAAGCGCGCGAAAAGAGTATTTTTATTGGCCGATGGCGCTCAGGCTGGGAATAGACATCGACGGAGTCCTGGCGGACTTTCGCACCGCGTTTCGCGACACGGCAAGGGAATGTCTTCGTCGCGAGGTGCAGGCGAACGAGGTGACGGATGACACCCTCAGTCACGTCGATATCGATCGGGTGTGGAATCACATCGCACGCCGTCCGAACTGGTGGATGACGTTGCGCGCCTACGAGCCGGCGGAGATAGGGCGTCTTTACGCACTCGCGCGGTCGAACAGGTGGGAAGTCTGTTTCCTGACGAAGCGTCCGGCCAGTGCAGGGGACTCCGTGCAGTTTCAGACACAGTGGTGGCTCGAGCAGCAGGGGTTCTATTTGCCGGCGGTGATCACAGTCCCGGGTTCGCGCGGGGATCTCGCCAACGCGCTTCGGCTCGATCTCGCGATCGACGATCAGTTCGTCAATTGCGCTGAGATCATCGGCGCCGGACCAACAAAAGCGCTCCTGATGCTGCGCGATCCCAATCCGTCGATGCGGCACCACGCGATCGATCGGGGTGTGGGCGTCGTGTCGACGCTCGCTGAAACGCTGCCGATCCTTCAGCAGCTGCACGAGCTGCTGCACCATCAACGCGGGAAAATGATTCGTTTGTCGGAATGGTTCCGTCCGAAGTCGAGCGAAACGCTGCCGTCGAATCCTAGATCCGCGCGGCCCATTCCCGACGAGCCTGCACCGGCGAAACCTGCGGGGTAGCAGCGCCGCGCGTCTCGGTCAGCGCTTACGGCAAACGAACCACACCTGGCTGTTGAGCCATGGCCCCGTGATCGGAACGGGCGAATAGAGCCTTCGCTCGATCACGAACGTGCGTTCGATGACACGTGCAAGAACCCGCCAGTTGAAGCCCTTGTGCCCGTGATACTTCATCGTATCGCCAGCAGCGTTGATTGTGATCGTGGCGCGGCGTTCGATTTGGGAGGTGTCGCGCGCGAGCAGCATGCGCATGAACTCTGAGATTCGGTACCGCTCGCGGCTCTCATACTCCGCAAGACCTGTCGCCGCCGCCGCCGCTCTGACTGCCTGCTTCACCGCCAGTGTCGGGCCAATCTCGATTGGCACGCTGATGACGACGATACCGTGAGGCCGGACGAGTCTGGCGAGATCGGCAAGGACGACGGGCTGAACATCGGAGGGGCAGTGCTCGAGGACTTCCATGCAGACAACGGCGTCGTAGTAACCGGTGTAACCGGACTCGCGCAGCTCTGCAATCGACGCGAAACGGACATGCGGCGCTGCGCTAAGGCGCCTGCCGCAATCGCGTAATTGGTCGACGTCGACGTCCGTTCCCGTTGCCTCGCGAAACAGGTCGTGGGCAAGCGCGATAAAGGTTCCGTCACCACAGCCGTAGTCCAGAAGCGCGCCGCCGGCGCCGGCCGCCGCCAGTTCGCGCGCCAGAGCAAACCTCCGGCGATGACTCCACTTGACGATGGCGTTCTTGCTGAAGAGCTGTTTTCGGGCGTAGTGCCCGTGCTCGAGCAGCTGAGATGTGCTGGTACTCACAGCTGGTTTATCGGTCGATGGAGCGTGCATCTGTTCGCAAATCTAGCCCGAAGGGCTGCGCTCGGGTCCGCTCAACTCCAGATAGAACTGAACACGACACGCCGAAACGACGGATGTTTCAAGAGCGAGCGGGCCGCCGCTCCGTGCCAATTGAAATCCGCTGTCTGCTTGAGCAGGGGAACGATTCCGTCAACCCGCGCCACCTCGATCACTTTGTCGATCGTTCGATCGCTCAAGCGGGTGGCCAGGGCACGGAAAGCGAGACCAGCGCGAATTTCCGGCCACAGTCTCGACCGCCACTTCCGTTCGTACTCGCGGAGGTGCGTGCCGGCAAGACGATCGTCGCGCAGAGCCCGGGCAAGCACTTGTGCCGCAAGACCCCCGCTGAGAAGTCCGAAGTAAATTCCACCACCGGTCGTTGCTTTGACCAGCCCCGCGGCATCGCCGACGGCGAGCACGCGCCTGGACCACGTCCGCGCGACGGGCGCAAGCGGCAGCACCTTGACCCGCGGCTGATCCCAACTCGTCGCAACGCCGAACCGGCGATCGATGCACGCGGCAAGTTCCTCGAACGCGGCCCGAGGTCGGCCCTCACACATGACGCCAACCCGCGCGTAGGTTGTGGCGCCGCGGCGAAACGGCACGAGCCACCCGAATCCACCCGCAGCGATCCGGCGTCCGAGATAGACCTCGACGTGATCCGTCGCCGGAAAGGCCACCTCACGTTGCGCGCTGTGGACGAACAGGCGCGGCAAACCGAGACCCAGGCGGCGATTGAATCGATAGTTTGCTCCGCACGCGATGATGCAGGCACGACCCTGCACCTCGCCGCCAGCGGTCGACACGGTGACGGCGTCGCGTTCCACATCGATCTGACGGACCTGGCATGCGGCCTGGATTTCCGCGCCGGCGGCCGCGGCATCCGTCGCGAGTGCCGCATCGAACTCGCCACGATCGATGATCGCCGCGCGCACGCGTTCGTCGTCGATCAGGATCGACGAACCGTCGGCTGAAACGAACCGTGCGGCATGCGCGGTCTGCAGAATCGTGTGGCGGGGAAGGTCGAGCTCATCGAAGGCATCCATCCCGAGAACGCCAGTGCAGTGCACGGGCACGCCGATCGTGTCATGCTCCTCGACGACGAGGGCGCTGTAGCCTGAAGCCGCGAGATCGCGCGCCGCAAGAAGACCGGCGGGACCGCCGCCGACAATAATGACGTCGCGCCGCCCCGGCGTCAGTACTTGCGGTCCCTGGACTCCCATGTGCCTCGGAAGCTTATCCAAAACGAAAGGAGAATCAAACGCATATCGAGTGCGAACGATCGTCGGCGAATGTACAGTCGATCGTAGCGAAACTTGCGGCGACGTGAAATGTCGCGGGATGCGTACACCTGCGCGACGCCAGTCAGTCCGGGACGTACCACAATCCGATCGGCGTAACCTGGAACCGCCTCGAGCGCAACCGGCGTCTCTCCTTCCAGTTCGATCTCGCCGGGCCTGAGCGCCCGCGGACCAACGAAGCTCATATCTCCTCGAAGGATGTTCCAGAGCTGCGGCAATTCATCCATCGCCGTGGCGCGCATCACGCGGCCGACGCGCGTGATCCGCCAATCACCGTGCCGCGCCTGCAGTGGCCCAGTCATGCGCTCGGCGTCACGATGCATCGACCGAAACTTCAGCGCGCGAAAGACCCGGCCGTCTCGGCCAACGCGATCCTGCGTGTAGAAGACCGGCCCGCCATCCTCGAGCTTGATCGCGAGCGCGAACAGGCACCACATCGGAGCGGAAATCGCCAGGCCGACCGAGGCAAGTGCGATATCGAAGGCGCGTTTCAT
Source organism: Vicinamibacterales bacterium (assembly GCA_035758845.1). Classification (GTDB taxonomy): domain Bacteria; phylum Acidobacteriota; class Vicinamibacteria; order Vicinamibacterales; family 2-12-FULL-66-21; genus JALZOC01. The sequence goes on from DASTVZ010000162.1 coordinate 12,559, forward strand.
TAATTGCCCGCAATCTCCTCGCACAGTGCAACAAAACGATCGGCCATCAGATCCAGAGTGAAATTCGTGCGCACACGCTCGATTCCGGCCGCCGCGAGCCTGGACCGCAGAAGACGATCCGCGAGGAGCGTCTCGAGTGCGCGGCGAAGCGCCAACACATCGCCAGGTGTCACGACCAATCCGGTCTCACCATGCCGATTCACCCATGGCACGCCCGACTCGACGCTGGTGCTGATCACTGGAGTTCCACTCGCCATCGCTTCGAGCTGCACGACACCAAAGGCTTCTGCGCGAGTGAGCGACGGCAGCACCAGCACATCGGCGGCGTGCATCCAGGCCTTCACGTCGCCGTCGGACAGCGCACCAGGAAACTCAAAGCTGGCGGATCCGGCGATCGCGCCAGCTTGTGCCGTCCAGGCGGGGCGCATCGGTCCATCACCGGCGACGACAACGTGCACCGACAACGATGATGCGGCCTTGATCAGAACATCCACGCCCTTGTAGGCGACGAGACGCCCGAGAAACAGAACAATCGGCTTCGCGGCGGCCGCTCGAATCGCGCTCGCGCGGACATCTGTCTCGCTGTCGCGTGCCCATACAGCGGGATCAATGCCAAATGGAATGATGGCTGTCTTTGTCGAATAGCGGGCGAGGGCAGGCGACAGAGATGCCAGCGCCGGCGATGATGCGACGAATCTACGAGCCCGGTTATATGCGGGCCGCGCGAGTGGCGCATAGAAGAGGCGGTACTGCAGCTCGGGACGGACAACATCGCTATGAAACCAGATCGCGAATGGAATGCGCACCGGGCGGACGAGGAGCGACAGCAGGGCCCACGGATTGGGTTCGTGGACGATCATCAAATCGGCATCTGCTCGGCTCAGATGCGACGCGAACTTCGGAGCGATCGGGACGGAGCCGGCCTGCCCGAGCGTGCCAACCCTGGTGACCGGAACCCCATCGATCACATCTTCCCTGGTTGCTCTACCGCGATCGAACGCGAGGACGCGGCTCTCGAGACGTCCGCGCGAGACGCGGCAAAGCGTTTCGACCATCCGCTCCATGCCGCCGGGGACCGGCGGGTAGTACTTGCCGACGTGCAAGACTCTCAACATCATTACTCTGAGGGGCTTCGCCCCTCAGACTCCCCTACAGGCTCTCTCGCGCGCCGCTTCG
>DASTVZ010000216.1:0-5213 GCA_035758845.1 Vicinamibacterales bacterium
TACGGTGCCGGTGACGTTACCGGTCGTAATCTGGGCCGAGACGGGATTGGCTGCCACCAGCAGCACAATCAGCGCCGCGAACATTCCTCGCCCACACGCTTTGATCACACTCCACCTCCGGCAAACGAGCAATCGACTACCGGTCGGACATCCCCAGGACGGAAATGCCCGATCACTCCTCATTTGTGAGTAAGCCGGCCGGTTTTACCATGCCGACGGGGGGTTGTCAACGAAACGTCGCACCCAGGCTAAATCCATGCAAAAATGTCGTTTCTGTTAGATGTAAACCGTTACTCCGGCCAGATTTCGACTATGACTTTTGACATATTGCAGACACGGTTGTTGCCCGGTAAACGAGGCGCGACATTTGGCGCGTATATGCACTCGTTGTGTCCTTTTATGTGTCAGTTCTTGTTTCCGGTCTCCAGTTGGCAGGGTGCAGAACTGGGAATTCTCAGTGTGCAGACCTGGGAACTTGAAACAGGTAACTTCTGGATTGAGTGATGGACGCCGTCTCCTGACGGTGAGGGAGGGTGTAATGAGAAAGGCTATCGCCCTGTGTGGCGGTGCGATGCTCGCGATGACCATCAGCGGAACGGCCCAACAGCCAGCGCCTCAGGCCGGTCAGCCGCAAGGGGGGCGAGGCGGTGGCGGTGGGCGGGGTGGGGCGGTGGCGACGGCGCTCTTCACGGTGGCCGACGGCAACAAAGACGGCGCCGTCAGCCGCGACGAACTCAAAGGTACCTTTGACAAGTGGTACACGGCGGCCGACACGGCAAACGCCGGTTCGGTTACCGCCGCGCAGCTCGCGACAGCGGTCACCGCCGCGTTACCAGCCGCGCCTCCTCCTCCACCGGCTCAGGGCGAACCATGCGGCGGCCGCAGCAGCAATCCGCAGGTTCCATGTGCCGCTGATGTCGAGAAGATGAAGGCGGCACTTCCGGCGAAGGCGTTTGCGAAATCTGCGAAGCCACACAAGATTCTGGTCCTCGGTCATGCATCCGGGTTCGTACATTCTTCGATTCCGCTTGCCGCCGCGACCGTCGACGAAATGGGCAAGAAGCTCGGAACCTGGACGACGGTTACGACCTACAACTCCGCTGACATCAATACTGAGAATCTGAAGCAGTACGACCTGGTGTTCCTGGATAGCACGACCGGGTGCTTCCTTGATGATCCGACCGACAAGGCAGCGACCGACGCGCGCCGCGCCGCGCTCCTCGATTTCATTCGAAGCGGAAAGGGCCTCGCCGGAATTCACGCGGCGAGCGACTCGTATCACGGCAGTTCGTGCGGTCCAGCGGGGCCCCCAGCCGGCGCGGCGCCCGCGGGCGGAGGCGGAGGTCGTGGCGGCGGCGCGGGCGCGACCTTGTCGGGCGCGATCTTCGCTGACGGCGACACCAATAAGGATGAGAAGTTGACGCGCGCCGAAATGACGACGGTCGCAGATACCTGGTTCGACAAACTCGATCCGCAGAAAACCGGTACCGTCGCGCAGGCGGACTTCGGGACCCGTCTTGCCGGCGTCTTGCCGGCTCCCCAGTTCGGTCGTGGGCGCGGCAACGCCGCGGCCGGCAACAATGCGGCACCCCCGCAGCCCGGCGGCCAGCCGCTGTGGCCGGAGTGGAACAAGGTCATCGGCGGGTACTTCAAGTTCCATTGGAACGATCCGCAAGAGATTGTCTACAAGATCGATGATCCCAAAAGCCCGCTCACCCAGATGCTCAAGCCTGGCTTCATCGTGAAAGACGAGACCTACACCTTCAACCAGGAGTCGTTCTCGCGCGAGAACGTACACGTGCTGACGAGCATCGACTACTCGAAGATGAGCGACGAGGACAAGGCGAAGGAATCGAACCAGCGCTCGGACCACGACTATGCGCTGAGCTGGATTCGTCGCGAGGGCAAAGGACGGTTGTTCTACATGGCTCACGGACACCACGAGCGGAACTATGCCGTGACGCCGTTGCTCGAACATCTCCTCGCCGGCATTCAGTACGCGCTCGGGGACTTGAAAGCCGACGATAGTCCGAGCGTGAAGCCGGGTACGAAGACGGCGGCAGCGAAGTAGTTGGTGCTTCCGCCTAAAGGCGGAAGCTACAAAATCAAATCATGTGGCTTCCGGCTTTAGCCGGAAGACCAGCGCGCAAGGCGGGGTCTTCGGACCCCGCCCTTCCCAAAATCCATGACATCCACATCCATTCGTCGTGTCCTTCTCTTCGGCGGCGCATTCGCCGTCGCGTCGTTATCCCTCCTTGCAAAAGGGCAAGCCCCCGCAACCGCACAGCAGACGCCGCCGCAAACGTCGCCGCCGCCAACCGCAGGACGCGGCGACGCCGCACCACAAGGCCGCGGTGGTCCAGGACGCGGGCGGTCGATGATGGAACCCGACTTCAGCAAGAAGCCGCCCGTCGTCGCGCTGACGCCCGAGGAAGAAGGCAGGCGATTCTGGCTGCCGCCGGGATTCAAGCTCGAGCCGGTGCTCAGTGATCCCGACATCGAAGAGCCGGCACAAATTGCGTTCGATGGGAACGGCCGCATGTTCGTGCTCGAGTTGCGCGGCTACATGCAGGACGCGGACGCGACGGGTGAACTCGATCCGGTCGGCCGCATCTCGGTGCACGAAGATCGTGATGGCGACGGCCGGTACGAGACGCACAAGATCTTCGTCGACAAAATGATCTTCCCGCGGTTCGTGCTGCCATTCGGCGCCGACGCCATCCTCTCCAAAGAGTCCAATTCCGACGAGGTCTACAAATTCACGGACACGAATAACGACGGCGTGGCGGACAAGAAAGAACTCTTTGCTACCGGACTTGGACGGTTGCTCAACGTCGAGCACCAGGAGAGCGGGTTCATCTGGGCGCTCGACAACTGGATCTACAGCACCATCAACTCGGCCCGCATTCGATGGACTCCGACCGGTGTTCTCCGCGAACCGACGGGTTCCAACCAGGGGCAGTGGGGTGTCACGCAGGACAACTACGGCAAGGTCTGGTTCCAGGCAGGTGCGAGCGGGATGCCAGGCTATTTCCAGACGCCGATCGTCTACGGCAATTTCAATCACCCGCAGCAGTTCGAGGACGAACTGAACATCACGTGGGGCGCGCCCGTGCGCATCGCCGACATGCAGGGCGGCATGAACGCCGTGCGCATGCCCGATGGCTCGCTCGCGACGGCAACCGGCGCGGCCGGCAACGACGTGTTCCGCGGCGATCGTCTGCCCAAGGACCTGATCGGTGATTACTTCTACGGCGAGGTGGTCGCGCGGATCGTCCGCAGGCTTCGTCCAGTGAAGACTGACGGGTTGACGCAACTGCAGAACGTCTATCCGATGTCAGAGTTCATCCGTTCGACCGATCCGTTGTTCCGTCCGGTCGACATCACGACCGCGCCTGACGGCACGATGTACATCACCGATATGTATCGCGGCATCATCCAGGAGTCGCAGTGGTCGGGGCCGGGAACGTATCTGCGTCAACGTATCGATCAATATGGACTCGACAAGGTCGTGCGCCACGGGCGCATCTGGCGGCTGACCCATGACGGCACGCCGCGCCGCACCGACGTTCCGCGCATGCTGCAGGAAACGCCGGCGCAGTTGGCTGCGCATTTGAGCGACGCCAATGGCTGGTGGCGCGACACGGCGCAGCAGTTGCTCGTGCTCAAACAGGACAAGTCCGTGGTTCCCGCGCTGAAGCAGCTGGCGCGAAGCGCCAACCAGCTCGCGCGCATTCACGCGATCTGGACCCTCGAAGGCCTCGGGTCTGCCGACGCGGTCTTCCTTCGCGAGTTGCTGAAGGACGCCGATCCGCAAATCCGCATCCAGGCACTCCGTGCCAGCGAGTCGCTCTACAAAGCCGGCGACAAATCGTTTGCCGCCGACTACAAAGCGCTGTCGCGCGACACCGACACAGACGTCGTCATGCAAGTGGTGATGACGCTGAACACGCTGAAGGTGGCCGACGCATCAGCAACGATCAAAACCACGCTGGACTCGAACACGACCAAGGGTGTTCAGCTCGTCGCCGGCACCATTCTTAATCCGCCGGCGAACGCCGGCCGCGGTGGGCTCGAGTCGTTTGGTGCCACGGCGCTCACCAAGGAAGAGCAGAGCACCCTCGACAAGGGGCGCGAGATCTACGGTCAGGTGTGCTTCGCGTGTCATGGTGAAGACGGCCGCGGCGAACAGATGCCTGGCGCGACGGCGGGGACGACGCGCGCCCCTGCGCTCGCGTCGTCGCCGCGAGTGGTGGGACACCAGGACTACGTCATCAAAACATTGCTGCACGGGCTCACCGGGCCGGTCAACGGCACGACTTACGCCGAGGTCATGGTCCCCATGGGCCAGAGTCCCGACGACTGGATCGCGGCGATCTCCTCATACGTTCGCAACTCGTTTGGCAATCGCGCATCGATTGTCTCGCCCGCAGAGGTCGCTCGCGTCCGCGCTGCGACGGCGAGTCGCAAGAACAAGCCGTGGACGACCAGTGAGCTGGAGTCGTCGCTGCCCAAACTGGTGCTGGCGGAGGGCTGGAAGCTAACGGCGAGTCACAACCCGGCAATTGCGGCGCAGGCACTCGGAATCAATCCGTGGACCTCCGGCCATGCGCAACAACCCGGGATGTGGTTCCAGGTTGAATTGCCACAACCCACGACGCTAACCGAGATCCAATTCACCTCTACCGCCTTGCCGGTTGATACCAATCCGATTGTTCCCGGCGCACCGACGAGAACTGGCATTCCCGGTGGTCGCGGTGCACCGGGCGCTCCCGCGCCGCCGCCGCTGCCGCTTGGCTTCCCGCGTGACTATCAAGTCCAGCTGTCGATGGATGGCACGACGTGGGGACAACCGATCGCGCGCGGCAAGGGAAGCAGCACGCTGACCGACATCACTTTTGCGCCGACGCGCGCGAAGTTCGTGCGCATCACGCAGTCGGGAACCGCCGACGCGCCTTGGACGATCCAGCGGCTACGGCTGTACGAACCGGGGTCTGGCGTTGCCGGTACCAAATGAAAGTGTTGATTGCTGATTTCTGGTTGCTGATCGAAAGGCCAATTCGTTGTCGTCAATCAGCAATCAGCAATCGCCGATCACCAATTTCATAGACATCGGCGACGTCCTCAACACGTCGCGCTTGACCGGCTATCAACGCTGGATCGTCTTCCTCACTGCCCTCACCATCGTCTTTGACGGAATCGATAATCAACTC
>DASTVZ010000269.1:0-40155 GCA_035758845.1 Vicinamibacterales bacterium
ACTGAACCAGCGCTCCGTGCTGCTGCGAATGAGCTCACCGCCGACGAGCAGCACGAGCAGGGCCGGCACCACCGTCATCGCCAGGAGCGCGGCGACGATCTTGGCGCGAAAGCGCGCCACCGGCAGCCCCCGGCGCCGCTCGACGAACAGCTTGACGATGTTGCGCGCCAGCACGAACACGAGCGCGACAACCATCGTGAGATCCGCAGCTGAGAGGGCGTAAAGAAGAACCTCGCTCAAAAAATCGGGATTCAGCTGCGTCGATTGGTCGGCCAGGAAGATCATCGCCGCCAGCGCCGCGAAGAGCAGCACGATACCGAGGAGAATCAGGCGCGGATTGTCGCGGAAGGGACGACGTTCGGCCGGTGCTGTTCGTACCGGTGCGGGCGGACGCCGTGTTTCACGAACAGTGGTCATCACCCCTTGGACTTTTGCAACTCGTCGACCTCGCGCTTGAACTGGCCGACGTCGCGAAATTGTCGATACACGGACGCGAAGCGAACGTAGGCGATCTGATCCAGCTGCTTCAGCTCCTGCATCAGGCGCGCGCCAATTTCTTCAGTCGTCATCTCGCGCTCAGGGCGCTCCTGCAACTCCGCTTCGACTCGGTCGGCAATCGCCTCGAGCTGCTGGATACTGACGGGCCGCTTTTCGGACGCAGTCAACAGCCCGGCGATCAGCTTTTGCCGCTGAAAGGCTTCGCGGTTTCCATCTTTCTTGACCACGCGGTATTCGATGTCCTCGAGCCGCTCGCGGCTGGTGAACCGCTTCCCGCAGTTGAGGCACTGACGCCGGCGACGAATGACGTCCCCTTCTTTGCTCTCGCGCGAATCGACGACCTTGTCGCCAAGGTGCCCGCAATAGGGACACTTCATCGGGCGCCCCTCTCAGCCCGCGTCAACTGGACGGCCTTCGCACTCTCGGCACCTGTAGCACCCTCGGCACTCGCCGCACCCTTGCCACTCGACGCTCCCCCGGCACCCGTGGCACCCGAAGCAATTTCCCTCGCCTTGCCAAACGTCAGTCCCTCCCGCGCCATAAACGCGAGGCCAATCAGCGTGACCGGCACGAACGACAATGCGTGCAGCACAATCGCGGCACCGACAGCACGATCGACCGGAGCGGCGAAAAATTCGGTCACCGCGAACTGATAGGCGGCGTGAAAGCCGCCGACCCCGCCGGGCGTTGGAGCCGCCACGCCAACGACCAGCACGGTCATGACGAGGAACGAACCCGGATAAGGAAACGTAATGTGAAATGCCCGTGACGTCAGCCAGATTCCCGCCGCAATCGACATCCACATGGGAAACGACAGAACCAGGGCGGTTGCAAGCCGGGCAGGATCCCGCATGACGGCCAGGCCCTGCGCAAACGTTTCGATAAACGCCGCCAGCACACGGGCGAGTCGACCTGGCAACACGCGTTCAATACGCAGCGCGGCGCGTCCCAGCCGTTCCGGATGACCGGCCAACGCAAACAACAACACCAACCCGCCTACCGCCGATGCTGCCGCAACACCCCCGCCGAACTTGACGAGTGCCAACTGCGCAGGATCGCCGGAAATCACTGAGGAAGCGGTTCCGAACACGAAAAACGCAAACAGGATGAGGACGGTCGCCAGGTCCAGGACACGCTCGAGAATGATGGTCGCAAAGGCAGACGTCGCATTTAACGACTCCCGTCTCGCGAGCAGATACGGTCGGAGAACTTCGCCAACTCGTCCGGGGATGAGCGAATTGGCCGCAAAACCAATCACCGTCGTTGCAAACGCGACCGAATATCGCGTCGATCCAATCGGAGCCAGGAGTGACTGCCAGCGGAGCGCTCGAATCGTATAAGTCAGTGCGGTAACGACCGTGGCGACAATAAGGAGGATTGGATCGGCGCGACGGGTTTCGGCCCAGACCGCTGCCGGATCGGCGTTCCGGAAGAAAAACGCAAGCAGTCCGACGGTCAGCAGAACGATAACGACTGTGCGAATGTGTCGCCGCATGCAATTCAGACGGCAGTTACCCGACACTGCGCCCAGACACAAGGTCCAGTAAGCATTAGAATAAGTTCCGCTCCAATTCTATGGGAAAACGCGAGTTACTGCTCATTGCCGCGTTCGTGCTGATCGGCGGGATCGTCTACCAGTTCACCGCCCCGCCGCCAGCACCCGGCGAACGGAATTTCGCGCCAGGGCAAGTGCTCGAACACGTCCGCCGTGCAATGCGCGGCAATCGCGCGTCCGCCGAACTCACGACGCGGACCACTCATCCAGTCGACGCTGCTGTTTCCGAGCTTCGTTTCGCCGACCTGAAGTCGACAAACGTCAACATAACGGGGGAAGACCGTTCCGACATCGCTGCAGAGCTGCGCGTCCGCTCCAACGCCTATGACGATGACGAGGCGCAGCGCACGGCAAAAGAAAGTGTGTTGAAGATCGCTCGCGCAGGGTCGCGAATGGTGTTGACGGTCTCGTACCCGGAGGCAGGCGTGCAGCGAGGGTGGATCACCATGAAAGTACCAAAACGCCTTGCCGTTGAAGTGCAGGGAGGCGGCAACGATCTCAGCTTCAATCACATTGCCGCGCTCCAGCTCGGCGGGGCGCGAGGCAAGGTCGCAATCAGCGACGTCAAGGCGCTCGTCTCTGGAGTCCACCGCGGCGGCGAACTGAGTATTGTGAATGCGGGAGCCGTGAAGCTGACGGTCAACGGCACCGACGCAGAGATAGAGCGCATCGGCGGGGAGACGTCAATCACGATGCGGGGTGGCGAATTGAAATGCGCCGAACTTGCCGGCCCGATCGATCTCGAGACGCAGGGCACCGACATCACACTCGACCGCATGGAGAAGACCGGGGGTATCGTGCGCATCACTGCGGTCGGAGGATCGCTCGAAGTAAAAGGCTTGCGGACGGAGGGACGATTCGATGTGCGAGGCGCCGAAGTCAATGCGACGATCGATCGCGCGGCGCCGCTCGCGATTTACAGCGAAGGTGGCGCGTCAATTGAACTCACTCCCCCCACAGGCGGATATCAGCTCGACGCAATCGCGACAGACGGTCCGCTCGAATTACCTCCCGACACACTGGAGATCACATCCACCGGTTCGGAACATCGCGCAACCGGACCCGTCAAAGGTGGCGGCCCAACGATCACGGTTCGAAGCCGGCGAGGAAGCATTACGGTGAAATCACGCTGATTGCGGCTCGTGTTGACGTGCGTGCGAGGGTGCCGTAAGCTTTTGCGTCTCTCGCGAGGTCACAGTGCTCTCCACCGCTCCCCTGCTTGAAACATCACTCGAAGGTCTGACGCTCAATCGTCGAGGCAAAGTCCGTGACGTCTACGACGTGACGCTGCCATCCGGCAAAGCTGCCCTGCTCATCGTCGCGACAGATCGCATTTCCGCATTCGACTACGTGCTGGGCTCGGGCATCCCCGATAAGGGAAAGGTGCTGACGCAGTTGTCCGGCTTCTGGTTCGAACGGATGGGCGATCTCGTTCCGCATCACCTTTTGTCGCTCGAGGTGGATGACTTTCCTGAACCCGCGCGACGTCACGCGGATGTGCTCCGCGACAGAACCATGCTCGCGCGGCTGACCAATCCCGTGCCGGTTGAATGTGTCGCTCGTGGATATCTCTCCGGATCAGGATGGAAGGAATATCAGCAAAGCGGCAGCGTTTGCGGCGTGAAGTTGCCCGCGGGGCTCCGCGAATCAGATCGCCTGCCGGAACCGATCTTCACTCCCGCGACAAAAGCCGAGAGCGGCCACGATATCAATATCAGCGAGGAAGAAGCAGGACGACTCGTCGGCGCGGACCTGATCGCACAACTGAAAGCGTTGACCCTGGAGATCTATCGTCGCGGGTGCGAACACGCGGAGTCCAAAGGGATCATCATCGCCGACACTAAATTTGAGTTCGGCCTGGACGGCAGCGAGATCATCCTGATCGATGAAGTGCTCACGCCCGACTCGTCACGGTTCTGGCCGGCGTCGGAGTACGAGCCCGGGCATGGTCAGCCCAGCTTCGACAAGCAGTACGTCCGCGACTATCTCGAGCGCATCCGGTGGAATAAACAACCTCCGGTACCCTCGCTGCCTGACGAGGTCGTTCGTCAGACTCGGGAAAAATATCTCGACGCGTTTCGCCTGCTGTCCGGACGAGAGCTTCGCTGACCGTGCGCGATCAACTCGAAAGGCTCGTACAGGAACTCCTCGAAAAAGGCGTCCTCTACGACGATGCACGACGCGAGTTCGAGAAGATGTTCATCTCGCGCGCGCTGCAGCGATCGAAAGGTAACGTCGGCAACGCCGCCGAGCTGCTCGGGATGCATCGCAACACCATCGCGCGCAAGATTTCCGAATACCGGATCAAGCGCAGCGCCTAGTTAGCAGTCCCTTCCCGTGACTGCTTGACACGCTCAACGGCCTTCCATAGAATTAGCAGTCGGCCAGGCTGATTGCTAAGCGACAGGGCCGTAACGCTTCATTTACACAGGAATTCGGCCTAATAACAGCTGGGCTGGCCGCCCGCCGAGAAGGCAGCGCGGGCGGTGCGCCCCGACTAACCCGGAGAGACGAAGACTATGGCAACAACCGCAACCGCAGTGAAGATTCGTCCCTTGCACGATCGCGTGATCGTGCAGCGCCTCGAAGAGGGCGAACAGAAAGTCGGCGGGATCATCATCCCAGATACCGCCAAGGAAAAGCCGCAGCAGGGCAAGGTCATCGCTGTCGGCAAAGGGAAGGTCGAGAAGGATGGCAAGGTGACGCCGCTCGACGTTCAGGAAGGGGACACGGTTCTCTTCGGCAAGTACTCCGGCCAGGAGATCAAGATGGACGGCGAGGAGTACCTCATCATGCGCGAAGAGGAAATCCTCGGGGTTATCACGAAGTAACAATCCACAACCATCGGAGATTGAAGAAACATGGCTAAACAGATTATTTACGGCGAGGAGTCGCGCCAGGCTATCCTGCGCGGCGTCAACCTGCTCGCCAATGCCGTCAAGGTGACACTCGGTCCCAAGGGCCGCAACGTCGTCCTCGACAAGAAGTTCGGTTCCCCCACGATTACCAAGGACGGCGTGACCGTCGCGAAGGAAATCGACCTCAAGGATCCACTCGAGAACATGGGCGCACAGATGGTGCGTGAAGTCGCCAGCAAGACGTCCGACATCGCGGGTGACGGCACGACCACGGCCACCGTTCTCGCGCAGGCGATCTTCCGTGAAGGCGCGAAGAACGTCGTCGCCGGCGCGAACCCGATGGAGCTGAAGCGCGGTATCGAGAAGGCCGTCGAGGCGGTCATCGAATCGCTGAAGAAGCAGTCGAAGCCCGTCGCCGGCAACATGATCGCGCAGGTCGGCACGATTTCGGCGAACAGCGACGACACGATCGGCAAGATCATCGCCGAGGCGATGGAGAAGGTCGGCAAGGACGGCGTGATCACGGTCGAAGAAGCCAAGACGCTCGAGACGTCGCTCGAAGTTGTCGAAGGCATGCAGTTCGATCGCGGCTACCTCTCGCCCTACTTCGTGACCGATCCGGAGCGCATGGAAGTCGTGCTCGAGAATCCTGTCATCCTGATCCACGAGAAGAAGATCAGCTCGATGAAGGACCTCCTGCCGCTGCTCGAGCAGGTGGCGCGGGCGGGCCGTCCGCTGGTGATCATCGCCGAGGACGTCGACGGTGAAGCGCTGGCCACGCTCGTGGTCAACAAGCTGCGCGGCACGCTGCAGGCGGTCGCGGTCAAGGCTCCGGGCTTCGGCGATCGTCGCAAGGCGATGCTCGAAGACATCGCGATCCTGACCGGCGGACGCGCGATCACCGAGGACCTCGGCATCAAGCTCGAGAACATCAAGCTCGAGGATCTCGGCAAGGCGAAGAAGGTCACGATCGACAAGGACAACACGACGATCGTCGAAGGCTCCGGCAGCCAGCAGGCGATTGAAGGCCGCGTGAAGCAGATCCGCACGCAGGTCGAGGAGACCACCTCGGACTACGATCGCGAGAAACTGCAGGAGAGGCTCGCGAAGCTCGTCGGCGGCGTCGCAGTCATCAAGGTCGGTGCCGCAACCGAGACCGAGATGAAGGAAAAGAAGGCGCGCGTCGAGGACGCGATGCACGCGACGAAGGCGGCGGTTGAAGAGGGCATCGTTCCGGGCGGCGGTGTGGCGCTGATTCGCGCCGCGAAGGCACTCGAGAGCCTGAAGCTGGAAGGCGATCAGCGGGTGGGCGTCGACCTGATCCGCAAGGCGATTGAAGAGCCGCTGCGATGGATCGCCACCAACGCTGGCCAGGAAGGCTCGATCGTGGTTGCGCGCGTGAAGGACGCGAAGGGCGCCGAGGAAGGCTACAACGCGGCCACCGACAAGTACGAGAACCTGGTGTCGGCCGGCGTCATCGACCCGACCAAGGTCGTGCGCTCGGCGCTCCAGAACGCGTCGTCGATTGCCTCACTGCTCCTGACCACCGAAGCGCTGGTCTCCGAGATCCCCGAGGAGAAGAAGGACGCGCCGGCAATGCCTGGTGGCGGCGGAATGGGCGGAATGTACTAATTGCCGATTGATGATCGCCGATTGCTGATTTCGTGATTGGCGATTGTCGATTGAGATTGAGGATTTGCGATTGGGGCCGGCTGGGAGAAATTCCAGCCGGCTTTTTTTATCTCAGCGTGAAAGAAATCTCGACGAGGATGAGAACCGGAACGGGCTGGCCGAGACGCATCCCGGGCTTGAAGCGCCACTGCCTCAATGTCTTGATCGCTTCTTTGTCCAGACCGAACTGCTGATCGAGTGAGTGGACGACGCGGACATCGCCGACGGCACCGTCGGGCATGACGATCGCTTCGAGCTTCACGAGCCCCTGGATGCGAGCCCGCATCGCTTCGCCCGTGTAATTCGGCTTTGTTTCGTGGATCAGTACTGGTGACGTCACGCCGTTACCTTCGCGATAGGCGCCGCCACCGAAACCCCCGCCGTACCCTTCACCGTAGCCCGATCCAGTGCCCGAACCCACACCGCTTCCGGTTCCGGTACCGCCGCCACCTCCGGTCGATGGGCCCTGGGCAATGGTGGCGTCCGGTGCCTGAGTTGTGGCGCCCGGCAGTTCAGTGACCGATGTGATGGCAGGAATATTCGCCTGCGGAATCTTCGGGGGCTCGACGGCCGGCTTCGGTGGTGGTTCCATCGCCCGCGGCTTTGGCGGGGCGATCTCGGCTTTCTTCGGCGGGTCCGGCATTTTGTTGCCGCCGCCCCCGCCTCCACCCCCGGGTCCCGGCGAGGCAATCCACGTAATGTCGGGGGGATTTATGACTTTCGCTAACGTGTCCATCGCGCCGGTTCTTGTAATCGCCCAGATGAACACACCCAGGCCGACGAGGTGGATCACGACAGACCACGACGACCTCAGAAGATAACTCTTCCACGACGTATCGCTTACTGGAAGCGATCCGGCGAGAAAACGAGCATTTGGGCTGGAGCCCGGAAAGGAATCCGGCATTGAGTATTCAGAAAAAGCTTGAACTTCCATTGTCGCCGACTCAGTCCCCCTTCCGCAAGGTGCAATAAGGATGCCTCGTACGGCAGACCTTAGGGGCCGCTCAGTGGAGGGACGCATCTCCACTTCGTCCCAACATTAGGACGTCGGAAGCGTCAGAGTGGACGACGTGGGCTGGCGAAAGGCAATGGTGAGCGGTGAGGCCTCCGAGGAACCTCATTCCTCCCAATTACCGGTTTCAATTTCTGTGGCGCCTGCCGATTGCAGGATTGACTGGATTACATCGATACGGGCGTGAACGGTGTGCACGGCAAGCAGGATCGCCCCATTTTCGACCGCCGCCTGCAACGCATCGGCGCGGTCTTCCGGAATTCCCGAGCCCCTCAACGCCGTCGCAATCCCGCCCGCAACATGCCCGGCGGCCTCACCGAGTCCTGCGGCCAGGGGGCCGGCGGCGACGATCGGACCGATGCCAGGAAGCACAAGTGCGATGGCGGCAAGAAGGTACCCTGAGAGTTCGCCAAAGCGAGCGGCCGTTCGCGAGTCCTCGATCTCCGCACCAGGTGTTCCACCGATCTGTGCCGCGTAATCCGACTCTTCATCGTGATTGCGGCTGATGATGGAGAGCTGATCCGGGGCCACGCCGGCAGCGTGCAGCTGGCGCGCCGCAGCCGCTACTTGCGGCAGTTCAGGGAACATGGCGATGACGAGGGGGTGTGGCATCTCAGCTAAAGGTAAAAGGGAAAAGGGAAAAGGTAAAGCGCCTGCGGCCCGAGCGAGGCGCGAAGTCGCCGAGCGAGAGCGAGAGGGGGTGGGGCCCCGCGAGCAGTAAGAGAAGAGTCAAGGGAAATGGGTAAAGCGTAACGGGCGTTGTCAGCCTTTTAACATCTCAATGAACAATCCAACCTGCAAAGTGCCCAGCAAGCGTCTGCGGAGCCCCTGATAGGACTGACGGCCGGCAACAAGGTCGACCATGATCTCGCGGATCTTTGCACTTTGCACGAGTGCCCGCAACAGAAGGGCGATGAATCGCGGGCTGAAGAACCGCGACTTGAGAAGCGCGGCGCGCATCAACTCTTCGTACACCAGCGCTCGAATCTGTTGCGCGTAGCGCTCCGCCGGATCGCCGGCATCGAGAAAACTGTCGGCGGCCGCGTCCGCCGAGACGAGGGCAAAGAAGATTCCCTCTCGTGTGATTGGATCAACCATCCCGCCGGCATCGCCGAGCAGCATCCATCGTGGGCCACACGGGCGTTCGCGATCGAGCGTCGTGAGCCGAAGCGACGGAATCGGCCAGCTATAACGTTTCCGATCAGAGCCGCCGTCAACGTTGCGGGCGATCCACGCCGCGGTCGTGGCCAGCAGGGTTGAAGGCCGCGACACGTCTGCCTGCGCGCAAAGGCCGACGGCAAGATGATCGGGGCGCGGAAACGACCAGAGATAACCTGGCGGACTGTCCTCGAACAGGATGGCGACCGCACTCGACGCGACACCATGCACGAAGAAGCCGGCGGCGATTGACAGATCTGCGCGCTCGAAGGGACGGCCGAGGCGTCGACGAACCAGACTATTCGGACCATCCGCGCCGAATAGCCACGGCGAGCGCGTCGATCCTTGCCGAGTCGAAATGGACCATCGATTGTTCTCCCACGAAATATCGCGCACTCGCTCGGCATGAAGCGTCGCGCCGGCGCGAACGGCTGCCGCGAGCAGCGCACCATCGAACACCGCGCGCGGCGCAACCGCAAGCTGCGGCGTCGCGTCGCGCCCGCCAGCGATTTTGACGTGCGCTCGTCTGGCACGATCTGCAAACGTGATATCGGTAATCGCCACCGCCCGGATGGCGGCGGTGTCAATCGCATCGCGGACCAGATCGAGCGCGCGTCCGGTCACACCACCACCGCACGGCTTCTCACGGGGATGGCTGCCATCGAAAATCGCGACGCGCGCTCCTGCGCGCGCAAGGCGCCACGCTAGCCGGCACCCAGCCGGTCCGGCTCCAACGATCGCGGCGTCGAACTGATCCACGTGTTGCTGCCTTGCCTGTCTGCTTTCTCACGGCGCGTGGGGCCCCACCCCCACGCGCTCTCGCTCGGCGACTTCCCTTTTGCCTTTTGCCTTTTGCCTTTACTGAATCAAGTATCCATCCCGCGCTCGCACCGTCGCATCGGGCCTCTTGACTCTGACGGAGATGGATCGCCATTCGTTCGAGCCAGATACTGGTGCTCGTGTTGGCGTGTAGCCGAGAAGATATTGCCAGCGCAATTCCCGCGCGATGGCACGCATCGTTTGCGTGAGTGTGTCGGCATCAGTTGCATGTGCGGAGCGTCCGCCGGTGAGTGTCGCCAGCTCCGCGAAAAGGGGTGGACGTGTGCGGCCGAGCGCAATTGGAAAGACCATGACGTCGGAGCGGCGGGCGCGGTCGAGGACGTCGGTCACGGTCGCTCGACTGTACCGATCGTCGCCGTCGGACAACACGATGAGCGCGCGCCGGCCCTTTGCCGGCTGCACGGCATCGATCGCGTGAATGATCGCGTCGTGCAGTCCTGTCGTGCCGAACGCGTCGAGTCGGTCCACGGCATTGCGCTGCGACGTTCGATCCGTCGACAACGGCGCGATCACGTCGATCTGCGAGCCGATTGCGATAATCATCGCTTCGTCCTGAGCCCGTAACTCTGCCAGAAACGTCTGGCCGGCAGCCTTCGCGAGCGACAGCTTGGTGCCGGCCACGCTGAAACTGCGATCGATCGCGACGGCGGCAGACAATGGGAAATCACCGGCGGTGAAGTTCGCGATTGCCTGCGGCTCGCCATTTTCGCGGAGCTCGAAGTCCGCCCGCGTCAGCCCTGTAACAGGATTGCCTTGAGTGTCGGTGACGCTCGCATATACCTCCACCAGATTGACCCCGGAAGTGAACTGCCCCAGCCGGACTGCGCCCGCCGTAGAGGCCGTCATTGCCACAATTGCCAAACAACAGGCCGTCCGGGCAACGGTGATAGAATTGGCAGACTCTCCGCGAAAACTGCAAGGAGCACGTGATATGGGTAGTCTGGGTTTTCCTGAGCTGATTATCATTCTGATCATCATCATCATGATCTTCGGAGCAAATCGCCTGCCGGAGATCGGACGGGGTATTGGCAAGGGGATTCGCAATTTCAAGGAGTCCACGCGCGAAGGCGTGAAGCGCGAGGATTGATGCACCTGGAACCCCAGGCGTCCTTCCTATAAGACCACGCGGGCGTCTCCCACCCGTCGCGTGATTCGTTCCCGATCGAGATACTCCAGCAGCGGAATCGCATATTTGCGCGTGATGCCGTAGCGCTCTTTGAACGACGGCACGTCCACGCGCGCGTTTGTTTTCAGGCCGCGCACATCCGCTTTGAGCCGTGCGAGCGCGTCGGCATGAAACAGGAGCGCGTCGAGTTTGACGAGCGTCTTCTGCCTGACCAGCAGACCGGAAATGCGATCGACGATCGCCGCCGAAGCGTTCACGAGCGTCTGCAATGTCGCCGCGTCGGGCGGCGCGAGACCCGCCTCCTTGAGAATCCGTTCGATTTCGTCTCGCGTACGCGAGTCTTCTCCGGAAAGCGACACGCGGTGTCCGGCAAGCGCCAGGCGATCCCGTACCACAATCTGCCCTGCTGCCGCGAGCGTTGAGAGCACGTGATCGAAAATGTGGGGCGACGACCGGCCGAACAATCGCTCGCGCGCCTCTTCGCGCGGAAGTCCTTCCGAGAGGGGCTGCGAGTCGTGGTGGCTTTTCAGCGCCATCAGCAACCGTTCGGCAAGCCCCTGCAGAACCGAAGGTGCAACGAGCAGGTCCGCGACCCTCACGACCGATCCGGCGCCAATGAGGCGCCCCATGCTCGTCTCGGCACTTGACGGCGACAATCCCACGCGGCTGATCAGCGCGTTCGCCTGAAGACCGCTTTCGCCACGTTCGTCGACGAACGCCAGCACCGCACTGTCCACGCCCCCGATCCCGTCCGGTCCGTCGAGTCGCCGAAACCGCTCGAGCGCCGTGGTCGTCCGGACGCCGACGCGCGGCGGATGGGGATCGAGGACGAATCCTCCGCCGATCGTGATTGACGGTGAATACGCACGAAGGATGAACCGATCACCACGCGTGAGCACGGCCGGCGCCTCGAGACGGATGCGCACGTACGCTGACGTGCCTGGTTCAATCTCCGCAATCGTCGCGATCTCGCGGCGATCGGCAGCGACGGCGACACGACCGAGGAGTTCCGTCGTGCCCTGATGGAACCGCACGCGTGATCCATGACGCAAGGGCCTGGCATCGGGCAGTAATTCGACAACGGCATCGAGGCGCTGCGTCGGCTCGAATGCCCGTCGAGCGCACAGCGTGTCGCCGCGCGCGATCTGTCCAACGTCGACTCCCCCGAGATTGACCGCGACACGATGACCCGGGTCCGCCTCTGTTTCCCGCCGCCCATGCACCTGCAGCCCACGGACCTTGACCACGCGCTCGCGCGGAAGGACAACGAGCTCGGTCTCATCGTGAATCGTGCCGGACACGAGCGTGCCGGTCACAACCGTCCCGAATCCTTTGACCGAGAACACGCGATCGATCGGCAGTCGAACCAGTCCGGCGCCATCTCGCTCCCGAACGGATGTCGCAAGATCGACGAGCGTGCGACGCAGTTGATCGAGTCCTAGACCTGTCCGCGCCGAGACAACGACGATCGGTGCATCCGCGAGAAAGGATCCGGCCGTCAACTCTCGAACCTCGATTTTCGCCAGCTCGATCGTGTCGGCATCGGCGAGGTCGGCCTTCGTCAGCACAATGACGCCGGCCGGGATGTGCAACAGCCTGCAGATCTGAAAGTGCTCGCGTGTCTGCGGCATGACCGATTCATCGGCGGCGACGACGAGCATGGCGAGGTCGACACCACCGGCGCCAGCGAGCATGTTCTTCACAAAACGTTCGTGACCGGGGACGTCCACGAATGCGAGATTCACCCCGTCACTCTCGAGATGGGCGAATCCAAGATCGATTGTGATGCCGCGCGCCTGCTCCTCCTTCAACCGGTCAGGATCGGTCCCGGTGAGCGCGCGTACGAGGGCGCTCTTTCCATGGTCGATGTGTCCGGCGGTGCCAATGACGATCGATCGCATACAGTCAGGGCTTCCGTCGCGCCGCCCGCTCTCTCCGCCCGGGCCGCTGCGCGCGCCGCTCCGATTTCTCAGCCTGGCCGCTCTTGGCCCGGCCGCGCGACGGCGACAGTGCATCGCGTCCCGATCGAACATTTCCCGCGCGCGACGTCCGTGGCCCGCGATTCCGCTCGGACTCGCGGACGCGATCGAGGATCTCGGTCAGTCCAAGGTCGACCTGCCGCCGCTCCATATCGACCTTGATGACCTGGACGGATACCTTGTCCCCAAGCCGGTATACCCTCCCCGTGTTTTCGCCGCGGAGGATGTGAACGCGTTCCTGAAATCGATAGTAGTCATCCGCCATCGTCGACACGTGCACGAGTCCTTCGACGAAATGCTCGATCAGTTCGATGAACAGTCCGAACGCCGTCACCCCCGTGATGTAGCCCTCGAACTCGTCGCCGACCTTGTCGGCCATGAAACGGACCTTCTTCCACTGCACGAGCTCTCGCTCGGCATCGTCAGCGCGGCGCTCGCGATCGGAAGTGTGCCGAGCAATTTCGGGAAGATCCTCGACCAGTTCATCCTTCCGATCGGTGTTCATCGCATCCTGGCGCGACTCGCGGAGCGTGCGGTGTACTACGAGGTCCGGATAGCGGCGGATCGGTGACGTGAAATGCGTGTAGCTCTTCGCGGCGAGACCAAAGTGGCCTCTATTCTGCTCGTCGTATCGCGCCTTCTGCATTGTCCGCAGCATCAGGAACGCGATCGGCTTTTCTTCGGGTGTTCCGTGCATCCGCTCCACGAGCTTCTGAAAGTGACGCGGTTTGACGTCGTTGGCGGGCGCGCCAAGGCTGTAGCCAAGGGTCGAAACGAATTCTTCGAACTCCTCGACCTTCAGTGGATCCGGCTCCTCGTGCACGCGATACAACGTCGGCACCTCGTGATCGTCGAGATGCTGCGCGACTGTTTCGTTGGCGAGCAGCATGAACTCTTCGATCAAGCGATGCGCGATGTTGCGCTCCGCGGCGACGATCGCCTCGACCATCCCTTCATCGTCGAGCACGATCTCCGGCTCCTTCAAGTCGAAGTCGATCGATCCGCGGCGATGGCGCCGCTTGTTGAGGATCTCGAACAGGTCCCGCATCCTTTCGAACAACGGCACGAGTTCCTGGTATTTCTCAATCGCCGCTCGATCGGCGTTGGTGAGAATCGCATTCACATCGGAATAGGTCATCCGGGCACGGCTATGGATCACCCCGTCGTGCAATTCGTAGCGGACGACGGATCCGCGGCGATCCACTTCCATCAGACAGGATTGAACTAAACGGTCGACGTCAGGGTTGAGGCTGCACAGCCCGGTCGCCAATTCGGACGGAAACATGTGGACGGCGCGTTCGGGAAAGTACACAGATGTGCCGCGCTCGTACGCCTCTTCATCGAGTGCGGTGCCCTCCTGGACGTAATGCGCGACGTCGGCGATATGGACACCGAGCCAGAAGTGACCGTTCGGAAGCAGCTCGAGGCTGATCGCGTCATCGAAGTCCCGGGCGTGTTCGCCGTCGATTGTGACAATTGTCAGCGGTCGAAAGTCTGTGCGGTTCCGAAGATCCTTGTCGCGCACATCGGCGCCGATGCGGCGCGCCTCTTCAATCGCCTCCGGACTGTGCTCGTCGGGAATACCGTACTTGCGGATGATGATCTCGTTGTCGACACCTGGTTCATCGATGTCGCCGAGCACTTCAGTCACTCTGCCCAGCGGCCCGCGAGCGGGCGTCGGCCAGCGCGTGATCTCCACGACCACCATGTCGCCGGGTCGGGCGTCGCCACGTTCGTCGGATGGAATCTGAACGTCCATGATCAGACGGCGATCGAACGGCAGGACGAAGCCCAGGCCGGAGGCGTCGATATCATACCTGCCGACTACGGACGTCGAACCGCGCTCGAGAATTCGAACGATTCGTCCCTCGGCACGGTTATCACTGACGCGCTCGATACGCGCGACCACGCGGTCGCCGTGCATCGCCTGATTCAGGTTGCTGCCGGCGATGAACAGATCGCCTTTCACGTCCTCCAGCGGCCGATCGGGCACAACGAACCCGAAGCCCCTGGGGCTGGTGACGACCTTGCCGACGACGAGGTTCATCCGATCCGGAAGGCCGAAGCGGTTTCCGCGCGTCTGGACGAGGGCGCCGCTTTCGACGAGGTCAGCCAGCAGTTGCTTGAACGTCGGCCGCTCTTGTCGCGGTAACTTGAGGCGCTGGAGGAGTTCGCGCGGCGTCGCCGGATGGTCCAGCTTGTCGCGAATCAGCTTCAGGAGCTGCTCGTGATTCAACATCTTCTCGATTCTAAATTCGAAGTATAAAAAACGGCCATAATCGACAGATTTCGCCAAAGGGTGGCTGGCACCTTCCCCGGGAAAGTGCCTGCCACCTTTTTCAGCACCTGCCGAGGACCGGCCCCCAGATTAGGTGCCGGAATAAGCGGCGATCGTAAAAGGTGGCTGGCACCTTTCTGGGAAAGGTGCCAGCCACCTTTTACGTGAATTTCCAACCGGACCGAACGTGGATCAGTCTACAGACTGTGTGACAGGAACCGAGCCCTCTGCGGCCACCGATCTGGACCTCGTGCGCCTCGCCCAGGCGGGCGATGTCGAGGCGTTCGGCGAACTGGTCGAACGGAATCGACGCGCCGTCTTTCGCGCGGCCCTCGCGTGTGTACGTTCTCCGGCCGAGGCCGACGACGTCGCGCAGGAAGCGTTCGTCGCCGCGTATCGGAAACTCGGAACCTTCCGGGGAGATGCCCAGTTCCGCACCTGGCTTCTGTCCATTACCTGGCGTAAAGCAATCGATCGGCGCAAGAGCATCTCGCGATGGCTTCGCCTTGCGGTGACGCCGTCGCGCCTGGAAACAGGAGAGGACTCGTTTGATCACATGGAACGCGTTGCCACCTCGAACCGTTCGCAGGAAGAGACGTTCGTCGATGAAGAGCTGCAGCACAACGTCACGCGCTTGATCGGAACGTTGCCGAGAAAGCTGCGCGATGCGCTGCTGCTTGCCGGAACCGGTGAGCATACCTACGAAGAAATCAGTCACATCCTTGGAGCGCCCCTCGGAACCATCAAATGGCGCGTCTCGGAGGCCCGCCGCGTGCTGAAGAAAAAACTGGCCGCGCTCGGATACGCCTATGAATAACGAATTCTCCTGGAGTGCCGCCCGTGAGGCGCGGATCGATCGTGCGATCGATCGCGCCGTCCGCGAGATGATGCAGGTCGATCCGCCGCCGGGACTGCGGCGGCGCGTGCTGACGCGGCTGAACGATTCCAACGAGCGTCGCAGCTACCTGGTGCCGCGATACGCAGTCGCTGTGATGGCGCTTGTGGTTCTTCTGGCGTCGATCACTTTGATGCGCGATCGTGTCGACCCGCCGACACCACCAAAGGCGCCAGTCATGGCGACCCCTGCCCCTGCGCCCACCATTGAGCGCGTGGTTCCGACGGAAGTGGCTGCCGGTCCGGCAGCGAGGCCCGCGGCGGAAATCACTCGAGAACGGATCCGCATGCCGCGAGTGACAGATGTGTTTGGAAATCGCCGCAACGACGTGTCAGCCGCGACGATCGACCTTGGCAAGCGAGAGATCGTTGTCCCGCCTCTCACGATCATCCCGCTTTCGGCGCGGCCGATTGTAATTGAACCGCTCTTTCTTCCACCGGCGTCCAAGGGCGGAATGTAAGAATCACTTCGCCGCAGCCTTGAGGGCTTCAAGCGCCTGACCGGCCTTGTTGTGTGCAGCAGGGTCCAGCTTGCCAGCCATCTTCTGCGCCTCGTCAATCAGCGTCGTCGCAGTATCGATGCTCGCGACCGACTCTCGCTTGCTGTTGTCCTGATAGCGTTGCTTCACGCGTTCAAGCGGCGCTTTGGCGGTTTCGAAGTGGCGGCTCGCATCGCCGAAATTATTGTTATAAAGACTGACGCGTCCATCCAGGATTTCGCCCCGCGCTTCAGCGAGGTCGAGCTGCTGCTTCACGTCGTCGACCGCGGTTTGCAGCTCGCCACGCCCGGATCGGCCGTAGCCGAAGCCGACCCCGAAACATACGATCAACGCGATAACGACGCTGAGAAACAGTTTGCCGCGTGACATCGCCATGGCGCTGATTCTAGTGCCAATCAGGCTTGCACGAGCAGGACGTGGAGATCACCGACGTTCGTGCCCGTAGGCCCCCAAAGGATGAGATCTCCAAGAGGCGCGAAGAAGCCATACGCAGCATTGTCATCCAGCGCGGCTTGGGCCCTGACACCCACCCGCCTGGCCCGTGCGGTCGTCGTCGTATCGACTACTGCGCCGGCAGCATCAGTTGGACCGTCAATGCCGTCCGTTCCAGCGCTCGCCAATGCGATCGTCGAATCACGCGCGGCATGGTCAATTGCAGGTAGCGCGCCGAGCGCGAACTCCTGGTTCCGGCCTCCACGTCCACTCCCGCGAACCCGGACCGTCGTTTCGCCCGACGCAATGACGCACGTGCGCCTCTCCTTCCGCGCCGCAAGCGCGCCCGCGGCGAATCGGTCCCCGGCTTCTCGCGCTTCGCCGCGCGTCGCATCGCTGACGACGTGGACGTCATAGCCAAGCGTAGAGGCCTGCCGCACAGCTCCGTCCATGGCGAGTTGCCGATTGCCAATCACTTCGTAATAGGAATCGCGAAGTCGCGCGTCGCCGGGTTTCGGCGATTCATCGACGCCGCGCTCCAGATGAGCGAGCACACTCGCCGGCAGCGAATCTTTAACGCCCATCTGCTGCACGATTTCGAGCGCGTCAGCGTAGGTTGTTGGATCGCCAACTGTTGGCCCCGAGCCGATCACCGCCGGATCGTCCGCGATCGGACCATGGACGTCGGAGATCGCGAGCGTGACCGTGCGACCTGCTGCAGCGGCCGCCAGTCTTCCACCCTTAATCTGCGACAAATGCTTCCGCACGCAATTGAGTTCCGCGATGGCGGCGCCGGCATTCATCAGCGCGCGCGCGGTCACCATCTTGTCTGGCAGCGACAACCCATCGGCGGGAACCGCCAGCATCGACGACGCGCCGCCGGACAGCAGCACGAGTAACGAGCCGCGTCCCTGCGATTCAGATGCCAGCGACAACGCACGTCGCCCTGCCGCTTCGCTCTTCGCATTCGGCGATGGATGCGCAGCATCGAACCATTCGAATGACTCCGGAATGTTGAACGACGTCATCTTCGGACCGGCGACGATTCCAGTGGCGGCGCTGCCATTGCGCCAGTCGAGCGCGGCCGCCATCAGCCACGCCGCTTTCCCCGCCGCAATGACAGTGACATCGCCATTCGCCAAACGATCGGCGATACCGCGAGCTAACGCGTGACGAACAAGACGGAATGGATCGACGCTCGTGACGCCGGCACGAAGAATCTGATCGAGATCAGCGCGTAATGTGGGGAGGGAATCGGTCAGTGAAGCTTGCTGGGATCCGACCAGCTGGAGAGGCCGGTCACGGCATTGAACTTTCGAAGCAATTGGCCCATGACCTGGGCCGCATCATCCTTCGCACAGAGCTGGTCGAGATGTCCAAGCACAAGTGCTAAGGCGTGATCGGCTTCGGTGATCGCGCGCTCGGAAAAGTATTCGCGCTGCTGCTTGAGACATTCGCGGTGTCGAATGAATTCCTGACGATAGAAGTCGGAAGCAATACTGACAGGGGCGCTCAAAACCCGATCTGGGCTGACGACGCGTGCCATGCGACTCCTCGCGTGCGGCATGTGAAGGGTAAATCCAGTGTAGAGCGGAGCTCTGGCGGCTGTCAAACGCGACCGTAAGAAAACTGGATGCCTACCGTCCGCGAACGCCGCGCGCGACAACCACCCCCCCAAGGCATCCGAGCAGCATCCCGCCCAGGACAATCAGGAGGCTCAGAAACCATGGCAAAAATGTAATCCCGCCGAGCCCGACTGCCTGCGCGGCCGCCGGACCAAACCGGGCGTTTGCCGCCGCAAAGGCCAGCCACAGCAGCGCCATCGCAACCAGGGCGCCGACACCACCTTGCAACACGCCTTCGACAATAAAGGGCCCGCGCACGTAACCGAGGGGCGCCCCCACAAGGGTCATGATTTCAATTTCGTCTTCCCGCGCCGTTGCCGCCAGGCGGACGACGCTCGCGACCGTCAGTGCGGAGGCGAACCCAAGAAGGAGGATGATTCCGAGGCCCAGCGAACGCAGCACTCGAACGAGAGAATTCAGGCGCGTGAGCCACCGCCGATCGTAGCGCACGTCGGCCACGCCTTGCAGTCCCGCCAAGGTCATCGACAGATTGTCGAGAGCCCCACCCGCGTCGCGGACTTCAGGCTTGAGACGGATTTCGAACGACGCCGGGAAGGGATTGCTTTCCAGCCGACTGGTCGCCCCGGCAAGATCTGGAAAGTCCTGTTTGAAGCGCGCGATTGCCTGGCTCTTCGAGATGTACTGGCGCTCGGCCGCAAGACCGCTCCCGGCGATCAGATCGTCGACCGTTTTCAGTTGATCCTGCGTCGCGTCGTCTTTCAAGTAGACGGAGAGTTCGGCCGACTCCGTCCACCGCCCGACCAGTCGCTGCAGATTTGCGTTCAGGACAAGAAAGAACCCGAGCACGAACAATCCGCCGGCGATTGTGAGGATCGAAAGGATCGCCGCCTTGCGGCCCCGCCACAAGCTTGCCGCCGCCTCGGACACGAAATAGTTGAACGCGCGCATGCCGATGGTTCCGTGTTTAATCCGTGTTAATCCGTGTTAATCCGTGTTAATCCGTGGCTACACGAGTTCCACGATGTTGCCGTGATCGAGCGTCACCGCACGCCGGCCGACGCGACGAATCAGTTCGCGGTCGTGCGTGGCCACCACGACCGTCGTTCCTCGCGCGTTGATTTCGCGAAAGAGGTTCATGATCTCGAGCGAGAGATCGGGATCGAGGTTGCCCGTCGGTTCATCGGCAAGAATGATCGCGGGATCGTTGACGAGCGCCCGCGCGATCGCGATGCGCTGCTGTTCACCGCCGGACAGCTCCAACGGATAAGCGTTCATCCGGTGTTGCAGGCCGACCCACTTCAGTACCTGGAACGTGCGCCGCTGCTGCTGCGATTCCGCCATCCCGAGCACGCGCGGCACGAACGACACGTTCTCGAGCACGGTTTTCGCCGGCAGAAGTTTGAAGTCCTGAAAAACAAAGCCGAGCGAGCGGCGATAACTCTGGACCTGACGGGGTGTCAGCGTGGATAGGTTGCGCCCACCGACCATGAGCTGGCCTTCCGTCGGCACGTCCTGCCTCAACAGGAGACGAAGCAGCGTCGACTTCCCTGCTCCACTGGGTCCCGTGAGGAAGACGAAATCGCCTTTTTCAACGCGGAGTGACAGATCGCGCAACGCGTAAACGCCGCGCGCATACGTCTTCGAGACGTGATACGCCTCGATCACGTGCGGTCCTTGTCGAGCTCGCGGCGCACGAGTTTGTTCACCAGTTCCGGATTCGCTTTTCCGCCCATGGATTTGATGACCTGCCCAACCAGGAATCCATACGTCTGCTTTTTGCCAGCGCGATACTGCTTCACGGCATCGCTGTGCGCGGCTAGAACTTTACTCACAGCGGCCTGCACGGCGCTCTCGTCGTCGATCCGCGCCAGCCCCTCGGCCTCGACAATCGCCTGAGCCGGTCGACCCGACGCGTACATCTTCTCAAAGACTTCTTTGGCTGTTGGCCCGCTGATAGTGCCCGAGTCGACGAGCCGAATCAAGCCCGCGAGTGCTTCCGGCGTCAGCGGCACCTGCTCGATGCGAATACCTTGCTCGTTCATCTTGCGGGTGACGTCTCCCATGATCCAATTGCTGGCTGCTTTCGCGTTCCCTGCCGCGGCGGCGGTGGCCTCGAAGTACGCGGCGAGCGTGTGCGATTGCGTGAGCAGCGACGCGTCGTATTCGGGCAGCGCATACTGCGCCATGAATCGGCGTCGCCGCGCATCGGGAAGTTCTGGAAGCGTGCGCTTCATTTCGTCGATGGCGGCGGATTCAATCCGGAGGGGCGGCAGATCCGGTTCGGGGAAATAACGGTAGTCGTGCGCTTCTTCCTTGCTCCGCATCGAGAACGTGCGTCCAGACTCGACGTCCCAGAGGCGCGTTTCATGTTCGACCGCGCCGCCGCTCTCGAGCACTGCGATCTGTCGATCGATCTCGTGCTCGAGCGCGCGCTGGACGTGTCGGAAGGAGTTCAGGTTCTTGAGTTCTGTTTTGACGCCGAACGGCTCGCCAGGACGCCGCACCGACACGTTGGCGTCGCAGCGCAGGCTGCCTTCTTCCATGTTGCCGTCGGTGACACCGGCAGCCACGAGAATCGCGCGCATCCGGCTGAAATATTCGCTCGCCTCGGCAGCAGACCGCACGTCGGGTTGACTCACGATTTCGATGAGCGGCACACCGCTGCGATTGAAGTCGAGCGAGGTCATCCGATCCGAGTCCGGCAGCCCTTCGTGGAGCGACTTTCCGGCGTCCTCTTCAAGATGAACCCGGATGATGCCGACGCGGCGCGCCTGACCGCGAATGTCGAATTCCAGCGCACCTTCGGTCGCCAGAGGGCGATCGTACTGCGAGATCTGATACCCCTTTGGCAGGTCGGGATAGAAGTAGTTCTTCCGCGCGAAGATCGACGTTTCCTGCACCGTACATCCCAGCGCCAGTGCTGCCTTGATCGCCAGCTCCACGGCCCGGCGATTCAGCACGGGCAGCGCGCCTGGCAATCCGAGACATACCGGACACGTATTCACATTCGCCGGCGCACCGAACCGCGTGCTGCAACCACAGAACAGTTTGGTCTCGGTCTGGAGCTGAGTATGAATCTCGAGACCGATGACAGGTTCAAAAGGCATTGCGGAGTTCGGACTGGCGATTGCCGAGTTGTTTGATTGTCGATTGACGAGTGAGATTGTCGATTGCTGATTGTAATCGGCAATGACCCATCGTCAATCACCAATCTCAATCGTCAATCACCAATCTCAATCGCCAATCGCCAATCAACCAAATCGGCAATCATCAATCAGCAATCAGCAATTCTTATCACTCTTCCAAACGCCTCGACGACGAGCGGGTCGAACTGCGTGCCGCTGCAACGTTCGAGCTCGAGGAGTGCTTCGGGTGGCGTCATCGCGTCGCGAAAGACGCGTGGACGCGTCATCGTGTCGTACGCGTCGGCGACCGAGACGATGCGCGCGCCGATCGAGACTTCCGCGGCGTGAATTCCCTGCGGATATCCCAGACCGTCCATTCGCTCGTGTGCCTCACGCACGATTGGCACGGTCGCGTGCAGGAACGGCACGCTCGCGACAAGGTCGCTGGCGATTGCCGGATGCCGCCGGACCAGCAACGTTTCCTCAACCGTCAGGGGTGCCGGTTTACGCAGAACGGCTTCGGGCACCGCCAGCTTGCCGATATCGTGCAGGAGCGCTCCGTGTTCGATCGTCGTGAGGGCCTCAGCGGGCAAGCCGAGAATCCGGGCGACGCTCACCGCCAATGCCGACACGCGGTAGCCGTGTTCGTACATCTCGCGGTCGCCGAGCGTCAGCATGGCGAACATCGAATCGACCATGTCATCGCTGTCGACACGCAGGCCCGCAATCGCGTCGCTCAGGCGCGCGCGGCGAATGCTCATTTCCTCCTCGAGCGACTCGCGCCATCGCCGTGCGTCCCATGCCGCTTCGTGCCATTCGAGCCCGCGCGTGACCGCCTCGCGTAATCGGTCGCGACCGAACGGCTTCGTCAGATAATCGATAACTCCCTGGCGCAGGGCTTGAACCGCCGGGCCGACATCCTGGACACCGGTGGCCATGATCACGGCCGTCTCGGGATACTCCTGCCTGATCCGTTCCGCGAGCCAGACGCCGTCGTGTCCAGGCATGCGAATATCGCACAGCGCCACGGCAGGCGGTGACTCATGGAGTCGGCCGAGTGCCTCTTCAGCGCTGCCGGCCGTCGTCACGCGAAATCCCCCGGCCTCCAACCAGCGCGCCATCAGGGTCCGCACGCTGTTTTCGTCGTCGACAATCAGAATGCTGGGCGCGTGCGCCGCGCGATTGGAAATCGCTGCCCCTGGATGTTTGCGCGTTGTCATCGGAAGTACCCCCGGCGGCATCATGCCTCGACCATCACCGTGCTGTCGCGGCGCCGCGTAATCGTGTCGGACAGATCGAGACGTTCGAGCCGTCGGTAGAGCGCGCGCCGGCTCAACCCGAGCATCTTCGCGGCTGCCTTCTTGTTGCCCCCGGCTCGCACCAGCGCGCGTTGAATGTGATCGCGTTCCACCGTCGCCAGCAGGTCCTTCTCGGACATGTCGTTCGCAGCATCGACGCCGATGTGACCGCGCCCGGTGGCGGGTGGCATGCTCACCGCGAGCTCACGCTCCGAGATCATTTCGCCATCGACGAGAATGCACGCGCGTTCGATGACGTTGCGCAATTCGCGGACATTCCCCTCCCACGCGCCCGAGGCCAGCAGCCGCTCCCCCGCCGCGGTCAATCCCGCAACCGACTTCTGAAGTCGTTCGCTCGTTTCGCGAACGAATGCGGCGGTGAGATACGGAATGTCGGCTCGGCGCTCGCGAAGCGGCGGGACCTTGATCTCGACGACGTTCAGCCGGTAGTAGAGATCGCTGCGGAATCGGCCGGCGCCGACTTCTCCGCGCAGATCCCGATTGCTCGCCGCGATGACGTGCAGATCGACATGACGTGGTTCGAGCGACCCGACCCGGGTGATCTCGCCCGTTTCCAGGACGCGCAACAGCTTCGACTGAAGCGACAGCGGAAGCTCTCCGACTTCGTCCAGGAATAGAGTGCCGCCATCAGCGATTTCAAAGAGTCCCGGCCTGTCTTCGATTGCACCGGTGACGGCTCCGCGCATGTGTCCGAACACTTCGCTGTCGAATAGTGATTCGACGACCGCCGAACAGTTCACCGTCACGAAGCGCTTGTCGGCGCGCGGACCAGTTCGGTGCAGCGCACGCGCGACCAGTTCTTTTCCCGTGCCGGTCTCGCCCGTGACCAGCGCACTCCGGACATGTGGTGCGAGCCGGCGCAGTGTTCCGAAGAGCTCCTGCATGACCGGGGAGCGACCGACCATGCCGCAGAATTCGAGCCGCCGTGCCAGTTCGCTTTCCATGGCGAGCACGCCACGGCGGCGTTCGATGTCGTCGCGAACATCTGTGAGCAGCCGTTCGAGCCTGGGAAGGTCCAGGGGCTTGCTGAGATAGTCCAGCGCGCCGAGCTTGACCGCTTCCACCGCGCTCTCGACGGTGGCGAACCCGGTCATCAGCACGGTCTGGCAGCGCGGATCCATGTCGCGTATCGCGCGAATGACGTCGATGCCGCCGAGATCGGGCATCTTCAAATCCACGAGTGCAACGTCCGCATGTCTCGTGCTCAACTCGGCGAGGGCCTGCATGCCGCCGCCACACGCCACCACTTCGAAGGCGCTACGTCGGGCTAACCGCTCGACGATTTCGAGAATTCCCGGCTCGTCGTCGACGACGATGAGCACCGGCGGGTGAGCCGTCATACACACTCCTTGGTAATCACGCGAACCGCGGATCGAATCGCCCGCAGTTGAAATGGCGGCGAGAGCACGGCGCCTGCGTATTCCCGTCCGAATCGCTCCACCTCGCCGTCGTCGGCCGACATCGACACGAGCACCAGTGGAATTCCACGTTCTTCGCAGGCTGATTGCCAGGCGGGCAGATCGGCAGCGACGACACCGCGTTCGACGAACGCAGCCTGTAAAGGACGTTGGCTGTAGATGTCGATCGCCTCACGGCTCGTCGCCGCGGTGATGATCCGGGTTCCCCAGCCGTTCAGTGCGGCGGCGAGGTAATCCCGTTCACCTTGATCAGCGTGTGCGATCAGCACCGGCTCGCCGGCCGCGACGTCGTCCACTCGCGCCGGCAACAGGACAGAGAAGGTCGTGCCGGTATTGACGATGCTCTCCACCGTGATTTGTCCGCCGTGATCGCGAATGATCCCGTAGCAGATGCTCAGGCCGAGACCGGTGCCCTCACCCACATCACGAGTCGTGAAGAACGGATCGAAAATCCGCGACAGGTTCGCGCGATCGATGCCATGTCCGGTGTCCTTCACGAACAGTTCGACCGCGCCGGCGTTCTCGTCGAAACGCGCGCCGACGTGCAGCCGCTTGCTCGGACGGCCGCGCATCGCTTGCTCGGCGTTGAGGACCAGATTCAGGAGCGCCTGCTGCAGTTGACTTCCGTCGGCCACAACCGACGGCAGCGCCGGCTGAAACTCGGTGACCAGGTCAATGCCATTCAAGCGCAGCTCGTAGGAACGGAGCGCGATCACGCGGCTGAAGAGATCCGACACATCTTGCGGTGCGCGTTCGGCGGTCTGACGCCGCGCGAACGCAAGCAGATTGCGGACGATCTTTGCCGCGCGCTCCGACTCCTGCGCGATCCGATGCAAGTCTTGAGCGAGCTGCGCGCCGGCCCCGGTCGCATCCGCAGGGTCGAGTTCCTCCTCGAGCAGCTGGGCGTATCCGATGACGCTCGTCAGCGGGTTGTTCAGTTCGTGCGCAACGCCGGCGACCAGCTGCCCGATCGCCGACAGCTTCTCGGCTTGAAGGAGTTGCGCCTGGGTCGATTTCAAGCGATCGAGTGCGGCTATCGATCGCGCGTTGGCGAGCGCCAGCTCATCGCTCATCTGCTGCAGACGACGCTTGCCGCGGATGTCCTCGGTGACGTTTTTCGCCACCTGGACGACCGAGGCGCCATTGCGTCCATCGACGACTGGGAAGGTCGTGACGCTGAAGATTTGGCCGTCGGCCAGCGTGACTTCACTCTGACTCGCGTCCTGCGCGACGGCCTGCGTGATGACACACGCGGCACCGGCCCCGTTACAAAACCCGACGTCCTGGCATGTCGCGCCGCGCAACGTCGTGACATCACGCGAGAGGTGGGCCGCCAGCGCCTTGTTGCCGCGTAGCAGCGCACCAGTGCTGTCGAACACGGCGATTGGGTCAGCAATCGCGTCGAACGTTTGTTCCCAGTCGCGCTTGCCGCGGCGGACAAAATCATGCAGACGCGCGTTCTGGACCGCGACACCGATTTGTCCGGCGATGACACCGAGGAGCCGCTGGTCCGCCAGTTCGAACCGGCCCGGACCCTCGGCGGCAACGGTCATCGTGCCAAGCAGTTCGTCGCCGGCGAGAAGCGGGACCGTCAACGTGCTCAATGCGGGAACCGCCAGGCTCTCGTCGCTCGGCAGCAATGTGCGGACGTCCTCGACGATGAGCGGGGTGCGCGTCCGGATCACGCGTTCGCTCGGCGGAAGTCCTTTGTCCTTGAGCCGTGTCCACGTCTCGCGCATGGACGGCGGTCCGATAAACGCCTTCTCGTTGAACAGGCCGTCCGCCTCTTCCTTCAGCCGGATCAACCCGCCAAACACGCCGAGCGCACGCACCGTGCATTGCAGCGCGCCGGCAAGGACATCATCCAACTCCAACGATCTCGCAATACCGTCAGTGATCTGGTTGATGGTCTGCAGTTCCCACACCAGTCGACGGTTATCAAGGTTCATCTGCCGCCGTTCGACGGCACGGTCGACCGTGGCAAACAGCTGATCGACATCAAAGGGCTTTTGTACGAAAGCGAACGCGGACAATTCGGATGTGTGGATTGCGGACGCAAGTGCACCGTCCGCCGACACCGCCACGATTTCGGTGTCGGGCGTCTGCTCCTTGATTCGCCGGATCACGTCGAATCCAGAATCGCCGCCTAGGCTCAGATCGACGAGCGCCACATCGAACGCTCCCCTCGTCAACGCTGTATCCGCGTTGGCGAGAGACGTCGCGTGGTCCACGCGATACCCACGCGCCATCGCCGCCGCATCGACACGTCGCGTTACCGGATCGTCGTTGTCGACGATCAGAAGCGAGACCGGACGAATAGGCATGAACGTGTTCCCCCGGGGCCATCGCGCGCGGGCGGTGCGCGCAGACTGCGCGCCTCATCTGGCAAGACTCACGCCGTGGCGCTCACGCCGTGCGCGGCATGCAATAGCGTGCAGGAACGGCGATTTCGGGTGATTGAGGGAGTGACTGACGGCGAGGAACGCGTAGACCGTTTCAGCAGTGAAACATCGCCGCGTTTCACGAATGAAACGTCTTCGCTGTTGGCTGTTGGCTGCTGGGTGAGGGAGCGGGCGTGTGCGGCTTCCTACGGACTCGGGATGCCGTACTTCTTCATCAACCGCCACATCGTCGTGCGACTAATCTGCAACTCACGCGCGGCGGCGCCAATCTCGCCGGCGTTCCGGGCGAGCGTCGCCACGATGGTTTCTCGATCGGCGCGCTCGCGCGCGGCGGCAACAGTGCTTTCTCGTGCCGCCGGCGGTTCTGGCGTGGCGGTGACTTCCTCTGGCAGATCATCGGCACCCAGCTCCGGACCGCGTGCGATTGCAACCGCGCGTTGAATGATGTGCTCCAGTTGCCGGACGTTTCCTGGAAATGAATACGCCGCCAGCAGCGCCCATGCGGCGTCCCCGCATCGCTCGATGCCACTGGTTGGTCCGTACTTGCCGATGAAATGATCGACGAGCAGCCGCAAATCACTCGAGCGATCTCGCAGGGGGGGCATGTGAATACGGTGGACGTTCAGGCGGTAATAGAGATCGCTGCGGAAGTCGCCGGCATCCACAGCCGCTTTGAGATCGATGTTGGTGGCGGCGACGAACCGCACGTCGACGGTTCGCGGATCGTTCTCACCAATCCGGCGGACTTCTCCGGCCTCGACCGCGCGCAGCAACTTCGCTTGCAATGTGGTCGACATCGTCCCGACTTCATCGAGAAAGAGAGTGCCGCCTGACGCGTGCTCGATCAGCCCGGCACGCGGCCCTTCGGCGCCGGTGAAGGCCCCCCTGCCGTGGCCGAACAACTCGTTCTCGAGCAGCGACTCGGTCAGCGCGGCGCAGTTGAACGCGACGAACGGGCCGGCCGCGCGCGAACTGGCGGCATGGATTGCGCGCGCCGCAAGTTCCTTTCCCGTTCCAGTCTCGCCGGTGATGAGGACGGTGCCAACGGCCGGCGCGGCGCGCCGGATCAGCGCTTTGACCTGCTGCATCGGCGCACTCTGCCCGATGAGATCGTCCAGCGGTTCGCCGGCGCGAATATGCCGCTCCAAGAGGTCGACTTGGCGCGCGAGCTGACGCCGATCCGCCGCCGCCCGCACACGCATCAACAACTCATCTCGGAAAAACGGCTTCTGCACGAAGTCGACGGCGCCCAGTTGCATCGCTTCAACCGCCGTATCGATCGTGCCAAACCCGGTCATGATCATGAAGACGGAGTCGACGCGGTTTTCCCGAAGCTTGCGCAACACGTCGATACCGGACAGACCGGGCATGCGCATGTCGGACAGAATGACGTCGAACGCGCCACCCCGCGCCAGCGCGAAGCCCTCTTCGCCGCTGCCCACTGAACGAACCGTGTATCCAGCAGAACGCAACATCCGCTCGATGCTCTCTCGCACCGCCGCGTCGTCGTCAATAATGAGAATGCGCGCCATCAGAACTCAGCAATTGGCTTAAGTAGCGGCAGATGCGCCGCGCTAAGTTTATATCGGCGTCACACCGATAAATCCTGTGATGCATCGGGGGCAATTCCTTCTGGTTGCGACAGTGCTTTCCGCGAGCTGCTCGGCGCCCGCGACGCGCGCGACCCTGCCGTCGGCGCGAGCACCGGAACCTGCGTCGATCCGCGTCGGCGTGAGGGAGGGCAACCGGGTCACGATCCGTAAAGTTCCATTCGAGACCTACGTGCAGGCTGCGATTCTGTCGGAGTTCGCTCCACCCAACGGCGATCCCGCGATGGTCGAACGCATGCTCGAGGTACAGGCGGTCATTGGACGCACGTATGCGCTTGCGCATCTCAACCGGCATGGGTCGGAAGGGTTCGACGTGTGCGCCACAACCCATTGTCAACTGTTCGAGCCGTCGCGTCTGACTACGTCGAGGTGGGCCGCGCAGTCGGCCGAGGCAGTGCGGCGGACGACTGCCACAGTCTTGTGGTTTCGGGATCGCCCGGCGGACGCTCTTTTTCACGCTGACTGCGGTGGGCGGACGAGCAGGGCCGACGATGTGTGGGCCGGCGTTGGCCAGCCGTACCTTCTTTCAATCGAGGATGATGGACCGGCGGCCAGCGCCCATGCCACGTGGCGATATGAAACCACCGAGACGGCAATGCTTGCCGCCTTGAACAAGGATCCGCGGACGAGAGTCGGCGCATCACTTCGAGGAATCCAGGTGCTCGAGCGCGACGGCGCCGGCCGTGCAGAGCGAATTGCGATTCACGGTTCTCAAGAACGGATCGTCCGCGGTGAAGAATTCCGCGAAGTGCTTTCGCAGAGCTTTGGCGGGCGCGCAATTAAAAGTACCTGGTTCGACATTCGGCGCACAGGCGCGACCTATGTCTTCGACGGACGGGGCTTCGGCCATGGGGTTGGTCTGTGTCAGGCTGGTGCGCTGGCGCGCATTCGCGCCGGGGCCAAATTGCCCGCCGTGCTTCAGCAGTACTTCCCTGGAACTCGCCTAATTACGCTTCGGGCCAACCGTTGACCTTCCGCGAGCGGCCGACACTAGCGAGCGCCCTTAAATCGTTATAATGGAGCTGGATTCGAGCGCGTTTTCGGGCCGATCCTGCGTCGCCAGTAAACGTTGCGGCGATCGAGGCGTATTTCATGACAGGAGCTCAGGCGGCGGGCTTTACAGGCCGCGAAGCAGACAGCAGTGCTGCCTCGGCGGTCAAGGCTCTCCAGGCCGGGGGACGGCACGCCGAGGCGCGCGAGCGGTACGCCGAGTTGGTGGGCAGGCACCAGCGACGTGCATCGCGCATCGCGTTTCATTACATGCGCGATGTTGCCGAGGCCGACGAAGCCGTGCAGGATGCCTTCGTCAAGGCATACTCGCATCTTTCATCCTTCCGCGAAGAGCTCCCGTTTGAGGTCTGGTTCACGCGCATCCTGATTAATGGATGCCTGGACCGGATCAAGGCGCGCACCCGCCGCGAGCGGTGGATCGCGCCGATGCCGGACGGACCGGCCGGAGAACGTGATTTCGGAGAGCGCGTCGCAGGAAACGATCCGTCCCCGGAAGATCAGTTACTCGCTCGCGAACGCCGTGAACGCCTCGCTCGGGCGCTGGCAAAGCTTCCCGAACGGCAGCTGTCGGTGTTCATGTTGAGCCATTACGAAGGATGCACGTCGCGCGAAGTCAGTGTTGTGACCGGGTTGAACGAGTCGACGGTTCGCGTGCATCTTTTTAGAGCGATACGGAAGCTGCGCACGTTATTGGGCGAAGGTCACGCGGCCGAAACGAAGGTGGAGAAACGCCGTGTCCATTCTTAATCGACTGAGGCTCACCGCACACCTGGACGACGCCGGGCTCACCGCGATCTGGACCGATGCATCGGCGACCGGCGTGCGCCAGTCGCACGCGCACCTGGAGAGCTGCTCTCCCTGCCGCGCGCGATACGCCGAGTTGGCCTCCTGGCTCGAAACGCTTCGCCTCGACGCCACAACTGAAGCCCACGAGAACTTCCCTCCCGAGCGACTGGCAGCGCAGCACGCGCAGATTTTCCGCCGTCTTGAAGCGGCCGAGCGCCCGGCGCGCGTGATCGCATTCCCGCGATTTGCGCAGCCGTTGACCTCGCGGACGTCGCATGCGTCGCGGTGGATCGCCGCGGCGGCGGCGGCAGGACTCATCGTCGGAGTCGGCGTCGGCCAATTGATGGATCTCCGTCATTCGTTGTCGCGAGCCACGACCGAGGCGCGCGTCGCCCCGACCACGATGGCACGCGGAGTCGATCCACGCATGCAGCCTGTCAACGTCACTCGCGACGAGGCATTTCTCTCCGACCTTGACGCCTCGCTTTCGCGCGCGGCTGTTCCCGAGCTTCGTGCGCTGGACGCCTTCACACCGCGTGCGAGCGAACTGCCCAGGTAAGACCCGGTGAGTTCTCCCCAGCCCTTGATTTTCCGCAAGGGCCTCGACATGAAGGATGCTGTCGCGGGAGAACTCGCGGCGGCGTACGACAGCGCGCTCGTCGATCGCGTCCGCGCAAGCGACTTCAAGTACTCCAGCGGCCGCCTCCTGGTCCATCTGGCTCACGAATTCGGGTTCTGCTACGGAGTCGATCGTGCGGTCGACTATGCCTATCAGGCGCGGCGACGCTTCCCCGGCCGAAACGTTTTTCTCACCGGCGAAATCATTCACAACCCGCACGTCAACGACCGGCTTCGGAGCGAAGGGATCCGGTTTCTCTCAGATCCCGGCGAGCGCGCGGAGCAGCTTGGCCCCGACGACGTCGTGATTCTTCCTGCCTTTGGCGTGACCGTCTCGGAGATGGCACGCTTGTCGGGCCAGGGCTGCACGCTGGTGGACACGACGTGCGGCTCCGTGCTGAACGTCTGGAAGAATGTCGTTCGATACGCGCGTGACGGTTTCACCTCAATCATCCACGGCAAGGTCAAACACGAAGAAACGCGTGCGACCGCGTCGCAGGCTCTCAAGTATCCGCAGGGCCGCTATCTCGTCGTTCTCGACCGTGCTGAAGCGGGTATCGTCTGCGATTACATTCGGCGCGGCGGTGATCGTGAAGCGTTCTTGCAGC
The DNA here is from genome assembly GCA_035758845.1 of Vicinamibacterales bacterium. GTDB lineage: Bacteria > Acidobacteriota > Vicinamibacteria > Vicinamibacterales > 2-12-FULL-66-21 > JALZOC01. Next base: position 31,285 of record DASTVZ010000269.1, read on the forward strand.
AGTTCGAAGGCGCAGTATCGCCGGGATTCGATCCTGATGTCGATCTGCAGCGCTTCGGCTGCGCCAATCAGACCACGATGCTGATGTCGGAATCGCTCGAGATTGGCGAGATGTTTCGCGCCGCAGCGCGCGATCGATATGGCGACAACGAGCTGGCGTCGCGCTTTCGCGCGTTTGACACCATCTGCAGTGCCACGCAGGAACGCCAGGACGCCGTCATCGCTCTACTCGAGCAGGAACGGCTCGACCTGATGCTTGTCGTTGGCGGCTATAACAGCAGCAACACGTGCAACCTCGCGAGGATTTGCGCCGCGAAGGTTCGCACCTATCACATTGCCGACCCGGACTGCATGCTGTCGGCCCAGGAAGTTCGCCATCGGCCTGTGGGGGCTCCCTCGACCACGAGTGGCATTGAGGCAATTGCGCGGGGATGGCTGCCCCCTTCGGGGTCGGTCAGCGTCGGGCTGACCGCCGGGGCGTCGACGCCGAACAATATTGTTGGAGAAGTGATTCGGAAGTTGGAACGGTTCTGCGAATAGATCGGGATCCGTTGTCCGGATCCCGCATCCCGGGTACCGGTGACGACTGCGAAGCTACCGCTCAATCCGTGACAGTTCCGGCCCGGTCGACTCCTGAAAGACGACCTTTATTTTGTGACCCCGCTGCCGCGTGAGAAACCGGAACAGTTCGCTGCCTGGCTTCACGACAACGGTGGCATTTTCCCCCAGCGTGAAATACCCTTCTTCCTGCTCATGATCGGCTGAAGACACCTGTACCGTCAGTGAGGTTTCGTCCCGATCGAACGCGCGGCCGACGCTGAACCCCACCAGAAGTAACGCCACTGTCAACCACGCCAACATCGCGATGCGCACGCCGTTTGTCTCCCGTCCGCAGGCCTTCCGGCTACGTGGCGATCGTGCAAGGACGCGGCCATCGCAGATCTCTCAGCGAATCAGTGATTTAAGTGTGACAAAGGGGCCACGCCGGGCATCGTGGTTCACAATGGACGGTAAACGGCATGCCTCACCGGGTCGTAATAAACGCCGTAACCCATCCCGGGAGAAAGTCGGAGTATGGCAAGCCGAACAGCTTGGATTCTTGCAGCCGCGCTTGTATGCGCGAGCCCCTTGTCCGCCGCTTCGCTTTGCGAGCAGACCACCCCCCCTAAACCCGATCAGCAGGGGGTGAGCCGCGGCGACACGCGCGGGTCGGACGGACGCGCCGATGGACGAGGTAAGGACGAACATCGCCTCCCGTGGTGGAAGGCGCCCGATACTCGAGCAGAGCTCGGGATTTCAGACAAGCAGTCGAAAGAAATCGACGACATTTTCCAGGAAACCGTCCCCGCGCTGCGCGCGGCGAAGGAAGAACTGGACAAACTCGACGACGCCGTTGCGAAGTTGATTAAGGAAGGCACCGCGGATAGTGCGGTTGTCGCCCGGCAAGTCGGACAGGCAGAACAGGCGCGGGCCAGTCTCACCAGCAAGCGAACCGTGATGCTGTACCGTATGCACCGCCTTTTGACGCCCGAACAGCGCGCCAAGCTGGACGCGATGTTCGCGAAGCGCGAGGCTGACCGACGCAAGAATGATCCCAACGGCCGCCGATAGGCGGCCATCTCGCTAGCTCGCACACACTTCTGGAGGCTTTAGTCGTGAGTAAGACCGATCGTTTGCTGGCCGCCGCCGGCTTCATTTTCGCGTTCACATTTCCCGCCGTCGCACAGGAACCCAGTCTCGAACACGTTCGAGCGCTGATGGCGCAAGCCCAGGCACAGGGACAGGTTCAAGAACCTGCGACAGGGTCCAAACTCGCACCGGTTCCGCAGACCAGCGCGCCGTTCCGGACACCGGGTGCGGTGGTCGACCTGGGCATCGAGGAAGCGGTGCAGAAGTCGATGGACAAGAACATCGACATTGCGGTGGCGCGGATCACGCCTCGCCTGACTGATTTCACGATCGCCGGACTCGAAGCGAACTACCGTGTGAACCTGACCTCATCGGTCAGCAACAACAGCACGACTGACTTGCCACGGGTGACGACCCAGGGGATCTCGGAGCCGACGACGAGCGCGCGGGAGGCGTGGTCGGCGGGCATCGCCCAGAACCTCTGGAAGGGCGGCGGGAACTACAACGTCGCCTGGACGAACAGCCGGTTGGCCGCTCAGAGTTCGGTCAACCTCCGCAACCCGCAGTTCCAGTCAGGGATCACCGCAAACCTGACCCAGCCGCTGTTGCGCGGTTTCAAGATCGATGCGACCCGCGCGTCGCTGCAAACAAACCGCCTGTCGCAAAGTAACGACGAGATTACGCTGACCGCAACATCTGCGACCACGGCGGCGAACGTGCGGAATGCCTACTGGGATCTCGTCTACGCACTCGGCGCGGTTGAAGCGGCGCAGAACTCTCTCGATCTCGCCAACCGCCTCGTGCAAGACAATCAGAGCCGGGTTGAAATCGGGACCTTGGCTCCAATTGACGTCGTCTCGGCCCAGGCCGAAGCGGCATCACGGCGCAACACGCTGGTGCAGTCGCAGGCGACGGTCCGCACCGCGGAGCTCGTGCTCAAGCGACTGATCGTCAGTGGCACGGAAGATCCGCTGTGGACGGCTTCGATCAACCCGGTCGATCGTCCCTCGACGGCCCCGGAACCGATCAACATCGAGGCGGCGGTTGCCCGCGCGCTTGCCGATCGCACAGATCTGCAGCAGTCGAAGAACAACCTGAAAATCAGCGACATCAACCTGAGAAACCAGGTTGACGCAACTCGCCCACAGCTCAACCTGACCGGGAGCTATGGTCTCTCCGGGCTCGGCGGTCCGTTCCTTCAGCGCACCGGAGCGGTCGATCCGCTTACGGGCGGACCGGTGAGCAACATCATCCCGTCAGGCTACTTCGATGCCCTGCGAAACATCGCCGGCTTCGATGCACCAGTGTGGACCGTCGGACTTACCTTCGCCTACCCACTCGGCGCCAGCGCGCAGGAAGCGCAGGTCGCGCGCTCGAAGCTGTCGCTGCAGCAGACGGAAGTGAACCTGAAGGCGCTCGAACTGCAGATCGCCACCGACGTGATGAACGCCGGCCTGACCGTGCAGAGCAACCTCGAGAGCGTGGGCGCGACGGTTGCGGCGCGCGAGCTCGCCTTGAAGCGGCTTGAAGCGGCGCAGAGCAAAGCGGATGTCGGGATGGCAACCAACTACGAAGTCGTTCAGGCACAGCGCGACTTCGCCGACGCACGGAACGCGGAACTGCGCGCCATCCTGAATTACCGCAAGGCAATCGTGAACTTCGAAACCGTGCAGCGCGTCGGCACGCGCGGAGTCGGCGCGGCGGTCGCGGGTGGCGGCGGCGCCGCGGCCGGCGGCGGCGGACAGTAATTGCGTGACCCGGTATCCGGTTTCCGGGATCCGGTTTCCGGGATCCGAATTCCGACGATTCAGCGATTCGCGATTCAAGGATTAGTGATTCAAGGATTAGTGATTCAAGGATTAGCGATTCGCGATTAGTGATCAGCGATTAGGGATTCACAAATGCGTAAAACAGTTATCGGTGTAATCCTCGCGGTGGTGGCGCTCGCCGGGTTCATGGCGTTCACCCGCGAGGGAGATACCCCGACCGATGCGGCGACTCCGGCAGTCGCGGCGGGTGGCGGCCGTCAAGGCGGCCGCGGCGCCGCACGTCCACCGATGCCGGTGGAATTTGCAACGACGAAGCGCGCTCCACTGTCCGAACGCATACTCATCGTCGGCAACCTGATAGGCGCCGCGACCGTGCAGGCCGTGCCGAAGATCAACGGCCGGCTGCAAAGCGTCGATGTGCAACTCGGCGATCAAGTGCGCCGCGGCGGGCTCATCGCGAAGGTCGAGGATCGGGAAATCCAGGAACAGGTTCGTCAGGCGGAAGCCGCCTATCGCGTCGGCGAAGCGACAATCCGCCAGCGCGAAGCTGACCTGAAACTGGCCGAGACCAACCTTCAGCGCAACAAGAGTCTGCTCGATCGGCAGCTTCTTCCGAAGCAGTCATACGACGACACGGATGCTCGGTATCAGGCCGCCGACGCACAACTCGATCTGGCGAAAGCACAGTTCGAGCAGTCGAAGGCGCGTCTCGAGGAGCTGAAGATAAACCTGGCCAACACCACGATCACGTCGCCGGTCGATGGCTTCGTGGCGAAACGCTTTCTCGATCCAGGAGCGTCGGTCAGTCCGAACGTGCCGGTCGCGTCGCTCGTCGACATCAAGACGGTGCGCATGGTGGCCAATCTCGTCGAGAAGGACATGAAGCGTGTGTCGGTCGGCACGAATGCCGACATCGACGTCGATGCCTTCCCGGGAGAAACGTTCAAAGGCCGCGTCAGCCGGGTCGCTCCCGTTTTCGACCCGTCGACGCGGACGGCTGAAATGGAGATCGAGGTGCCAAACCCTGGCTTCAGGCTGAAGCCGGGCATGTATGCGCGAGTGCAGCTGACGGTTGCGTCAAAAAGTGACGCCGTCAGTGTTCCCAGCAACGCGATTGTCCGGCTCGATGGCAAGCCGGGCGTCTTCACCGTGCAGGGCCGCAGCGGCGGCGCGACCGGTAATGGTCAGCGGTCCTCGGCGAGCGACGCCAAGCCGCAGGCGGATGCGAAGAGCGTCGGCAGCAGCGGGGCGAATGAAGGCGAAAAGACCATGACGGCGAAGTTCGTTCCAGTGGAAATCGGGATTCGCGATGGAGATGCGGTCGAGATCGTCTCGGGTATCGGCGACGGCATACGGGTCATCACCACGGGCGCGGGCGCGTTGAAAGACGGCGACCGCGTCGTTGCGAGCACCGGGTCCGACAGCGGTCGTTCAGCCGCGCCGACGACAGCTGATAACGGCGCACAGAAAGGGACACGGCAATGAGCATTCCGCGTCTCGCGATTCATCGCCCGGTCACGATGTTCATGCTCTCGGGCATCGTGATCCTGCTCGGCACGATCTCGCTGCTGCGGCTGCCCGTCGACCTGATGCCTGACGTGACCTATCCCAGCATCACCGTGCGTGTGGCCTATGCGGGCGTCGGTCCGCTCGAGATGGAGGAACTGGTCACACGTCCGATCGAGCAGGCGATGAGCGCGGTGGCGGGTCTCGAGCGCCTGGAGTCGACATCGCAGGAAGGCTCGAGCCGCGTCACGCTCAACTTCGCGTGGGGCACCGATCTGAACGAAGCGGCCGACGACGTGCGTAATCGCCTGGATCGTGTGCGCGGCCGGTTGCCGGAAGAAGCGGATGCGCCGGTCATGTTCAAGTTCGACGCCAACGCCCAGCCAATCATGGGCGTCGGGGTCGAAGGGGATTTCGATCGCGTCACGCTGCGCGAGATGGCGGAGCATGATCTCTCACCGCGGCTGGAGCGCGTCCCGGGCGTCGCCTCGGTCAGCGTCGAAGGTGGGCTACGCCGCCAGGTCCACGTCGACCTGTCGAAGGAAAAAGTGCGCGCGCTCGACCTGCCGGTCGATCGCATCATCAATCTTCTCCGCACCGAGAATCAGAATGTCCCGGTCGGCGAAATCGACGAAGGGGACACGACCTATCTGGTGCGCAGCCAGGGACAGTTCGAGAACCTCGATCAGATTCGCGACATGGTCGTGATGACGCGGCAGGGCGTGCCGGTGTATCTGCGCGACATCGCCGAGGTCAAGGACTCGACCGAGGATCTTCGCTCATTCACGCGCATCAACGGCAAGCCGGGTGTCCGGATGCGGGTCACGAAGCAGTCGGGCCAGAACACCGTCGAGATCGCGGATGCGGTACACGCGGAGGTGGCGCGAATCAATCGGGAGATTCCAACGCTGCGACTCGCGGTGCTCGACGACAGCGCGATCTTCATCAAGCGGTCGATCGCCGCGGTCAAGGAAGCGGCGGTTCTCGGCGCGATTCTCGTCGTCGCGATCATCTTCCTGTTCCTGCGGAACGTGCGATCGACGATCATCATCTGCACCTCGATTCCGATCTCGATCATCGGAACCTTCGCGCTGCTCTACTTCGCCGGCTACACCCTGAACACGATGACCTTCGGCGGCCTGGCGCTGGGCGTCGGCATGATCGTCGATGCGTCGATCGTCGTGCTCGAGAACACATTCCGGCACATGGAGCACGGCAAGGATCGGATGCAGGCGGCGATCGACGGCAGCGAAGAAGTGTGGTCGGCGATTCTCGCGTCGACGCTCACCCACATCGCGGTGTTCGTGCCGCTGCTCTTCCTCACCGGCGTCTCGAGCATCCTCTTCAAACAGCTGTCGATTGTCGTGATGTTTTCGCTGACCATGTCACTGTTCGTGGCGGTCACGATTGTGCCCGTGCTGTGCTCGCGACTCCTGAAGCTGCCACCACCAGTCGAGCAGCGCACCGGACTTGGCGGCCGTTTGTATACCGCAAGTGAGACCTTCCTCAACAACATGGACGACGGGTACAGCCGTCTGATCTCTCGCGCGCTGCAGCATCGGCCGACGGTTATCAGCGCCGGCGTCGCGCTCGTGGTCCTCGCGTTCCTGATCCTGCCGACGATCGGGTTCGAGCTGATGCCCGCCACCGACGAAGGCGAAGTGCAGGTCACCGCCGAACTCCCGGTCGGTACGCGCATCGAGCGGGCGCAGGACGTGGCCGCACGCCTCGAATCACTGCTGCCCGAGTACGTCAAGGAAGCGGACACCATCATCACGCAGGCGGGCGGAGGCGGCGGCTTCGGCGGCGGTGGGGGTGGGGGCGGCGGCACCCGGACACAGGCCACAATTCGACTCGTCCCGAAAACCGAGCGCGCGCGCTCGAGCGAAGAGATTGCCAGGGCCCTGAACCGGCAGCTGGCCGGAGTGATTCCGGGAGTCATCATCACGACTCGGGCGTCGGGCGGCAACCAGCAGATGACCCGTCTGCTGAGTGGCGGCGGCGGCGATAGCCGCATCGCACTCGAAATCCGCGGCGATGATCTGGTCGAAGCGCAACGTCTCGCGGTAGCCGCCAAGGGGATCATGGACCGTGTGCCACAGGTTCGCAACGCGCGCGTCGGCCGCGACGACGGACGTCCCGAGCTTGCCCTGCAAATCGATCGACCGAAGGCGGCCCTGCTCGGATTGTCCGTGAACAGCGTCGCCAGTAGTATCCGAACGAGCGTCGGTGGCACGCAGGCGGCGTTCTTCCGTCAAGGCGGGAACGAGTACCCAATCGTGGTCCGGTTGCGCGAGGAGGATCGGCAGCGGATCGAAGATATCAACGACATTCTCGTCAACACGCCACAGGGCCAGGTCGTACAGGCGAAGAACCTGCTGGCATTGCGCAACCAGTCCGGCCCAACCGAGATTCAGCGCAAAAACCAGGAACGGATCCTCCGCGTATCGTCCGAGCCGGAAGTGACGCTCAGCGACGCGATCGCAGCGGTCAACGCGAGACTTCCCGAGTTGCGCCCAGGACCGGAATTTTCCGTGGGCTTCGGCGCAGAAGTCGAACAGCAGGCCCAGGCCTTCAAGCAGCTACAGGGCGTCTTGATCCTGGCGATCCTGCTCGTCTATGCGGTGATGGCCTCGCAGTACGAATCGCTGCGAGACACATTCATCATCATGTTCTCGGTCCCGCTCGCCGCCATCGGCGTCGTGGCCGCGCTCAAGCTGACTGGCACCACCTTCAGCCTCCAGGCGTACATCGGCGTCATCATGCTGGCCGGCATCGTCGTCAGCAACGCCATCCTGCTCGTTGATTACACGAATGTCCTGCGGCGCCGCGACAGCATTCCGTTGCGCAAAGCCGTTGAAACCGCTGGCCGGACGCGCCTGCGGCCGATTCTGATGACGACGCTGGCGACGATCCTCGGGCTCGTGCCGATGTCGTTGGGGATCGGCGAAGGCGCCGAGCTTCAGGCGCCGCTCGCGCGCGTCGTCATTGGCGGCCTGGCGGCTTCAACGCTCATCACGCTGGTATTCGTGCCTACGGTGTATACGCTCTTCGAAGAAGGCTGGAAAGGACTGCGCTCCGGGCTGCCCAAGCACTCGTAGCGACCAGACGCACACATGAAAAAATTCATACTTATCGTCTTCCTGCTCGCGGTCGCTGGTAGTGCCGGTGGCTGGTACTACATGCGCAAGAACACCAAGGAACCCGAGGTGCGAACGGCGCAGATCACCCGCGGCGACGTCGTCCAGGCGGTGCAGGCGACTGGAACCCTCGAGGCCGTGACGACCGTGGAAGTGGGGTCGCAGGTCAGCGGCATCGTCGAGGAGCTGTACGCCGACTTCAACGACATTGTGAAGAAGGGAAAGGTAATCGCGCGCCTTGATCCGACGATTCTCGACACGCAGATCGAGCAGCAGAAGGCGAACGTGGCGCGGTCCGAGGCGGACCTCGATCGCCTCAAGGTGACGCTGGTAGACGCACAGCAGAAGCTCGATCGCGCCAAGGCGCTGTCCGAGAAGAACCTGCTGCCGCGCAGCGAGCTCGACACCGCGCAAACGACCGTGAACTCGACCAAGGCGCAGATCAAGTCATCGGAAGCCGCGCTCGTGCAGGCGAAGTCGCAGCTGAACACCGCCGTCGTCAACCGCGAGCATACGGTCATCACGGCGCCGATCGACGGCATCATCATTCAGCGGGCGGTTGAACCGGGTCAGACGGTCAATGCCGGCATGTCGGCGCCGAAGCTGTTCGTCATCGCCGCAGACCTGACGAAAATGCAGGTCAACGCCAACATCGATGAAGCCGACGTGGGCAGCATGCGTCCTGGACAGCATGTCACGTTCCGCGTTGATGCGTTTCCGACCGACACATTCACGGGAACCGTCCAGCAGGTTCGCCTGCAGCCAACGACTGTGCAGAACGTCGTGACCTATCAGACCGTCATTGAGGTTCCTAATCAGCAGTACAAG
>DASTVZ010000172.1:0-67239 GCA_035758845.1 Vicinamibacterales bacterium
GAGCTTGCTCGTAGTTCAACCCGTCCACCGTGGCCAGGCGCCGCGAAATCTCCTTGAAGCGATCGAGCTTCTTGAAGTTCTCCGGTGACGTAATGACCGCCATGAGCTGCGGACGCCCTTCCGCCGTCTTCCCAATCTCGACCACCTTCATCCGGTCGGATTCCTTATCGAGCTTGCGCCAGTACTCGACGAACTGGTCGTAGGTGGCGAGCTGATAGTCGTCGCCGACGTTGAACCCGAATTGCTGTTTTGGGCTGGTGACGGATTGAGCGGCGGGTGACGAGCCGATTGCGGCGAGAACGACGAGTGTCGAGACGAGAAGTGTGGGGGTGCGCCTGCGCATCGATGGCCTCCGGCTGGAGGGGTCAACGATACTACGAAGGCGCACCGCCCCGTTCGCAGGGTGCGTATCGCGTCGGCTTTACTGAATCGGCGTCCCCGCCGGTGGCCTGCCAGTTTCCGGCATAGTCAATGAGAGGGTCGCCGAATGCTGATAGATCACGCCGTCCGAGTTGGTGCCAAAGTGGCGCGCGACGGACGGATCCAGCGGATCGCCAACGATCGCGTATCCGGGCGATGCCTGTCCGGCGCCCAGTCCGTTGCATGACGCTGGGGCTCCCGGCAACGGTGTTCCTGCCAGGCTGAAGTTGTAGCCGCTCTTGACGAACGTAAAACCAGCGGTCATCTCGTCCGGCAGAAACGCTTCTGTGCTGCCTGGCGGCGGCGCGCCGAGGGTCGGCAGATCGGGCGAATAGAACCCGAGACCGCACGTGATTGCGAAACTCAACTCGGCGCTGTTGACAACCCGCATCGTGCCGAGTGCCGACGACGCCTGTGCGGCGCCGCGCGCTTTCATCAGCCCGGGAATCGCCATTGACGCGAGCAGGCCGATCAGCGCGACGACAAACAGCATGTCGATCAACGTGAAGCCCGCGTCATTCCGCCGTGTTCTGCGAGGCATCTTCTGCATATCGGTATTCCTCACCCTGAGGGCTGTTTGATTTACTCGGCCCTGGACAATTTTCGGCACCCTTGCCACTTTTCGACAGGCCGTAAATTGTCCCCGGGGGGTCGCCGCTCCATTCGGCTCTTCCCGCCGGTGTGCTGCAAGTTACTGTTCCCGCAGCCTTTGTTGTGCGCGTTTGACGCCGTTCGTGCGCGTCGCCCAGGAAAAGAGCAAGATCAGCACCAAGGCTGAGACGGGGTCAGACCAGGGTCAGACCGGGGTCAGACCTCCATCTTGCGGATTGTACCAATGAACTAGTATAATGAGGCAAGTGCCACCGATCTCAATAGACCCGCACGACGCGACGCCAATCTACGCGCAGCTGGAACGCGCGCTGCGCGCGGCGATTGCCACCGGGCGAATGCAGCCCGGGGAACAACTGCCAACGGTCAGGCAACTCGCCGTCGACTTGCGCGTCAATGCGAACACCGTCGCGCGTGTGTATGCGGAACTCGAGCGCGCCGGCGTCATCGAGACACGGCGTGGCGTCGGATCCTTCATCACCGCGACGCCCACCGAAGCGCGGCCGCCGCGCGAACATGAAAGGCGCCTGCGCGCATTCGTCACCCGGGTGCTGGCAGATGCCGACGCCGCGGGATTCAGCAGCGACGAGCTCATTGCCGCGCTTCGCGCGCATAAGGGAGGAACATAGATGGTTCCGGTCATTTTCGGACGCGGACAGGACTCCGGCATTCGCGCACCGCGGATGAATGTCGTCTCTGTCGTCATTCTCGTGGCGTCATTCACGATCGGCGCCCTGGCGTCACAAGCGCTCAACCACCCGGTCCCGGTGATCGTCATGGCGATTGTCGGCATCATCCTGATGCAGGCCCCCCGGATCGCCGAACAGTGGGAACGGGCCGTTGTCCTTCGGCTCGGCCGGTTCGTCGGGCTCCGCGGCCCGGGCCTCTTCTGGCTTGTGCCGTTCGTCGATCGCGTGTCCACCTGGATCGATCAGCGGACCATCACGACGACGTTTGCCGCGGAGCAGACGCTGACGTCAGACACCGTGCCGGTCAACGTCGATGCCGTGCTGTTCTGGATGGTCCATGACGCCCAGAAGGCGGCGCTCGAAGTGCAGGACTATCCACAAGCCGTCAGCTGGGCGGCACAGACGGCCCTGCGTGACATCATCGGGCGCACTTCACTCACGGAACTGTTGCGCGGCCGGGAACGCATTGAAGGCGAACTCCAGCAGCTAATCGATCAGCGGTCGAACCCGTGGGGCGTCACCGTGTCGTCGGTCGAAATGCGCGACGTCGTTATTCCTGTGGGACTCCAGGATGCGATGTCGCGCGAAGCGCAGGCCGCACGGGAAAAGCAAGCGCGAATCATTCTCGGACAGGCGGAACTCGAGATCGCGCATTCATTCCAGGAGGCCGCCAAGTCGTATCACGATAACCCGACGGCGCTTCATCTGCGCGCGATGAACATGCTGTACGAGGGCCTCAAGGAGAAGGGGGCGCTGATGCTCATTCCGAGCAGCGCGGTTGAATCGATGGGGATGGGAGGCATGCTCGGCGCTGCCGCCATGCGCCAGGAGCGGCTGACCGGCGGCGGCGACAGCGGTAAGGGCGATAAGGAGGTATCGTGACTGATTCACCCGATCGTCTCAACCTGCGGGTGTGGCTGATGCTCGCGATCGTCGGTGCTGTGCTCGCGTTGGTGGCCTGGTATCGTTTGCTCGCCTGACCGCTGCTACCGTGTGAGCTTCCTGAACTTGATCCGATGCGGCTGATCGGCTTCCGCGCCAAGCCGGCGGTGGCGATCGGCCTCGTAGTCCTGGTAATTGCCCTCGAACCACACGACCTTGCTGTCCCCTTCGAACGCGAGCATGTGGGTTGCGATTCGATCGAGGAACCAGCGATCGTGACTGATGACGACCGCACACCCGGCAAAGGAGAGCAGCGCTTCCTCGAGCGCTCGCAAGGTGTCGACGTCGAGATCGTTCGTTGGCTCGTCGAGGAGCAGCAGATTCGAGCCGCCTTTCAGTAGCTTCGCGAGATGAACGCGATTGCGCTCGCCGCCGGAGAGCGACCCGACCTTGCGCTGCTGATCGCGTCCTTTGAAGTTGAACCAGGAGACATAAGCGCGTGACGCGACCTCGCGCTTGCCGAGCTCGACGGTGTCACGGCCGCCGGTAATCTCTTCCCACACGTTCTTCTCGGGCGACAGCGCATCGCGCGACTGATCGACGTGGCCGATTTTCACCGTCTCACCGAGTCGCAAGGTCCCGGCATCCGGCTGTTCCTTCCCAGTAATCATCCGGAACAGCGTTGTCTTGCCGGCACCGTTCGGTCCGATGACGCCGACGATGCCGCCGCGCGGCAGCGTGAACGACATGCCGTCCATCAAGAGAAGGTCGCCGTAGCCTTTGCGCAGGTTTCGCGCTTCGACGACGATGTCGCCGAGGCGGGGGCCGGGAGGGATGTAAATCTCGACCTGTTCGATCTTTTGCGCCGTTTCCTCTTTCAGCAAATCCTCGTAGGCATTCAAGCGCGCCTTGCCCTTGGCCTGTCGGGCGCGCGGCGACATGCGGATCCATTCGAGCTCACGGGACAGCGTCCGCTGGCGTTTGGTCTCCGCCTTCTCTTCTATCTCGAGGCGGCGCTGTTTCTGTTCGAGCCACGACGAATAGTTGCCTTCCCAGGGAATGCCCGATCCGCGGTCGAGCTCGAGAATCCATCCCGCGACGTTATCGAGGAAATAGCGATCGTGGGTGACGGCGACGACCGTGCCTGGATAGTCCTTGAGAAACCGCTCGAGCCATGCGACAGATTCGGCATCGAGATGGTTCGTGGGTTCGTCGAGCAGCAGCAAATCGGGCGATTTCAGCAGGAGACGGCACAGCGCGACACGGCGGCGCTCGCCGCCCGACAATGTCGTGACGTCGGCGTCCGGCGGCGGCAGCCGCAATGCGTCCATGGCGAGCTCGAGGCGCGAGTCGAGATCCCACCCATTGGCCGCCTCGATGCGGTCCTGAACCTTGCCTTGTTCCTCGAGGACCTTCTCCATCTCCTCGGGGGAGAGATCTTCGCCGAACTTCGCGTTGATCTCGTCATAGCGCGTCATCAACGCTTTGATCTCAGCGACTCCTTCTTCAACGTTCCCGAGCACGTTCTTCGTCGCATCGAGTCGCGGTTCCTGCGGCAGAAAACCCACTGAGATGCCATCCGCTGGCCAGGCTTCGCCAACAAACTGCTGGTCCTCACCGGCCATGATCCGCAGGAGCGTGCTCTTGCCCGCGCCGTTGAGACCCAGGACGCCGATCTTTGCGCCGGGCAGGAAAGAGAGCCAGATATCCTTGAGAACGACATGATCTGGAGGATGAACCTTGCCCAGACCTTTCATGGTGTAGATGAACTGCATAACAGAATTGCGGAGTGCTGATTGTTGATTGCTGATCTTGTCGATTGCGGATTGTTGATTGAGATTGCTGATTGACGATTGAGATTGCCGAATTGATGATTTTATCGCGACTCGGCCAGCCGCCAAGCGCCAATCGCCAATCGCAGAAGAATTACAGCGCCCTGTCCGGCCGCACCGGAACAGCAACCTTCGCCTTCGGCAGCTCCGGCGTGAAGTCCTCACCCGGATTGATGAAGCGGTCCGACTCGAGCTGGTATTGCTTGTCGTAGAGCGTGCGATACCGGCCGCCAAGTGCGAGCAGCTCGGCATGCGTGCCGCGCTCGACAATCTCGCCGTGCTCCAGCACCAGGATCTGATCGGCGCTGCGAATGGTCGAGAGACGATGAGCGATAACGAACGTCGTCCGCCCGATTCGCAGTGATCGCAGGCCGTCCTGAATCAACGCTTCGCTCTCGCTGTCGAGGCTCGAGGTCGCTTCATCGAGAACGAGAATTCTGGGATCGGCGAGAATCGCCCGAGCGATCGCCACGCGCTGTCGCTGTCCGCCTGAAAGTTTGACGCCCCGCTCGCCCACAACTGTGTCGTACTTCTTCTCGAACGTGTCGATGAACTCGTCGGCATGCGCGATGTGACTGACGCGGCGGATTTCATCCATCGACGCGTCCATGCGGCCGTAGCGGATGTTGTCGCCGACGGTGCCATCGAACAGAAAGTTGTCCTGCAGCACGACGCCGAGTTGCGAGCGGTAATCCCTGAGCCGAACGTTCGCGAGATCCTGTCGGTCGACGAAGATTCGTCCGCTCTGTGGACGGTTGAACGCCATCACCAGACTAATCAGCGTGCTCTTCCCGGACCCGCTCGAACCGACAAGCGCGGTCGTCGTCCCCGCGGGAGCTCTGAAGCTGACGTGCTTCAGCACCGGCACATCCGGGTTGTACTCAAACGTCACATCGTCGAACACGATCTCGCCGTCGATTTGATCGAGTCGTGCTCGAGCACTATCTTCGTCGTCTTCGGTCTTCATCGTCATCAGATCGTGGATGCGGTCGAGACCGGCGAATGCCTCGCTGATCTGCGTGCCGATGGACGCAATCTGGACGACGGGTGCGGCCATGAGGCCGGTGAAGAGAATGTAGTTGATGAAATCGCCGAGCGTCATGTGCCCGGCCATGATCGAGCGGCCGCCGACCACGATCATGATCACGCCGATCGCGCCGACGACAACGGTCGAGAAGGCGGTGATCCCGGAGACACCGGTAATCGACTGCGCCACATTTCGGAACAGCCGATGAACCCCTTTGGTGAACACCAGTTCCTCGCGTTTTTCCGCCGTGTAGGTCTTCACGATGCGGATTCCGCCCAGCGTTTCATTGAGGCGGCCGGTCACCTCCGCATTGATCTTGCCGCGCTCGCGAAACAGGGGCCGCAACCGTTTGAACGCCAGGGCCATCGCTCCGCCGAACGCCGCCAGCGCGATGATGGTGATACAGGTCAGATACCAGTTCAGATAGAACAGATAGGCGAGCGCGAAGAGCGCGGTCACAATGCTGCCAGTAAGCTGAACGAGTCCCGTGCCGACCAGATTCCGGATCCCTTCCGCGTCAGTCATGATGCGCGAGATCAGGACGCCCGACTGAGTGGAATCGAAGTAACTGATCGGCAATCGTGCGACGTGTGCTTCGACACGACGGCGCATGTCGGTGATCGCCCGCTGCGCGGCGACGCCGAGAACCTGCGACAGCGCAAACGACGTGACCGCCTGAACCAGCGTGGCGGCACCCGCGGCGAACGCCAGCGGCATCAGCAATTCGGCGCGCTGCTTCCCAATCACGTCATCGATCAGGAATTTTGAGGTTGCCGGCAGGACCAGTCCCGCCACCCGGTTGACAAGCATCAAGGCAAGGCCAAGCGCGAGTCGTTCCTTACGCGCCCAAATCAGCGCTTTGGCCTCTTTCCATGCAGCGGACGTGAGCTTCTTTTTCTTGTTTGGATCCGTCGCCGCCGCGGCAGCCGCGCCGCCACGGTGACTGCGAGCACCCTCGGACCTGGGGAGGCGCATTCCCATACCCATTGCCATGATTCCTAAGACGCCTTTCCCGTCGCTCGAGGCTCAAACAGCTGTAACGCGTAGCGATCGATCGCCTGCGCCACACCACCTTCATTATTGCTGCCGGTGACGGGCCATCCACGGGCCTTCAGATCGGGCAGCGCGTTTCCCATGAGCACGGCCGTTCCGGCAAACTCGAGCATCTGCAGGTCGTTCAGATTGTCTCCCATCGCCATCACTTCGGAACGCGCCAGCCCGCGCTGTTCCGACCAGGCGCGCAGCGCAGAGCCTTTGGAGCAACCTGCCGTAACCACGTCGACCATCGAAAAATCGCGGTGTTGATATTCAGTCAACGCGACAGAGAATTCGTCTGCAACGAGCTGCAGGCGATCGAACAGCCGACGCATGTCGCCGCAGCCACCGGAAAACATGACCTGAATCGGATCCTCGGTCAAACACTGTTCGAGTGGCCGGACCTCACTCAGGAATGGCCGGTTGACGGCAAAGAACCGGGCATGCCGCGGGTGATCCCAATCGATCGCTTCGAACACGACCTGGCTTTCGCGTACGCGATCGAATACGACCGCCGCACTGGGGCGATGCTCGGGCACTTGCGCCAGTACCGACCGCGCGACCGCACGAGGCAGGAGACTCCGCATCAGGGTCTGGCCCTCGCGAGTCTTCACGATAGCGCCGTTGCTGAGGATGAGCGTGAGCGGGCCCGGGAGAGATTCGAAAATGGGGCGCGCGAAATCGTAGCGTCGTCCGGTTGCGAGCGCGACCTCGACGCCGGCGTCTAGCGCTCGCGAGATCGCTTCACGATTCGCGTCAGGGATGCGGCCTTCACTGTCGAGAAGCGTGCCGTCAATGTCCAGGGCTATGAGGCGAATCATTCACAAAAAGGGAAAAGGGACATGGGAAAAGGTCATTGTACCCCGCCATTTTGGAGTTTCCCTTTGGCCTTCCCTTTTCCCTTGTGCCTTGCGCCTTTTCCCTTGCTAGAACTGCACCCTGAACTCCCCCACCACCTGAGCCTTGATGATGTCGCCGAACACGTGCTGCTGCACGGTCTGATTGAGGAGATTGGTGGCCTTGATCGACGTCGTGATCGGATTCTTGGTGCTGCCCCAGCGAACGCCGAATCCGGCATTCACAAGCGTGTATGCGTCGGTCGTGCCGTGATATGCCGCATCGAGCACATCCTGCCAGAACGCATCGTCTGTGTATCCGACCGAAAAATTCCCCAGGTACCGGTCGCGATTGAATGACAGGCCGATGTTGAACCGGTTTTGCGGCGGCAAGTTCAGCTCACTGAGATCGAAGTCTTTCGGATCCGGAGTCGCCTGGTACGTGTAGTTGGCAAAAACGTTGAGATAGTTGTTCACCGGACTGTCAATTCCCAACTCGAAACCCTTCTGCACGTAGCGGCCAAAGTTCTCGTACGTGAAACGGCCCGGCAGCGATTGTCCCGGGATGAAATTGATCAAGACTGGCGGAAGAGGCCAGTTCGGTGGCGGATTGGTAGCCCTGTATCTTCCCGTGAGATCTTCGGTAAAGAGGATCTCTTGCTTGACGTTGTTGACATAGAACGCGGCCGACACCACCGCGTGATTCGGCAGGATGCCGGTGTAGCCGATTTCGTACGCGTCGAGTGATTGCTCGTTCAGATCGGGATTGCCCACGATGTTGATCGGGAGCGGGTAGACAGCCGGACCACCAAGCGCTCGAAGATCCACCGGTCGAGCGATAACGGTCGCCAGCCAGTTATTGATGACCGACGGCGCACGATAGGCGCGATTGTATGACACTCGAATCGTTTGATTGTCGTCCGGTTTAATCTGCAACGTCGTTCGCGGCGAAAAGACCCAATCGTCCAGATAGTCAAATCGATCGACACGCGCGCCGAGGGTCAACCAGAGATACTTGGACAGGAAGATCTGATCCTGTCCGTACACGCCGAACTCGGTGCGGTTGTCCGCCTGCGGAGCGATCTCCAGATCGAAGCTGTTGAATCGTAGATTGCCTCCGAAGTTCACCGCCTGCTTCGTGCCGATTGCGAGCGTATCCGATACCTCGAAGTCGTAGGTCCGCGTATCGAAGGCAAAGGTGATCGGCTGCCCGTTCAATGGGTTCCTGGCGAGCAGGTTGTCAGCATCGCCGTGAAGGATGTTCGTGAAGAACGCCGCACGCACGGAGTTCTGCGAAACGGTCTTGTTGTAATTGACCTTGCCGTAACCCATCACCGTCCCGCCCTTGATGTCGAAGGGGCCGATGCCGCTGTGCATGATCCCGTCGGTGCCGGCAACGCCACCCGAAAACGACAGCTTGGCGCCATCGGGATAGTCGTAGTCGACGCGGGCATCGAACTTCGGCTGCGTCGAACCGCTGTTGCTGTAGGGAGGATAGGTCGTGGTTGTCACCGTGCAGACCTCGGGCCGATCGCACGGAATTTGTCCGGTCGGGCGCGCGAAGGGGTCCTGTGAAAAGATGCCCGCTGACAACTTATATGCCCACCGGTCGTTGACCGCCTGCGCATGCGTGCCACTGGCGTACCAAAGCGGGCCGCCGTCCTGGTCATTGGCACCGGCAAAACCTCCGAAACCGAACGCGGCGCTCGTGCCCTGCATTTCGCGCGGCGACTTCGTGATCACGTTGACGACGCCGTAGAGCGCGTTCGCGCCCCAAACAGCAGACGCCGGTCCTCGTAGCACTTCAATCTGCTTGACTTCGTTCAGATTGACAGGGAGGAAATCCCACATGACGAATCCGAACATGTCCTGATAGAGACTTCGGCCGTCCAGCACCGCAAGCAGTCCGGTGGCCAGGGTTCCGGTCGCCCCGCGCGTCGTGACGTTAATGTCGCGAGCCGACACCTGGGTCATGTTCAAGCCCGGAACGGGGCGGAGCAACTCGGCGAAGTTCGGCGAGGTCGCCTGTTCGATCGCCCTCGTACCGATGACCGTCACGGTCGCCGGAGCGTCGGCGATCTTCTGGGGCGTTCTCGAGACGACATCGACCGTCTCTTCGTATTGCGGGGTAACGGGTGGACTGGTCGGCTGCTGGGTCGCCGGTGGCTGCTGCGTAGTAGTTGTGGGCTGCTGCGTAGTAGTCGTGGGCTGCTGCGTCGTTGGCTGCTGTGACGTGCGGGACTGCGACGCTTGCGGTGCGGCAGACAGCGGTGGCGCCACGACGACAACAACGGCGGCCGCCACGAGGGCGGCGCGACAGGCCAGTTTCATACACGCTCCTTTGCGTCTAAAAGTCTCCGAGGGCGTCCTCCCTCGGACTCCCTTGTACACGCTGGCTCGCGGGGGCCCCGCGAGCCCGGCTCCGCTCGCGTGGGCTCACTCGCGCGCTCGTTCGCCAAGTTCGGATTGAGGTCGGGAGCCCATGCTTGCCAGAGTATCGGCCGGTGCATGAGAAGTCGTGAATAAACCGTGAAGAAACACTTGGGCCGTCCTGGCGGTGGGGTGAATAGGGTGTCCCGGGTATACCACAGCCAAATCGCGGCTTCAACACTGCTACACTGAGCGGCTGCAACTGCGACCTTCGTCATGACCGTGGACTCCCCAGTCACCGCCACGCGCGACATCATCTCACCGGACGTGTGGTCAAACTGGCCCGACGAGAAACTCCTCGACCTCCGGATCTCGCAGCTCGGCGTCGCGATTGAAGGAAGCGTGCTGGAGTCGCGGATCGCCGAGTTGCAGAAGGAAATCGATGCGCGCGGCCTCGCCTTTCAGCCGCACTTCTGGTTATCGGCCGAATGGTTCTCGCCCGACGGCGTGCCTGGTGTGGCCATCCCGTTCTATCTCGCGCATCCACGGCTCGAGAAACTCGAGCGCGCTCAGATGCTCGAGGTCGAGGGAGGCAACGAGGCGTGGTGCATGAAGATCCTTCGCCACGAGGCTGGCCACGCGATCGACAACGCTTATAAGCTTCGCCAGCGCCGGCGGCGGCAACAGCTGTTTGGGCCGTCCTACATGCAATACCCCGAGTACTACACGCCAAAGCCGTACAGCAAAAGCTTCGTGCTTCATCTCGATAGCTGGTACGCGCAAAGCCATCCCGATGAAGATTTCGCGGAAACGTTTGCCGTCTGGCTCGCGCCGGAATCAGACTGGCGCGAGCGCTACAAAGGATGGCCCGCGCTCAAGAAACTCGAGTACATCGACACGCTGATGCGCGATCTCGCGGGAAAGTCGATGATCGTTCAGACCCGGCGCAAGGTCGAACCGCTTCACAGCCTCCGAAAGACGCTGCGATCGCACTATGAACGGAAGCGTCGCCACTACGGCGTCGAACATCCGCATTTCTACGATCGCGACCTCAACCGTCTGTTCTCGTCGCGCCCGGAGCATGAGGGCAACATGAAGGCCGCGCGGTTCATCGCGCGCCTGCGTAAAGAAGTGCGCCGCATGGTGGCCGCCCACACGGGCGAGTATCAATACACGATTGATCAGGTTCTCGAGAACATGATCAAGCGCGCGAACGAGATGGACTTGCGGTTGAAGAGACCGGAGGATGAAACGAAACTCGACTTTACGATCATGCTGACCGTGCAGACGATGAATTACCTGCACAGCGGCCGACACAGAGTCGCTCTGTGAATTGCTGAAGGCTGATTGGTGAATCGCGCCGGGATCCGGTGTGCGGGATCCGCGATCCGATCCGTTGCACGGCCTGGATCAACTCGGAAAACGGATCCCGGAAAACGGATCCCGACAGCCCGCCTACGACAGGACCGAGGTACTGGCCTTCGTTCCCCCCCACCCTGGAGTCACCTCGCCTGACGCTGCGTGGTAAAATACCCCCCTTCAACCACCGTCTTCTGGAGAGATCCTATGCGTAAGCTCGTGCCGCTGGCCCTTGGTACTGCCATGTGTCTCGGCGCGCTGACGGCTGCCGCACCCCAGAACCCGAGGACGGCACCGGCCACCATTCCGACCTATACGAAAGACATCGCACCCATCCTCTTTAAGAACTGCACGAGCTGTCATAGACCCGGCGAGATCGGACCGATGTCGCTTCTCACCTACGACGACGTGCGTCCGAGGGCGAAGGACATCCGCGACAAGATCGACGAAGGGGTCATGCCTCCCTGGCACGCCGACGCGGCCCCCGGCACCTTCCTGAACGAGCGCGGCTTGAGCCAGGAGGAAAAAAGCACGATCTTCCGCTGGGTTGCGAATGGGGCACCGAAAGGCGACCCCAAGGACATGCCACCGACACCCCAGTATCCGAACGGCTGGTCGATCGGAGCGCCGGATGTCGTATTCGAGATGACCGAGGACTACCGCGTCCCGGCCGACGACGTCGTCCAGTACGAGTACTTCTACATTCCGACCAACTTTACGGAACCCAAGTGGGTGCAGGCGATTGAAATCCGTCCGGGAAATCGCAACGTCGTGCATCACGTCCTGGTCAGATACAAGGCGAAGCCGGACGTGCGACGCACTCCTTTGCTGAAGCTCAATCCCGACATTTCGAGTCTTCCGAAGACCACACCGGGACTTCGCCCGAAGCGCGCCGACGATCTCCCGGCTCGGCTTCTCGCTACCTATGCCCCCGGCACAAATCCGCAGGTGTTTCGCTCGGGCACCGCATTACGTCTCGAGCCCGGTGGTGTCCTCGAACTGCAGATGCATTACACCGCGGCGGGACAGGACGAGACCGATCGCACGCGAGTCGGCATGATCTTCTCGAAGGATCCGTCTCCGCGTGAAGTCTTGGCATCACAATTCTTCAACGCGACGCTGAAACTCCCTGCAGGCGCGGCAGAGGTGCAGGTCGATGCCGACGTGGAGTTCGCACAGGATGCAACAGTGTGGGGACTCTTCCCTCATACCCACGTCAGAGGCAAGAGGTGGGAATACGTGCTGCAACTCCCGGATGGATCGAAGAAGACGATCCTGTCGGTGCCTCGCTACAACTTCAATTGGCAGACGTACTACATGTTCAGCGAACCATTGCGGGTGCCGAAGGGTTCCAAGATCCTGTCGACCGCCTGGTACGACAATTCAGCTGGCAACCGGGCGAACCCGGACCCGACTATCGACGTAGGGTGGGGTGACCAGACCTGGGAAGAAATGCAGTACACGGGGATTCTCGTTTCGGCATCATCGCCGTCGTCCTCCTCAGCCACATCGGGCAATCCGAGATGAACGCGAACAATGAAAGGTAGTTGCATGAAGTCCTTTTTTGCCATTGGCGCGACCGCAATGATTCTGAGCGCCGCCATCGCCGGCGCGAGCGGTTCCCCCGATCAGACATCGTCGAAACCGACGGTGCCGACGTTCACCAAGGATGTCGCGCCGATCCTCTACAAGAACTGCACAACCTGTCACCGTCCGGGCGAGATTGGCCCGATGTCGCTTCTCACCTACGACGATGTGCGGCCGCGGGCGAAAGACATTCGCGACAAGGTCGCCGACGGCGTGATGCCGCCATGGCATGCCGACAAGGCGCATGGAAAGTTTTCAAACGAACGCCGCCTCACCGACGAGGAGAGGTCGGTGCTGCTGCGGTGGGCGAACAATGGGGCACCGAAAGGTGACGACAAAGACATGCCACCAGCGCCGAAGTACGTGGATGGCTGGTCGCTTGGGCAGCCGGACGCTGTCATCGAGATGCCGGTGGATTACAAGGTGCCGGCGGATGGCTTCGTCGAGTACGAGTACTTCGAAATCCCGACGAACTTCACTGAAGACAAGTGGGTCGAGGCACTCGAGGTGCGACCCGGAGCGCGTGCCGTGGTCCATCACGTGATCGTGACCGCCAGGCCCGCGAAGCCGGAGCCGAGGCCCGGCGGATTCACATTTGCGAAGGGGATGGAGATCCCGAGGGGTCAGACCGGAGCACAACCAGGCGAAAAGCCGGTAGATCCGAAGCACGGTAAAGGCCAAAGCCTCTTTCCCGCACCGCAGCGACTCGGTGTATTCATCGCCGGCTTTGCTCCGGGCACGAGTCCGTTCCGCTTCGATCCGGGATCGGCCGTGCTGATTCGGGCGGGTTCAACGATCGTCCTGCAGATGCATTACACGACGAACGGCAAGGAGGCCGTCGATCGCACCAAGGTCGGGCTGTTCTTCGCAAAGCAACCGCCACAAACCGAGATGCGCCTGGGCACGTTGATCAATGGTCAACTCAAGATCCCCGCGGGCGAGAAGGATTATTCAATCTCGGCCGACATGACGACGCTGACCGATGTCACCCTCCGGTCGCTGTTGCCGCATACTCATCTCCGCGGAAAGAGCTGGGAGTACACGGCCATCTATCCTGACGGTCGTTCGGAGGTCATCCTGTCGGTGCCCAAGTACGATTTCAACTGGCAGACGGAGTACATTTTCGCCCAGCCGCTGAAGCTTCCGAAGGGCACGAGAATCCACGCGATCGCTCATTACGACAACTCCGCCGCGAACAAGTCGAACCCAGATCCCACGGCCGATGTGTCATGGGGCGATCAGACGTGGGAGGAAATGATGTTCACGGGCATCGTCTACTCCATCGATGGAGTCAAGCCGGGCGAGAACTACAAACTCGAGCTTGGCGGGCGCGGCAACGGCGGACAGTGAATAAAAGGGAAGGCGCCTGCGGCCCGAGCGAGGCGCGAAGCCGCCGAGCGAGAGCGAGCGGGGGTGGGGCCCCGCGAGCAGTGAGAAAAGCAAGACAACCGGAAAAGGCCCTCGCGGTGCTCGCCGCCGGGGCCTTTTTTATTGGGGCGTTCACGCTGGGCGTCACTGCTCACGATCGCATCACCACCAGAGTCACGTGGGACCGCGAGATTGCGCCAATCTTCGAGGCACGCTGCGTTGATTGCCATCATCCGGGCGGCCGATCGACCATTCCGCTGATGACCTATCAACAGGCCCGGCCGTGGGCGGTGGCGATCAAAGAGGAAGTGCTGACCCGCCGCATGCCGAAATGGAGTGCGGCGCGTGGATACGGCGACTTCGCCAACGATCCCTCGTTGGCGCCGTTTGAGATCGCACTCATCGCGGCATGGGTTGATGGTGGTGCTCCAGAAAACGAAAAGAACAAGGTAGGTGCCGCACCAATCACTCCCACCGCTAAACCTGCCGTCTTTACTCCTCCGCCAGATTCATCGGTTCGTACAATCTCCAGTGACTGCGGCGGGCAGCCGGCCTCTGGAAAACTTCTGGCAATCCGTCCCATTCTCGACAAGAACGGCTCGGCAGGCGTAGCCGCCATCTTTCCAACCGGACGACACGAAATCATCGCGTGGATTCGTGATTACGATCCCGATTTCGCGACCACCTATTGGCTACGCCACGCGATGGCTCTGCCTAAAGGCAGTCGACTCGAGGTTCAGAGCTTGGGGACCTGCTCGATTCAGCTCACGTTCGCGCGCTGATCTGTCAGGGCCCCTCGACGGAGAGCACGAACGGAACCGTCGACACAACCCCTCGCCGCTGAAATTGAAGCCACAGTTTGTAAATGCCTGCCGCCGGCATCATCGGCTGGAATGTGATCACAGGGCCTCGCGTCGCAGGCTCCTCCGGATGGGCGTGATTTGAATCGGTGAGATCGGCATTAACCAGCAGCACATGGCCTGGGGCGCCGAGGAACGGCTCCAGGTCCGAGATCGGTATGTTGCTGCTCGCATCAGTCAACGTGAACTTCAGAGTCGCCTCCTTTCCTGCCCTCAGCGTCGTCGCATCCAACCTGACACGGACAGCGTGATCCACTTTCTCGGATGGTACGTCCGGAGTCAAATTGGGTACCTCAGGAAACAGGCCGCCGCGATAGCCGGGCGTGACGATGGCGCGCTGGAGCATCTGGGGGCGCCCGCTCAGCGGAAGAAAGTCCGCGATCACCATGAACTGACCGGCGGGAATGTTCTCGCGCAACTCGAAAACACCATCCGCCACCCGGTCCGGGTGCAAGTGGCGAAAGTATTCGAGCGTGCGATCGATGACGAAGAGGTGCAACAGCCGCTCGTGGATCGTCGCGAACGACGAGACAGGTCGATCGGTGGCCGGGTCGCGAATGGTCAGGTGCAGTTTCGATGCACCGCGTCCGCCGGCGGCAGGGGTGACGACGATCTCCATTCGATATTCGCCGACACGTGGCGGTGGAATCGGTACGAGGTCCATCCTGCACAGCGGACATTTACCGGCAACCGATGATCTGATATCGGGATGCATTGGACACCAGAAGGCATCGGGCGCATCGATGTCGCGAACAATCTCGACACCAACGCCGCCGGTGCGAAACAGTCGTGAGTCGTCGGTCTGTCGGGAGGGTTTCGCACCTTTCGCGAGAAGTGACGAAATCACCGACGACGTGTCCGCCGTCGTGAATGCCACGTGGTCGAGCACTTCGTCGCCAAACAATTTCGCCAACGCTGGACGTGCACTCGCAGCGGCCGATTCCACCTCGACTCCCCGCTCGGCGAGCCAAGCACGCGCTGCCGTGAATGCCTCTTCAACGGACTGGTGCCTGTCACCCGTGGTTTCGTTGACGTCAAGGCGATCGAACAACGCGTACTCATTCCCGATGCGCGCACCGACGCCGAGCCCACGCAGCAGCACACGAGTTCCGTTGAGAGATGTGGCCGCCAGATTCATCGATTGAGCGGGATCAGCGACGCGAAAATGAACGTGATGAAATCGAACCGGCGGCGTCGATTGATGGCGCGAGATGAGCGCGGGAGGTGCAAGTGTAGAGAGAGCGAATGCAAGAACGATCGCCGCTGGAATATGCACCGATAGACCGCGATGGCCAGCTCTCATGGATCACAGCCGATTATAGAATTAGATATGCGCTTTCGTTTTCGTTCGAGGCTGCTGTTTCTGTTCCTCCTCACTGCTCCTTTCTCGACTTCAGGCGAGACCCCCTCCGAGGACGGCGCGTGGGTCAACGCCTACCGCGACGCGGCGGCGCGGATTATTGGCGACGCCATGTCGAGCACGTTTGCGTGGGACCGTCTCGCGCTGATGGGCGACACCTTTGGCCATCGCCTGAGCGGGTCGAAGGGACTGGAGGATGCGATTCAGTGGGCGGTCGCGGAAATGAAGGCGGATGGCCTGGAGAATGTCCACAGCGAACCAGTAAAGGTACCGCATTGGGTACGCGGACGCGAAAGCGCGGAAATCACGTCGCCGCGGCCACGGCCGCTCGTGATGCTTGGCCTCGGCAATAGCATCGGCACGCCCGCCGACGGGATCGAAGCGGACGTGCTGGTCGTTCGCAGCTTCGAGGACCTCGATGCACACGGAGATCGCGTAAAAGGACGGATCGTTCTCTACAACGTGGCGTTTACGAACTACAGCGAAACAGTGCTCTTCCGCGGGAACGGCCCCTCCCGCGCCGCTGCGCATGGCGCCGTCGCGGTGCTGGTTCGTTCGGTCGGACCGGCCGGATTGCGGCTGCCGCACACCGGCGCGCTTCGCTATGCCGAGGGCGTGCCGCAGATTCCTGCCGCCGCAATCACGACTGAGGACGCCGACCTTTTGCAGCGAATGCAGGATCGCGGCACGACAGCGCGAGTGCGTCTCCGAATGGAAGCAAAGTTCCTCGCCGACGCCGATTCCTTCAACGTCGTCGGCGAGCTTCGCGGCCGCGAGCGGCCCGAGGAAGTGGTCGTCGTCGGCGGACATATCGATTCGTGGGATGTGGGAACAGGATCGACCGACGATGGGGGCGGGTGCGTCGTGACCTGGGAAGCGCTCCGCATCTTGAAGAAATTGAACCTTCGGCCGCGGCGAACGGTGCGCGTCGTCCTGTGGACCAACGAGGAGAACGGCACGCGGGGAGCAAATGCCTACCGCGATCGCTATCGCGATCAGCTGGCCAACCACGTGTTGATGCTCGAATCCGACAGCGGCGTGCTGCGGCCATCGAGCTTCGGGTTCACGGGCAGCGATGCCGCGCGCACTCGCATCAAAGAAATCGCCGCACTGCTGCGCGGCATTCAACTGGATCGAATCGTTTCTCCAGGCGAGGGGGCCGACATCGGTCCGAGCGTCCAGGCGGCGAATATCCCGGCGATGTCGCTGGAAGCCGATGGCAACTACTTTCTCATCCACCACACGCCGGCAGATACCATCGACAAGATCGATCCGATGGACATGTCGCGGGCATCGGCGGCGATTGCGGTGATTGCGTATGTCGTGGCGGAGATGCCGGAACGGTTGAAATAGCGCTGCTGGCTCTTGGCTGTCGGGTCCTGGCTCACTTAATCGTGTACACCAGATAATCCGCTCTTTTTAGATCGGTTGACTGCGGAACGATCGAATCCAGGTTCTCCACCGGCATCATCGAAACCGTGGTGACTCGACGCCCAGCCAGGCGACGACGAACGCGCTCGCCGGTGCCCTCGCCAAATTCGCTATGGAATGCGCCCGTGACGTGAACGACTACACCTGGACGCCCCTCGAGCTTGGTGAACGCGGTCACGATCGACTCAGCCATCGTTTCGTCTTTGATGCACTGCGCCCAGTAGTAGCGCTCGGTGGTGGTATCGGGCTTGGAACCGGATGACGCCTGATGACCGCCCATCTGCTCGGCGAAGCGATTGAAGTAGGCGTCGTGAGGACATTGCAGCTCCGCGGCAGCTAACGACCGGTCGGTCGAATTCAGCGAATCAACCGCCGGCTTACCAACCTTCGCCACATCTGCGGCAATGCGGCGCGGTACATTGGCCGCCACAACGGGCCAGCGGCGGGCTCGCGCGAACTCGACCAGCGGCCGGTAGTCGCTCGCATAGCGAGGCCATGGTCGCGAGTTCTTCAGAAACTCATCCTCCGCTGAAGACCCCGTCATGTAGGTATCGACGGATCCCTGGACATCACGCTCGAACATCTCCAGCGACAGCGTCACCGACACATTGCGGCGCGCCAGCGCTTCGAGCAGCGCAAGCTCCAGTCGATGCGTGTTGGGATCGTCGTGCTGTTCACCGATCAGAATGACGTCGGCGCGGCCGAGATCGGCGGTCATCATCTCGAAGTCCGTAAACGTCGCACGCCGAGTGTCGTAGACGCGTTGTGGAACGTACGCACTCAGGGCGGTGGGTGGAGGACTCTGGGCCGCCACCGTCGCCAACCCGGTGAGTGCGATGAATGTGCCAGCCAGTACCGTCTTCACATGCCTTCCTTTTGGCTTTTGCCTTTTACCTTTTAATTATCCTTCGTATACGCCTCGCGCAGATGCACGGGAGCCTTGGCCCGGGCGCGCAAGCGAAGATTGATCATCTCGACGAATACAGAAAAGCCCATCGCGAAGTAGATGTAGCCCTTCGGGATGTGCTGTCCGAAGCCTTCGAGCAGGAGCGACATGCCGATCAGAAGCAGGAAGCTCAGAGCCAGCATCTTGACCGTCGGGTGCTTGTGGACAAAGGTGCTGATCGGCTCCGCGGCCAGCATCATGATCGCGACCGATAGGATCACGGCAGCAATCATCACCCACACCTGGTCCACCATCCCTACGGCGGTAATCACCGAATCGAGCGAGAACACGATGTCGAGGAGCATGATCTGCATGATCACGCTCGCGAACGACGCTGCCACGCGCCCGGACCCATGGCCTTCCTCCCCTTCGAGCCGCTCGTGAATCTCAAACGTGCTCTTGGCGATCAGAAACAGTCCGCCGCCGATAAGTATGAGGTCACGACCGGTGACAGGGTGCTCCAGCGCGGTGAACAGCGGGGTCGTCAGTTTGATGATCCATGCGAGCGAAAACAACAGGAGCACGCGCGTGACCATGGCCCCGAGCAGCCCCACCCGGCGCGCGCGGGCCTGCTGCTCGGACGGCAGCTTCCCCGACAGAATCGAGATGAAGATGATGTTGTCGACGCCAAGGACAATCTCGAGGAAAGTGAGCGTCGCGAAGGCGATCAAGGTTCCCGGTTCGAATGGCCAGTCCATGGCGATGTCATTCCTCTTGTCAAAAAAGCGCTTGAGCGGCGCGGTCGTATTTCAGTAAAGGACGACAGGGTAAGCGATCAGACGCCGAACAATTCCGAATCCCACTCCAATCCTAGTTCGGATGGCGGACCCATGAATCCGAGGAGCGCCGAGGCAGCAACCACCGCGGGACTCGCGAGGTAACCCTCGCCGCCGAGCCCCATGCGGTTCTGCCAGTTGCGGTTGAACGAGGTGATGGCGCGTTGCCCCGGCGCAAGCGCATCCGGCCCCTGACCGAAGCACGGGCCGCACCATGACTGGCGAATCTGACCACCAACGGAGCGAAATACCTCAGCGATCGATTCACCACCGAGGCGTGGATCCGGACACTCGATCTGACGTCCGACGCCGCCCGATCCTGGGAAAATCGCAAACTCGCGCTCGACCCGTTTCGCGCCGGCCTTGCGCGCGGCGCGCAGCACGAACGCCGCCTGTAACAGGTCGTCGTAACTCCCGTTCGTGCATGAACCGATCAAGGCTTTATCGAACGTCACGCGCTCACGCGCGACTTCTTCGGCAGGAAACGCGTTGCCCGGACTGAACGGCTTCGCGATCATCGGACGTACTTCGACGAGGTCGATCGTCTCATCGATTTCATAGACGGCGTCTTCACCCGCAGTGATCGGCGGGTACGGCAGATCGGTGATCCCTTTCCGCCGATACCACTCATACGTGATCTCGTCTGCCGCGAAGATACCGTTGAGGGCTTCCGCCTCTGCCATCATGTTCGCGATCGTATTGCGGTAGGCAATTGGCAGCTGACCATCGGCGTCGACGAGTTCGACCGACATTCCCTGCGATTGCCCGGCGCCCCATCTCCGCAATAGCTCGAGGACAATGTCTTTGCCACCAACCCAGGGCTGGAGGCGGCCGCGAAAGACGACGCGACGTTGGCGCGCAAGCGTGAAGTAAATGTAGCCCGTGGACCAGCCAAAGCCGAGCGTCGTCGATCCCACACCAATCCCCACGGCACCGTATGCGCCGTACGCCCGGCTGTGTGAGTCGGCACCGGGAATGAATTGTCCCGGCATCACCAGGCCCTGTTCGGGGAAGTAAAAATGAAAAATCCCGTCACCCGGTGTCGCGTAGTACGGCTTGTTGATTCCGTGAAGCTCGGCGAACTGTCGCCCGATTCCTGTCTGCTTCTCGTCAGCCTCGACACCCGTGAACACGAAGTGATCGTTGGCAATCGCCGCCTGCCGCGGATGAATCGTATTGCCGCCGGTGATCTGATTGAACGTGTGGATGGCAAACGGCGCCGTGCCATCGGACGCGGGCAGGAGGTCGGCATATACGCGAAGCGTCGTTCCCGGTTTCAATTCATCGGGCCGCAGCCGTTTGTCGACGCGATGCGCCCAGACGATTTGCTCCGTCGTGGTCATTCGTTGCGCCGACTGTTTGTCTGGCCAGTCGATCGACGGCGTCGAGAGTACCGACGACTTGAACTCGCGCCGGCCAACCTCGAAGATCCCGCCGCTGCGCCGAATGTCCTCTTCTTTATCGGAGAGCGGCACCGGTTCGTACGTCCGGCCGCGCGTCACGTTGCTCAGACGCCGGGTCACAGGATCGAAACTGAACCGGTCACCATCCTGGGCTTCAGCCACGGCTTCAGGACTTTGAACGACGTGCAGCCCGAGGTTGAAGCTGTTGCGGCGAAAGATATCGCCCATGTTCTGCCCGCAGACGATGACCATCTGCAATCCGGCTTCTTCGGCGACTCCTTTCAGCCCCGCCGGACTCATTTCCCGCGACGAGCCGATCGCAAATCGATCGCCCGCGATGATGAAGTTCTCTCCGCGATGCACACGCTCGCGAAAATCAGGCATCAGGTAGCGAAACGATCCTGCTTTCCATCTCTCGTCCAGCGTGTCGAGGCTCTCCGATACGCAGTCGGCTGCCGGTGTGATCTGATCGGTGTCAATCGCGTCACGCTTCTTCGCGAACCTGGTGCCGGGCAGGCTCATCGGATCCCAGAACACGAGCGCTCTGCCGGTGATGACTCCGGCCGGCTTCGCCTCCGAGGCGTGTGAAGGAGGATCAGGCAACACCTCCGGTGTGACCCCGCGCTTCAACCTGGCCGCTTCAATCGTGTGCATACGCTCCAATGCTAACAGGGCTCTGTCGGATTGCCAGGTTGGTGGCCGTCACAGCGAAGAACCGGCAGCGGTGGGTAGCGTGGGAAGCGTGTGTCGGTGAACGACAGTTCGCACAGGTAGAACTCCGACCCGCGCGCACTCCGCACGATGCGGGCGTGGGCGCAATCGGCACAAAGCCCGACGCGCTGATCACGCGCTTGCCCGGACCTGCGCGGATCGTTCATCATGAATCCATGTTCATTTCGGAAGCGCTCACCCGCGGCGTGCGCATCAAGGTGCAGTCCGAGTATTCAGCCGATCAGTCCGCGCCGGCGAAGAATCAATGGTTCTTTCTCTATACCGTGACCATCTCGAATGAGGGCTTGGAAACGGTCCAGTTGCTGACGCGGCACTGGATCATCACCGATGGGACCGGTCACATCGAAGAAGTGCGCGGTCCCGGCGTCGTCGGCAAACAGCCAACCATCAAGCCCGGAGAATCGTTCGAATACACGTCGGGGTGTCCGCTCTCGACGCCGTTCGGGGTGATGGAAGGCACCTATCAAATGGTGACGCAGAGCGGTGATCGATTCGACGCCAAGATCGCACCGTTCACACTCAGCGAGCCCTACACCGTTCACTAAAATCATCCGAGGGGCTTTGCCCCTCGGACTCCCCAACACGCTCTCTCGCGAGCAGCTTCGTCGGCTCGCTCCGTTCGCGTGGCTCGCTTCGCTGCGCTCGCTCGCGTCGTCCTCCGCAGAGCTTTGATCACCGCGTCTCGTCGACAAACGTCGCGTCAAGAGCAAGTGCGTCGGCGAGCAGGTCGAGATATTTTGTTCGCGAGATCTCGATCGCGCCAAATTGCTCGAGGTGTGGTGTCACCCATTGAATGTCGAGTAAACGAAATCCGCGGGAACGCAGCCTGTCGACGAGGGCCGCCAGCGCCACCTTGGATGCATCGGTCGCGTAATGGAACATCGATTCTCCGAAGAACGCCCCTGCGAGCGCGACACCATAGAGTCCCCCGACAAGGCGGTCGCCCTGCCATGCTTCGACCGAATGTGCGATGCCGAGGCGGTGCAGCTCGACATAACTTTCGCGAATCTCGTCGTTGATCCACGTCCCGGGATCATCGTCATTCCGATCGGTTTCCGCACACGCGCGCATGACCGCCTCGAAATCACGATCGATATCGACGGTGAACTTTCGGCTGCGGATGACACGCGCGAGTCGCGACGGGACGTGAAAGCCATCGAGCGGAATCACGCCACGCGGATCCGGCGAGTACCAGCGGATTTCGCCATCATCGACGGCCATGGGAAACCAACCGCTGCTGTAGGCGGAAACCAGCAGCCCCGAAGGGATCATGACCAGCTACTCGGCACGCAGCGCGACCGCGGGATCAACGCGCATCGCGCGGCGGGCCGGGGCGAGGCAGCCGAGCAGTGCAGCAGCGAGCAAAATTGCGGGAGCGAGGACAAAGGTGATTGTGTCCCGCGCATCGACGCCAAAGAGCAGCGTTTCCAGAAATCGGGTGAGCAGAAGCGCAGCGCCGACACCGATTGCAATGCCGAGGACGACGAGACGGAGCCCCTCACTCAGCACCAGGCCGACGAGATTCGCTGGCCGGGCACCGAGCGCGAGGCGCAGGCCCATCTCGTGAATCCGTTCTGCGACCGAATACGACACAACCGCATACAAGCCCACCACTGCAAGGGCGACGGCAAGGGCAGCAAAGACGCCAATCAGGGCCATTTGAAATCGACGGTTGGCGACCGAGGTTGTCACGATCTGCTGCATCGTCCGAACCCGGGCAATCGGCTGATTCGGATCGAGCGCCTGCACCGCCTGCCGCGCGGACGCAACAAGCAGCGTCGGATCGCCGTACGACCGCAGCACAACTGCCATCTGCTCCTTCGGATCCTGACTGAAGTACACGTACACCTGAGGACGGAGTGCACGATCCAACCCTGTGTAACGCGTGTCGCCGACGACGCCGGCGACTGTGTACCAGACGCCGTCGCGATCGTAGTTCGTGAGTTTTAGACGATGGCCGACGGCGGGACGGCCGGGCCAGGCAGACCGCGCCATGGTTTGATTAATCCACACACGCGGAGCACCGGGTGACGGTTGAATGGAATCACCTTCGAGCAACGGGATCCCGAGGGCTTCGAAGTAGCCAGCGGTGATCACGCGGTAGTCGGAAATGATCTCGTGGCCCGGCTGCGGCCGCGGCTGCCCCTCCGCGGTCACTGGCAGCAGGTTCTCACTGCCACTGAGCGGCACACCCGAAGTCAACCCCGCAGCTTCGACACCGGGAAGCGACGCCAGACGCTCGATCAAGGACAGGAAAAACGTCGACGCGCGCGCCGGCGTGTATGCCGTCTTCGGCAGCGCAATCTCCATCGTCAGAATGCGATCGGTGCGAAAGCCGGTGTTCACGTGAATCAAGCGGACGAACGTTTGAACCAAAAGGACCGATCCGATCAACAACGTCACCGCAAGTGCGACCTCGAAAACGACCAGCGTGTTGCGCGTGCGCGCTGCGCCTCTTCCCCCCATCATCCCCCGCGATCCTTCACGCAATCCCTCGGCGGTGTCGTAGCGTGTGCCGTGCCAGGCGGGAACGGCGCCGAAGAGCATCGCGGTCACGAGGGACAGGACGAGTGTGAACAGGAGAACGTGCCAGTCGAGACCTGTTTGCGCCGCGGTTGGCAACGAGGCTGGCGCCATCGTGAGCAGCGCGCGCAGCATCCACCAGGCAATAGCCAGTCCTGCGAGCCCTCCTGCTCCGGCGAGCAACATGCTTTCAGCCAGCGATGTCCAAACCAGCGTCGACCGCGGCGCGCCAAGCGCGTAGCGAACAGAAATCTCCCGCTGCCGCGCGGTCGTTCTCACCAGCAGCAGGTTCGCAACGTTGGCGCAGGCGATGAGCAGGACCACCCCGACGGCGGTGAGCAAGGCCACCAGGGCCGGCCTGAGCGATCCGACGAGTTGCTCACGGAGCGTCATCACACGGACCGTCCAGCCCGCATTCGTCGCGGGAAAGTCGCGCGCAATGTCGGCGGCTATCTTGGCGAGATCGGCCTGCGCGTCGCTCGGGGTGAGGCCGCGCTTCAGGCGTCCGATGAGCGCGAGGCTCTTACCGCCGCGATTCCGGCGTTGCTCCGGCGTCAGCACGTCGAGGGTCCACACCACGGGACTCAGCGAAAACCCGAACCCTTGCGGCAGCTCGCCCGCCGCCGGAAAACGAAACCAGTCGGGAAGTACGCCCAGGATGGTGGCTGGTTCACCATTCAGCGACACCACGCGCCCACTTACGTCTGGATCGGACGCAAA
Organism: Vicinamibacterales bacterium; assembly: GCA_035758845.1. GTDB lineage: Bacteria > Acidobacteriota > Vicinamibacteria > Vicinamibacterales > 2-12-FULL-66-21 > JALZOC01. The sequence continues at coordinate 24,766 of DASTVZ010000172.1, forward strand.
GCTTCGACGCCACAGGCTGTGAGCGATCAGCATCACGCGACCGCGTCCCTCGTCGCCCAGTTGAAAACTGCGACCGACGACCGGCTGTACGCCGAGGACCTCAAAGAACTCCGCGCTCACCCGTACGGCGCCAATACGCTCGGGCTCGCCGCGCCCGGTCAGATTCAGCTGCTCGGTGCGCATCGAGGCAAAGCGCTCGAACGTCCGGTTGCCGGAGTAGTAGTCGAGAAAATCAGCGGCAGACGCCGGCAGTCGGTCGAAGCCGAGCCGCTGTTGGATGTCGGTGCTGAACTCCCAGGGCATGAGAATGCGATCCGCCTCGGGATACGGAAGCGGCTGCAGGAGAACGCCGTCAACGACACGGAAGATTGCGGCGTTGGCTCCCAGTCCCAGGGCCAGCGCCATGATCGAGAGCGCCGCAAAGCCCGGCCGCCGGATCAACGCGCGAATCGCGTATTTGAAACTCTGCAAGGCCTTTGGGTAACCGAATCTCTATTCTGTATGATGGCGAGTTGAGCCTCAAAGGAGAAACGATACGTGCCCAAGCTGACAGTCGAAGGATTCGGAACGTTTGACGTCGAGAACGGCAAGCGACTCGTGCTCGCGCTCGAGCAGGACGCACGCGTCGACCAGCTGCACGCCTGCGGCGGCAACGCTCGTTGTACGACTTGCCGCGTCGAATTCATCGAGGGGGAACCCACGAGAATGACGGTGGCGGAGAAACAGGTGCTCCTGGCAAAGGGAGCAGTCGGCGTGCGGTTGTCGTGTCAAATCGTCTGCGATCACGACATGAAGGTCCGCGCCATCAGCCGTCTCGCCGGCAGCGGGCGTCCCGATCCAGGACCGACACCGGCGTCTTATATCACCCCGCCAGTGGAGTGGAGTGAGCCGCACATTACTGATCGGTAGCTCTCGGCTCTCGGCTTCTGGCTTCTGGCTTCTGGCTTTCGTGCTCATGGAAGGTAGAAAAAGCCAACAGCCCAGCAGCCAACAGCCGGCAGCCAACAGCTTCAGTTCCCATACCGCCTTCGAATCATCGGCACCAGATACTCGTCGAGCGCCCGATCGAAGTCGTAGCGCGGCGCGAAACCCCAGTCGCGACGCGCGGTCGAGTCGTCGACGTCAGCGGGCCAGGTGTCGACGATTCCCTGTCGCTGTCGATCGACGTCCCACTCAATCTGGGCCGCGGGAAACGCTTCGAGCACGCGTGTGCGGAATTCCACGGCTGACGGGTTGAAGGCCGCGACATTGTATTCGGTCCGGGACAGTTGTTCGCGCGGCGCCGCCGCCAGCGTCACCAACGCGTCGACGCCGTCCGGCATCGCCATGAAGGGGATTCGCGTATCCTCGCGGACGAAGCATTCATACCGCTCCCCTCTTGCGGCCGCATGAATCATCTCCGGCGCATAATCCGACGTGCCGCCCGACGGCATCGTCACGGCGGAAATCAGACCGGGAAAGCGAACGCTGCGAAAATCGACTCGCCCACTCGCGGTCTCCGGGGCCAATTGTTTGTAGTACCTCGCGTAATATCGTCCGAGCTGTTCGCAATACAGTTTGTTGCAGCCGTACATCGTCGTGGGATGCGTCCACTCGTCTTCCTTCACTTTACCGGCAGCGGCCTTGGTTTGCCGATCGGGAAGGCCATACACCGCAATCGATGAGGGATACATGAACACGACCGGGCGGCCGTGAGACTCGGCCTCGTGCTGCGCGAACTCGAGCAGATTCAGGGTGCCCTCAACGTTGACCTGATGCGCGGTCATCGGCGTGAATTCTGCTCGCGTCGAAAGCAGCGCGGCAAGATGAAAGACGAGTTCGACGCGGAACTCCGCCAGCACGCGTTCCAGCAATCCGCGATCGAGAATCGAACCGGTAATTTCCCGATCGACCTTCGCCGCGATTGACGAATCGAGCCGATTCAGATCGAGCGTAACGATCCCGCGATCGCCCTTTTCGGCCAGGCGATCGATCAGCCCATGACCAATCTCGCCGCCTGCGCCGGTGATGAGAACAACTGGTTTGCGCACCGAGAAATTATAGTTGCGGTCGAATTTGAACAGGAGAAACGGGAGAAACAGGAGTCGATGTTGTACGCTTGAAGAATAGAGTGCTCTCGTTTCTCTCGTTCTCCTGTTAAAGGCTCGTGCCGTGATTCGTGTTCTGACACTCGCTGCAACCGCACTCGCGATCGGTCTGGCGTCCCAGGCACCGAACTCCGCGTTCGACGATTCATTCACCGGCGCTACCATGCGTGTGGATTACTTCCATACCGGCGGCCCGAGCTCCGGCGAAACCATCTCGCTCGATCGCGTCGTCAATGACGGTGACTGGCCGGGCAGCCGAACGCAACTCGTCGATTCAACGAATCTCGGCAAATATCGATTCGAGGTACGCAACAAACGGTCCACAGACCTGATGTATTCGCGCGGCTTCGCCTCAATCTATGGCGAGTGGGAGACGACCGCGGAACCGAAAACTGTCCACCGCACGTTTCACGAGTCGCTGCGATTCCCGTGGCCGCGAGAAGCGGTAGTCGTCACGCTCTCGAAACGGCAGCCGGACAACCGCTTCGCGCCGCTGTGGACGACCGAGATCGATCCGGGATCGCGCTTCGTCGTCGCGGTCCCAATCAAACAGCACGCCGGGCGTGTATGGCCGGTGTTCATCAACGGACCTGCCGCCACAAAGGTGGACCTCCTCGTGATCGGCGAGGGGTACACGGCGCGCGAGATGCCGAAGTTTCATGCCGATGTGAAACGGCTGCTGCCGGCGCTCTTCGAACAGGAGCCGTTCAAGAGCCGACGCGCGGATTTCAACGTCCGCGCGCTGGATCTCCCGTCAGCAGAAAGCGGCATCCATCGTCCGAACGCCGGAGTATTTCGAAGGACGCCCTTGTCGACCGAGTACAACGTCTTCGACTCGGAGCGCTACGTGCTGACCCTCGACAATCGGGCGTTACGCGATGCGGCATCGGCCGCACCCTATGAGTTCATCGAGATACTCGTCAACGACAAGACGTACGGCGGTGGCGGCATCTTCAACGATCAAGCCACGGCGTCGGTCGACAGCGCCTTTTCTCCTTACGTCTTCGTTCATGAGTTCGGACATCATTTCGCGGCGCTCGCCGACGAGTACTACACCTCGGACGTCGCCTACGAAACCGGCGCGGCCGTGAAGCCGGAACCGTGGGAGCCGAACATCACGGCGCTTCAGGATCCAGCCCAGCTGAAATGGAGAGATCTCGTCACGGCAGGGACTCCTCTCCCGACGCCGTGGAACAAGGACGAATTCGAAAAACACACGGCCGGAATTCAGCAGCGACGTCGTGAAATTCGCGCGCGAAACGCGCCGGAATCCGAGATGGATGCATTGTTCCGCGAGCAGCAGCGATGGGACACGAAATTCCTGTCGTCGATGACGTATTCGGGACGGGTCGGGGCATTCGAAGGCGCCGGGTATGAAGCGCGCGGACTCTATCGACCCGAGACTGACTGCATCATGTTCACACGCGATGCGGTTGGCTTCTGTCGCGTCTGCCGTCGCGCGATCGACCGGATTGTTCAGCTGTATTCGAAATAGGTTCGGTGAGGCGCTTAAATCATCCGCAGCGTCGAGATTATCGAGGCGAGAATGGCGAGCACCGTCGCCAGGAGCAGCAGCAGCGCGATGACCATGTGGTTCACACGCTCGGGCTTGAGTGGATCGAGCAAGACGCTCGCGAAATAACCACCCACGAACCCGCCGAGATGTGCGGAGTTGTCGACGCGCGCCATGAGCAAACCGGCAATGAAAACGGTGACAGCGCAGCTAAGCGCGTGCGACCTGATCATGCTGCTGCCGCCTCGATTACCGTAATGCAGTAGTGCGCCGAGCAGTCCGCAGATCCCAGCCGACGCACCCAGAGTCCGGGCTGCGCCGCCAATAATCGGTAGGGAGAAAGGCATGTACCCGAGCAGCGAGCTCAAGAGAAACCCGGCGGCCGACGAAACCATGTAAATGATCGCCAGTCGGGCACCGCCGTAGATGTCGGCAACCACCGGACCGAGATCACGAACCCACATCATGTTGAACACGATGTGCAGAACACTTCCATGGAGCCAGCCGGCGCTGAGTATCGTCCACCATCGGCGAAGGCCGAAGACGGGATCCGCACCGCTCATGCCAAACATGAAGGCAACCAAATCCGCCGGCGCGAGCAGCGAGAACAGATCGCCTCGCCCCATGACGTTGCCGCCCAGCATCATCGTCAGCACAATGGTCAGCATGTACAACACAGCGCAGCCGTAGATGACGAGCGGCACGAAACCAAAATCGTTGCCCAGCCGCCGCAGCACGCCTGCATATCCCCAGAGACCGGGATTGCGACGGCCGCAGGTGTAACACTGCTCGTCGTTGACGCCAACCAGCGATCCGCACGATGCGCAGACCACCGATCCTGTTGTCTGACGCTTGAACATCTAACGAAGCATATAACAGGCGCCTGCGGCCCGAGCGAGGCGCCGGAGGGAAGCGCGCGAAGCGCGTCGCCGAGCGAGAGCGCGTGGGGGTGGGGCCCCACGCGCAGTAAATAGAGCAGACGCTACTTGACGAGAAACTAACCGATACTTGCAAGCTGACTTCAATGCGAGTTCTCATCACCGGCGGCACTGGATACCTCGGACAAGCGATCGTTCGCTCACTGCTAAAGCACGGACACCAGCCGATCGTGTTTGCGCGCCATGCGACGACGTCCGGACTGCCAGGCCGCCACGTCGATGGCGACATTCGCGATCGCGACGCAGTACGACGTGTGGTTGAAGGTGCCGACGCGATCATCCACTCGGCGGCGCTCGTCAGCCTGTGGCAACCGAACCGAGCCTCGTTCGACGAGGTCAACGTTGGTGGTCTCGAAGCGGTCCTCGACGCCGCGAAGTCCGTCGGCACGCACCGCATCGTCTACACATCGTCTTTTTTGGCGCTGCCGCCGCCAGGAGCACACGCGCCGCTCGCAGCGAACGACTACCAGCGAACCAAAGCGAGGGCACTGGCAGTCGCGCGGGCGGCACAGTCAGCGGGTCAGCCGATCGTGATCCTCGTGCCCGGTGTGATTTACGGTCCGGGCGCCGCCACCGAAGCCAACCTCGTCGGGCGCCTGGTCGCCGATCACCGCGCCGGGCGTCTACCGGGATTAGTCGGTGCTGACCGGACGTGGTCATACGCGTATGTCGACGATGTGGCAGACGCGCATGTCAGCGCGCTGTCGCCCAGCCTGCTCCGGACTGAATACGTCGTGGGCGGAGTCAACGCCACCCAGATGCGCGTATTCGAGATTTTGCACGCGCTCACTGGGGCAAAACTGCCTCGGCGCATTCCATTTGGTGTCGCTTCGGCGATTGCCTGGATCGAGGAACGACGCGCGGCGTTGACCGGGCGACCACCGCTCATCACGCTCGGTGCGGTCGAAATATTTCGTCACGACTGGAGGCTGGACAGTTCTCGTAGTGTTGAAGAACTCAGCTATCGCGTGACTCCACTCGAAGCGGGGTTGGAGTCATTGCTTTCGGCACACTGACTCGTCCGAGCCGTGGAGATAATCTTGCAGCGAACGCCGATGACCCTGCGAAGCCGACAATGGAAAGCCAGACCCCGTGGTGACCTCCTGTCCTTTCTGCGGGGCGAGCACGGACCTCCCGCACGAAAGTCAGGAGGCGTGCATCGCCGCTCTGCACGAAGAAATCGCCCGCACGCGCGCAATCGTCGAACGCGTCAGACCCGTAGCCGAGCCTGTTTCGGCAAATGACCAAAATACCCGCGGGGACGGATCCGACAAGTAGCGACCCGCCCGACTCTCGGCTAACCCAGGCCGACAACCCCCGTCTAAGCAATTGGATGCCGCAAACGGACGCCGCCACCGTCGCGCTGGCCCGCGATGGCGATAGCGAAGCCTTTCGGGCGCTGGTCGAGCGCCACAGCCGCGCTGTCTACCGGCTCGCGTACCGGATGACCGGCTCTGCACAGGACGCTGAAGACGTCGTCCAGGAGACTTTTTTGAAGGCTTACCGACAGCTGGGCCGTTTCGAATCGCGAGCGAATTTCAGTACGTGGCTGCATCGGATCGCAGTGAACTGCTCGATCGATCTGATTCGTTCCAGACCGCACCGCGAAGCGGGACACGACGCGGTGGATCTCGATCAACTTGGCAACGACGACCCGAGTCTGCGACAGGTCTCGCCAGAGCGTCTGATGCTGAGCACCGAAGTCCAGGATCGCGTTGCCGGCGCGATGTCGTCACTGAGCGTCATGGAACGCTCGGCGTTCACGCTCCGGCACTTTGAAGGGCAATCGATTGAAGAGATCAGCCGCGCGCTTGGTCTCAAGACGAACGCGACCAAGCACAGTATTTTTCGCGCCGTGAAAAAGATGCGCGTCGCGCTGGAACCACTCGTGTCCGCGGATTGAAAGCGGTAATTCCGATGCACCTGACTGACGACGATTTGATCCTTCACTACTATGGCGAGCTCGAACAGCCAGCCGCCGCGCGGACCGCGGAGCATCTCCGGCAATGCGCGACGTGCAACGCCAGCTTCGCCACGTTGCAACGCGTACTCGCCGCAGTCGATTCGACGCCTCCGCTCGAGGTTGGCGACGGCTTCGAACGCAAAGTCTGGGCCAGGCTGCAGCCCGAATTGGATCGCGGACCTCGCAAGGGGTGGCTTTCCTGGTTCGTTCTTTCACCCGCTCGCCTCGCCTGGGTTGCCGGGTTGGTCGTGCTCGTTGCCGCAGCGTTCTTCGCCGGACGTGTTTCCCAGTCACCCGCACCGGTTGATACCGGTGAAGCGACGACGGCGTCGAGCACACTCCGCGAGCGAATCCTGCTCGCCGATCTCGGCCAGCATCTCGATCGTTCGCAGCTGATGCTCACCGAACTCGTGAGCGCTGATCCTGCCGACACGGCGGACTTCGCGTCGCAGCGCGCGCGGGCCGAAGAACTCGTCGCCGACAACCGCCTCTATCGGCAGACGGCAGCCGCCAACGGCAACACCGCTCTCGCGGCGGTGCTGGATGATCTCGAACAGGTACTGGTTGACGTCGCGGCAAGTCCCGACAACGTGTCAGCGGCGGATTTCGATGATGTGCGTCAGCGAATCGAGAACAAGGGATTGCTGTTGAAGGTGCGTGTGCTGTCGCTGGAGGTTCAGAATCGACAGAAAGCGCAGATACGGTCGCGAGCGGGCCAGAGCTCGTGACCACGGACGAACACGGGCCACGGACGAACACGGGCCACGGAATACCACGGAATACCACGGAATAACACGGAAATGATCGGATCCCGGATCACGCCCTTCGACAAGCTCAGGGCGTCCCGAGCCTGTCGAGGGACGGACAACGGATCCCGGACCTTGGAGAGGAAGAGACATCGAATCATGCGCAACAAGACTTCATGTGTGGTTGTTATCGTGGCCGCCATCCTCGCTGTTGCCGGGCCCGCGTCGGCACAACCCACTGGTCCGGGTCCGGTCGGCCCTGGTCCAGTTGGCGCCGGCCCGATCGGGCCCGGTCCGATTGGCCCTGGACCGATAGGTCCCGGGCCTGGGCCGATGAGCCTGCCGTCGATTGCCGGTCTCATGGGACCGATGACTATCGACGCGCCAGCGATGCGGCTGGCGTGGAGCGAGCAGGATCGACAGGACCGCGAGAAGGAGGCCGAGCAGCGTCAGCGCGAGCGTGAGACCCGCGTTTACGAGCAGGCGCGTGACGATATCGACGAGGGACGCTACGACCGCGCGATTGCGCGATTCACCGATGTGATCGCGATGAAAGGGCCGCACGCGGATGCGGCGCTGTACTTCAAGGCGTGGGCACAGAACAAGCTTGGCCAGCGGGCCGAAGCGCTGGCGACGATCGCCACGCTCAACAAAGAGTACCCAAAGAGCCGGTACGTAGCGCAGGCGAAGTCGCTCGAAACAGAAGTGCGCAGCAGCAGCGGCCAGTCCGTCCGGCCGGACGACCAAACCGACGACGACACGAAGATGTACGCGCTGAATGGTCTGATGAATGCCGACCCGGACAAGGCGATTCCGATAGTCGAGCAACTGCTCTCAGGAAATGCCTCGCCGCGGGTCAAGTCGAAGGCGCTGTTCGTACTCGCGCAAAGCGATTCCCCGCGGGCGCGGGAAGTGTTGAAGAAAGTGGCCATGGGCAATTCGGCGCCCGATCTTCAGAACCGCGCCATCGGCTATCTCGGCACCCACGGAGGACGCGAGAGCCGCGCACTGCTCGCGGAGATTTACGGGGGGACCCAAGACGTCGACGTCAAACGGCGCATCCTGCGTGCATTCATGGTGGCCGGTGAGCGCGATCGTCTCTTGAGCGCGGCGCAGACCGAGCAGAACGCAGAGCTTCGTGCCGAAGCCGTCCAGCAGTTGGGCGTCATGGGCGCGCACGACGCGCTGTGGCAGCTCTATCAGAAGGAAACTTCTGTCGATGTGAAGAAGCGGATCATTCAGGCGATGTTCGTCGGCGGAGCCGCCGATCGACTGATCGAGCTCGCAAAGACAGAAAAGATCCCTGAGCTTCGGCGTGCCGCGATCCGCAATCTTGGCGTCATGGGTTCCAAGAAAACCGGCGACGCGCTCGTCGAGATCTACAACACTGACCGGGATCCCGAAGTCCGGAAAACCGTCGTCGATGGCCTGTTCGTCCAGGGCAATGGGGCAGGTCTGGTCGCTCTCGCGCGCAAAGAGCAGGACTCGACGATGAAGAAAGAAATCGTGTCGAAGCTGTCGGTGATGGGCTCGAAGGATCCGCTCGTCACGCAATACATGTTGGAAATCCTCAGCGGAAAGTAGAGACGCATCAATGTCAACGCCGTTCAAAGTAATCGTGACGGGACTCGCAGTCGTGGTAGCGGCCGGAACGGCAGTGGCGGCGCAGCAGCCGCGCATCCAGAACGGCGCCGTCACGACTCAACCCGCGGGTTCGCCGTTTGTTCAGTCGTTCAGGACCCTTGTGAGCTCGACGGCCGACGTCACATGGATGGGTTACGCCGTCCCGGTCGCGGATGGTGAACGTGTGATGTGTTGTGTCAACGGCGGCACATCAGTCGTGAACGGCATCGTCACGGACTCCTCGGGTTGCTGTGGCCTGTGCCGGCTGGAGAACTCGTCGGGAACGACCATGTCGACGCGGTCTCAGCCGGCAACTGCCTCGGGAGTTATCAAGCTCGAAGGCTCGGATCAGATGATCGTGCTGTTCCGCGTTGCCGATCGCGCCGTCGAGCGGATCCGCGTGTTCTCGGAAGACTGCCAGCTGGATGCCGGTGGACGGCCGGTGCGATGGCTGGAAAACGTGCGGCCCTCCGACAGCATTGCGCTCCTCGAATCGCTTGTCGGTACGCAACCCCAGGGTGACACGAAGAATCGCGTCACGGACGGCGCGATCACGGCTATCGCGATGCATGGCGATCCGGCAGCGGACGCGTCGCTTGAACGGCTGGTCAATCGAACCCAGCCTGACAGCGTGCGCAAGAAGGTGACATTCTGGCTCGGGAACGCGCGCGGCCAGCGCGGCTACCAAACATTACAGAGAGTGCTGCGCGACGATCCGAGCGTCGAGGTTCGGAAGGGCGCCATCTTTGGATTGACGCAGAGCAAGGTTCCGCAGGCGGTCGATACCTTGATTGCGACGGCGCGCAACGACGCGGAACCACGACTGAGAAGCGAGGCGCTGTTCTGGCTTGCTCAGAAAGCCGGCGAGAAAGCGTCGGCGACGATCGTCGATCGAATCGATCAGGATCCCGACACCGAAGTGAAGAAGAAAGCCGTCTTTGCGCTCAGCCAGCTTCCAAAAGACGAGGGCGTGCCACTCCTGATCAAGGTCGCGCGAACGAATGCCAATCCGGAAGTCCGCAAACAGGCGATGTTCTGGCTGGGTCAGTCCAAAGATCGACGGGCGACGGACTTCTTCGCGGAAGTGCTGGGGAAGTGAACGTATCGGGATCCGGTGTCCGGGATCCGTGGTCCGTTCACCTTGTAGGGCGGGGTCTTTAGACCCCGCCTCAATGCACTCCGTGGCTCGTCTGAAGCGCCGACGGGTCCGCGCCAAGTTTTCGAATCGCCGTCTCCCACATCTGCGACGGGTCGGTATCGAACACCAGGCTCACGTCGACGTCGCACATCAACCACGCGGACTGCGACAACTCGTGATCGAGTTGTCCCGGTCCCCATCCGGCGTAACCGGCGAGCACCAGCGCACGCGGCGCAGGACGCGTCTCCAGGACGCGGCGAAGCAGAATTGGTGAGGTTGAAAGAAACAGGCCCGGGACGATGGTGCGATGCTCGACATCAGCCGGTTCCTCTCCACTGAGGATCCAGCCTCGATCCGGCTCGACCGGTCCGCCGGTGTGTAGAAGCAAATCATTTCCATTCTCGACTGGCGGATCGAGCCGCACCATTCCCGTGGCGGCCTCTTCGGTTGGTCGATTCAACACGAGCCCGAATGCCCCCTCAGGGACGAAATCGCACAGCAGCACGACGGTCTTCGCGAAGTTCGGGTCCTGCAACTGCGGCATGGACAAGAGCAGCGTGGGCTGAAACCGTTCCGTCATAGCACTATTGTCTCGCGATCTGGCCTTCGGTGCAGCTGGGCCTTCGCCGCGCAGGCGGCAAAGGGAATTTCTGTGGCGAGACTCTCTGTTATCTCGCGTGTGCTCTGTTGGCTGGCTTCCGCGGCCGCATCTCCCGCGCGAGCTTCTTCAGGTCAGCTACGAAGCGCTCCATCTCTGCCCGGCGCGACTCATCGTCCGTGGCGCGAAGAATGGATGAGGGATGAACCGTCGCCATCACGAGCGGGGCAAGCGAAGACTCGACGAATTCGCCGCGTTGCTTGGACACCTTGAAACTCTTTCCGAGCAGCGCCTGTGCCGCCGTCGCACCGAGGCAAACAAGCGCTTGGGGACGTACGAGCGCGATCTCGGTCTCGAGCCATGGCCGGCACGCGCTGATTTCAGCGGCATTGGGCTTGGCGTGTATCCGCCGCTTCCCGCGCGGTTCCCATTTGAAGTGTTTCACGACGTTCGTCACGTAGACAGATTCCCGATCGATGCCTGCCTCTTCGAGCGCGCGATCGAGCAGCTTTCCTGCCGGTCCGACGAAGGGATGACCGGCGAGATCCTCCGCGTCGCCAGGCTGCTCGCCGACGAGCATCAGGCGAGCCCCTCCCGGGCCTTCGCCGAAGACCGTCTGTGTTCCGCGCTTGTACAAGTCGCACGCCTTACAGCCGGCGGCAGTTTCAGCGACACTCTCTAATGTTGGCCGGTCAGGGATCAGGTTGGGCACCGGCTCGCCCGGTTTGGGCACCGATGATGGCCCGCGCCTCTTAGCCATTGAGTTTGTCGACAGCCCACGCGACGTGTTCCGCGACGAGCGGATCCCGGGCGGTTTCCTCGCGACTCGCAACAAGCGCGGCGGCTGCCACGGGATCGGCACTGTTTCCAAGCGCGACCGCGAGGTTGCGCCGTAACCGTTTCACACCCGCGCGTTTCATCGCGCTCCCCTTCAACAACGCCCGCAGCTCATCGTCCGATCGGTTCCACAAGTCGAGAAGTCCGGCGGCATCGAGACCTGGACGCGGTTGCCACTCCTGATCGGTGCTCTTTCCGATTCCAGGAGCGATGTTCCACGGACAGACTTCCTGGCAGATGTCGCACCCGTATGCGTGCTTGCCCACTGCCCCGCGGTGTTCGACAGGAATCGCACCCTTCAACTCAATCGTGAGGTACGAGAGACAGCGAGTGGCATCGAGTACGCCGGGGTCGACGAGCGCACCAGTCGGACACGCGTCCAGGCATCGCGCACACGAGCCGCATTGATCGAATGCCGGCGCGTCAGGTTCAAGCGGCAGGCTGCAGATGATCTCGGACAGAAAAATCCAGGAGCCGAGATCTTCGTTGATGAGGCAGGTGTTCTTTCCGATCCATCCAAGTCCTGCATACTGCGCGTAGACGCGTTCCAGGACCGGTCCGGTGTCGACATACGCGCGCGCTTCGAACTCTTCATTCGAGATCTCCCGGAGACGCGCAATCAACTGTGCCAGTCGTTTTTCAATGACGACGTGGTAGTCGTCGCCCCATGCGTAACGTGCGATCGCGGCTCGTGTCGAGTCACCATCTTGATTGGAGTACGGACGATCGGTGTTGTAGACGATCCCGAGCGAGATCACGCACTGTGCAGAAGGCATCACCGCACGGACATCGGCGCGGCGGTCGGCGGTTCGATGCATGTAATGCATCTCCCCCGCATAACCGCGTGCCAGCCACTGGTGCAGAAAGGTCAGTTCCCGATGACTCTGCACCGGCGCGATGCCACAGAGGTCAAATCCAGCGGCGGTGGCCTCCGACTTGACGTCTGCCGGCGTCAACCTCCGCGCACCCTCGACAGACTCCATCGGATCGATTATAGGCAAGAGGACTGTGTTAAAGTTCGTCGCGCCTGCCGGAGTCTGTACTTCAGCAACTAAGCTTTCACCAGCTGCCTCACCACATACGGCAGAATGCCGCCGTTGCGGAATGCGACGAGCTCTTCGGGGGTATCGATACGTGCCGTGGCGGTGATGTCCTGAATGGAGCCGTCGGAACACGTCACGCGCACGGTCACCACGCCACGCGGTGTCAGCGTCGCGCCCATGCCGAGCACATCGAAACGCTCGCGGCCGGTGATCTTCAGCGACGCCGCGTTCTCGCCGGTACGGAACTCGAGCGGCAGCACGCCCATGTTCACGAGATTGCTCCGATGGATACGCTCGAAGCTTTCGGCGATGACGGCCTTGACGCCGAGCAGCACTGTGCCCTTCGCGGCCCAATCGCGCGATGAGCCTGAACCGTACTCCTTGCCGGCGATGACGATGAGCGGCACCGTCGCGGCACGGTAACGGACCGAAGCGTCGTAGATCGTCATGACCTCGCCATCCGGCAGCAGCGTCGTCCATCCGCCCTCTGTGCCTGGGGCGAGCTGATTGCGCAGCCGGATATTCGCGAACGTACCTCGCATCATGACTTCATGATTGCCGCGGCGCGCGCCGTACGAGTTGAAGTCAGCCGGCCTTACACCTTTCGAGATCAGATACTTGCCCGCGGGACTGTCGACAGGGATTGATCCTGCCGGCGAAATGTGATCGGTGGTGACGCTATCGCCAAGAACCGCGAGCGCGCGCGCGCCGACGATGTCGGATGGCGGCGTCGGTTCGAGCGTGAAGTTCTCGAAGAACGGCGGATTCCGGATGTAAGTGGAGGTGTCGTCCCACGCGAACCGCTCGCCCGTGGGGCTGGGCAACGAACGCCAACGTTCATCCCCGTCGAACACCGTCGCATATTTAGCGCGAAACATTTCCGACTTCACCGCCTTGAGCATCGTTTCCTGGATCTCGCGCTCAGGTGGCCAGATGTCTTTGAGGTAGACCGATTGACCCGCCGGATCGGTTCCAAGAGGCTCGCTCGTCAAATCGATCTGCATGCGGCCGGCGAGTGCGTAGGCGACGACCAGCGGAGGTGACGCGAGATAATTCGCCCGCACCTGCGACTGAATTCGCCCCTCGAAGTTGCGATTGCCACTCAGCACCGACGCGACGATCAGGTTTCGATCCTTGACGACGCTCGAAACCGGTTCGGGAAGCGGACCGCTGTTGCCGATGCAAGTCGTGCACCCGTAGCCAACGATGTTGAAGCCGAGCTCGGCGAGGTATTCGAGGAGTCCTGATGCTTTGTAATACTCGGTGACAATGAGCGACCCGGGGGCCAAACTGGTTTTCACCCACGGCTTCACCTTCAACCCGCGCTTGACCGCATTACGCGCGAGCAAGCCGGCGCCAATCATGACGCTCGGGTTCGACGTATTGGTGCAGCTCGTAATCGCCGCGACGACCACCGATCCGTGGTCGAGTCCCTCCATGCCCGGAACGACTTCCGTCGCCACCGCGGCCGCTGCCGGCTGCGCCGCGGGAGAACCGGTCTCTCCGGGCTTCTCCGGCGCGGCTTTCGGCCTGCGCTCGGTCAACATGACATCGAGCGCCTGCTGGAATTTGTACTTCGACTGCCGCAACGACACGCGATCCTGCGGTCGCTTCGGTCCGGCGAGGCTCGGTTCGACGGTTGAAAGATCCAGTTCCAGCGTTGATGTGTAAACGGGATCGACCGAATGCCCCGTTCGGAACAGGCCCTGTTCCTTCGCATACGCCTCGACCAGCTGCACCTGCGTCTCGTCGCGGCCGGTGAGACGCAAATAGTCGAGCGTCATCTCGTCGATTGGACAAATCGCGATCGTCGCCCCGTACTCCGGCGACATGTTCCCCAGCGTCGCGCGATCGGCAATCGTCAGGAACTCGAGACCTGGGCCGTAGAACTCGACGAACTTGCCGACAACGCCGAATTTCCGGAGACGCTCGGTGATGGTGAGAACGAGGTCGGTCGCGGTCGCACCCTCGGGCAGACGATCGACGAGCCGGAATCCGACGACATCCGGGATCAGCATCGAAATTGGCTGGCCGAGCATGGCGGCCTCTGCCTCGATACCTCCCACACCCCATCCCACGACACCCAGGCCATTGACCATCGTCGTGTGCGAGTCGGTTCCGACGAGCGTGTCGGGATACGCGAGCGCCGTGCCTCCAGACAGCTCCTTGAAGACGACGCGTGCGAGGTACTCGAGGTTGACCTGGTGAACGATTCCAGTGTCGGGCGGCACGACACGGAAATTCTTGAATGCTTCCTGGCCCCAGCGAAGAAATGTGTACCGCTCCTTGTTGCGTGCGAACTCCAGCGACGCGTTGAGATCCGCCGCGTTTCTCTCCGAATAGTGATCGACCTGCACGGAGTGATCGATCACGAGTTCGACCGGCTGCAGCGGGTTGACCTTCTTCGGATCGCCGCCAAGCCGGACGATGCCGTCGCGCATCGCCGCGAGATCGACGACGGCGGGCACGCCGGTGAAGTCCTGCAACAGCACACGGGCGGGCGTGAACGCAATCTCTTTCTGCTCACCCGATGCGACGTTCCACCCCGCGAGTGTCTGAATGTGATCGGCGTGAACGAATCGGCCGTCCTCGCATCGCAAAAGATTCTCGAGCAAGATCTTGAGCGAATACGGCAACCGTGCGACCCCGCCGTATCCGGCGCGTTCGAGTGCCGGGAGACTGAAAAAATCGAAAGCCGAACCACCGGCCGAGAGCCGGGTCCGCGTGATGAACGAATTCTGGGAGGCCATCACCTGATCATCCTCCAGCCTGCGCGGGGAGTGCAACTCTTCAACGATCGCGACGTAGAAATTCTCTCGCCACGTCAGCCGCATCGCGATGATCCGCATCGACCGCGCGATTCATGCGTCGCATATCGGCGACGCTGATGTGGCCTGACAGACCGGCCAGTGCATTTTTCACCTCCGGGCGCGCGAGCAGCACTGACGATCGCGCGACCACTGCGGCATCGTACGGAGGAAAGTAGTGGCGGTCATCCTCGAGCATCGTGAAGCCGTAGGCATCGATCAGACCACTGGTCGCGTCGCCGGCAATCAGATCCACCTGCCGTTCCGCGAGGGCGCGGTAGATCAGTGAAAGATCCATGGCGGTCGGCGGTCGCGCAAAGTGCAGCCCGTAGGTTCGCGCCAGCCCAGGATAGCCGTCCTGACGCTCGAGGAACTCGTACCCGAACCCGGCGCGCCACGAGGGCGCAAACGCCGCAGCCTGGGACAGATTGCGCACGCCCAAACGGCTGGCGTCATCCCCGCGGATCAACATCGCGAACGTGTTCTCGAATCCCAGCGGATCCAGCAACGCGAGCCCGCCGGCCGCGTATCGCGCCTTGACCGCCTCGAACACGCGGCGAGAATCGGTGTCGACCGGCAGATGAAAGATCGCCGTCTGTGCCGTGCCCGTGTATTCGACATACGCGTCGATGTCGCCGGAACGCACGGCGCGATCGCAGATGAACGTGCCCCCCAGGTTCAGCCGGCGTTCGACTCGCAATCCGGTACGGCTTTCGATCGTCTGCGCCACGATCTCGCCGAGGATGATCTGTTCGGTGAAGTTCTTCGACCCGATGCGAATGACGTCGTTGGATCGTCGCGCCGATATCGCGAGTACGCCGGCGGTTGCCGCCACCAGCAGAATCATTACCGCTGCTGCCGCGCGCAGCCGTCGGCGATGGGCGCCGCGGAAATCCTTCAACCCTCGTTCGACCAGCGTCAATGCGCCATCGATCGTGAGGGCGAGCAGCGCCGAAGGAATGGCTCCCGCAAGAATGACGGTGGAGTCGACCATCGACAAGCCGCGAAAGATATATTCACCGAACCCTCCGGCTCCGACGGCTGCGGCGATGGTTGCCGTTCCTACGCCGATGACCGCCGCGACGCGGATGCCGGCAACGATTGACGGTAATGCCAGCGGCAGTTCGACTCGCCGCATCAACTGCCCCGGCGTCATTCCCATTGCCGTGCCCGCTTCGATCAGCACACGATCGATGGATCTGAGACCGGCGGTGGTCGTCCGGACAATTGGCAAGAGCGCGTAGAGAATCAAAACGAAGATCGCGACGCGGGCCCCAAGGCCGCCGATAAGCGGAAGCGGCAACAAAAAGCCGAACATCGCCAGGCTCGGAATCGTCTGCACGACGTTGGCAAGCCAGACGATTGGTGCGCCGATACGGGGCCGGCGTGCGGCAAGCACTCCAACGGGAACGCCGACTGCAATCGCGACCAGCGTCGACGCGCAAACGAGCACCACGTGCTGACCAAGCAACGTGAAAAACTCGTTCGCATGCGTGCGCCAGAACTGGAACAAGGTCATGGGCGCGGGCCCAACACTGCGGCCGCTTCAATAAGCGGCTCGAGAAGCGGACGGACGCGAGCATCATTCGATCGCGCCACGGATGCGGGTTCCCCGACGACCGCCAGCACACCATCGGCCAACACGCCAACGTGCGTCGCGAGCGCAAACGCTTCGGCCATGTCGTGCGTGACCAGGACCACCGTCTTCCGCACCCGCTCCTGAATCCGGCGAAACTCGCGGTGAATCTCTGCTCGCGTCACCGGATCGAGGGCGCCAAACGGCTCGTCCATCAAAAGAATGGGTGGATCAGCGGCGAGGGCTCGCGCGACTCCCACTCGTTGCCGCTGACCGCCCGACAACTGATCAGGACGCCGGCCGGCGTAATCTTTTGGGTCGAGCCCGACCAGTTCGAGGAGCTCTGTGACGCGCCGATCGACTCGTGCGTCATCCCAGCCCAGCAGCCGGGGGACCGTCGCGATGTTCTCTCCAATGGTCAGGTGTGGGAAAAGGCCTACCTCCTGCATCACATAGCCAGCTCGTCGCCTGAGCTCAAACCGATCCCACGCGGGCGTCGGCCGCGATTCAACCATCACCTCACCCGAGTCCGGAACGAGGAGCCGATTGATCAGTTTCAGGATCGTGCTCTTGCCTGCCCCGCTTCGCCCGACGAGAGCGAGCGTGTCCCCGGCGGCGATCTCGAGCGAGAACCCGCGAAGCACCGGTTGCACGCCTCGCGAGAAATGGACATCGCGGAACATGATCGCACTGGCTCGACCAGAGTCATTCACGGCTCGACTGTACTTCAACTCGGGTACACGGTTTGCGACTGGACCGGTGGAGGTCAACGATGGCGGATAAAGACACGCCGAACCGCGCCGCGAACAAGGACAAAGCCGAAGGTGAACGGTGGCAGTCAGAGGAAGGTGTGATTCCGAATTCCGAGAGCAGCACCGACCGCCGATATAAAGACGACGATGGCGACAACGCTGGCGGCATCACCAACCGCCCGATCGGTGAAGAGATCGACAATCAAAACGCGCTGCCAGACCGGGGACGGTCGCAGGATGACGAGCAGGTTCGCAATAACGAGGATGTTGAGCGATGACCGACTATCCTGGCGGCCGCAGAAACCCGCCCGACGACCCGACAGATGAACCAGCGTCGGATCCGGTCCCAACCGGTGACGACGTTGTGAACCGTCACCGGCGTGGACACGACACGCCCAGGCAATACGAAAAACCTGGAGACAGATCGGGATCCGTTGACCGTCCCTCGACGGGCTCGGGATGCCCTGAGCTTGTCGAAGGACGGGATCCGGGATCCGGTGCCGCGCACGGAGCCCACAGGGCGCGACCCGTTGTCCGGGATCTGGGATCCGAATAGTGAACCTTCGCCTGAAGGCGGAAGCCAGGTGTGTCGCTCGGTCAGAATAGATACGCTATCGAACCCGCGACCGTTGGCACGGTGCGCGTCGTGTCGCTGGAATCAGCGCCGCCGGTCCGCCGCGAGATGCCCGCCTCCGCGCGCACGCCGAATCTGTGCTTTCCTTGCCCGAACCAGTAATGCAGCCCACCGCCGACATGAAACTCGCGACCCGTTTCGATCACTTCGTTCTTGTCGTGAGCGTCGCGAAGGTAACCTCCACCACCGAGAACAAAGGGCACGCCCTTTCCTCCCCCAAACGATGCACCCGTGAGATGGAACAACGCCGATCCGTCGATGATGAGACGGGTCAATGTTTCGGTTGCGGTAATGTCCGGCGCGGACTCGGCATCGCCGGTCAGGCGCGTCGAAATACCGGGACGCGCCACGAGTACGCCGCCTTCGATCGACAACGACGCCGCGAGATACGCGCCCAGCCTGCCCTGCAATCCGGGTGAGGCGTCGGCTCGAGAACTCGAGGAGAACAACACGAAGGGACCGGTGCCGGTCCCGGTGTTTCGTGTTTCTTCAGCAGATGTGGACCCGAGGTCGTAACCGCCTGACCACACGGCTCCGCCGCTGATTTCCAAATTGCCACGGTGAGGAATGTCGGACCCGATGTAGACCTGGGCGGCGGCCGAATGTGGAGAAGCGCTCCACACAAGAACGAGAAACGAAGTGACGTGAAGCAGTCGCACGATCCGTGTGGGGCGAATCATTTCGCCACCACTTTGAGTTCGACTCCAGCGGTGCCTCCTCCTTTGGGCACGACGACGATCTTGTCGTAGAACTGCGGCTGGAAGTTCACATCAATGTTCATCGTGGCATCAAAAAAGCTTTCGATGTCGCCGTCGTCCAGTGGCTCGACGCGCACAACGTGCGGCCCCGGATCCAGACCGGCAATGACGAAGTTGCCGTCCTCGCTCAACGAAAATCCTCCGACCAGCGTCTGCGTGCGCATGTCGAACGCGATGACATGCGCGCCAAGCACGCCGGTGCCGTTCTTGGTCACCTTGCCGCTGATGCTTCCCGTGTTTCGGGTGTAGGTCGAATTCGGGTAGATGTCGCCGATCCCCGCGATGTCGTCTGCTTTCAACGTGCGTCCGAGGATGGTGCCGGCCGAAAACGCAATCGGGAACATCACCGCCTCGGCGGCAATCACGCGACGGCCTCCGGCGCGGAGTTCCGTCTCCCCCATCGCCGAGTGCGCAAGCCCCTGAAGATGTCCGATCTCGTGAAGGGCAATCGACTGCAGGTCGAACAGTCCTGTTTCCCCCTGCGCTGAACCAGACCAGGGAAACGCGGTGTTAAAGAAGATGTCCGATTCGACGATTGCGCCGGTGGTGGTATCGATGATGAAGGACGTGGCGCCAAGCGTTCGCTCGAGGTCAGGGCGGTTCTGAAAGCCGATCACCGTTGCGCCATCTCGCGACGAAGGATTGGCGAGCGTAAACCCGACAAATTCCGATGAGGTTGTTGCCGTCGGCACCGCGGCCCACGTGCTGAACGCGGCCTGCACCGCCTGTTGAAGTTGTGTCGACGTGACGCCGGTCGTTCCGCGATCGGTGAGAAAATACCGAATCGGGAACTGCGACCACTTCAGCGTTATGGTGCGGGTGCCGACCCTGGTGCCCAGCTTCAAATAGGCTGCGGTCGGTGCCGAGAACACGGCGACGAGTGCGCCGGTGAGAAACAGAACCGCGCCGCGGGTCATCGCGCGCCCCCGGACATCGCCTGGCGAACCGTGGCGGCGAACTCGTCCAGGGAAAGCTGGCGCCGGTTGCGGTCACCGCGTGCGATTGGCTGCGTCGCATCGCCATCGGCGATCAGCACCGGCGGCACCACCAGTCGTCGGCCGGTGCGACCGTCCACCTTGACACGATACAGCCCCTGACTCAGCCCGAAAATGTGCGCGATCGACGGACCAGACGCGCTCAAGAAAAGAACGGCCTCTTCACCGGGCTGCAACTGCGGCGCGCCGATCATCACATTGCGATAACGCCCGACCTGTCCACCGGGAACACGGAACGTGACGGTGGACCCCGGTCCACCCTTGAGATACGACCCGGCCATCACCGTCACGATCGAGTCGATGCGGCTGCGATCGTCGGACCATTCGGCGCGCACGGAGGACACGCGCCCGTAAACGATGATTTGCGATCCCGTGACGATTTCGTGGAACTCGGCGGGAACCAGAACCGTGGCGCGCAACTCGCGCGCGCACAACAACAACATGAGGATCAAAATGAATCGACGCATCATCGCAGTCTAGCAAAAGGGAAAAGGCAAAAGGGAGAAGGGAAAAGGGAAGGCAAAAACGGTTCAGGATTTGTGAGCCACGTCAAGGACTGCTTGCGCGGCGCGCAAACTCGCCCCGCGTGTGCCAAGACGCGTGTGGACCTCACGTAGATCGCGGCGCACTGCGGCCGCCTTCGCGGGATCGGTGAGCACGCGAAGCGCCTCGTCAGCGACACGCTCCGGCGTGAAATCGTGTTGAATCAGCTCTGGTACGACGCGCCTGCCAGCCACGAGATTCGCCATCGCATAGGTGTTGACGTGGACGAATGGTTTGCCAAGACGATAAGTGAGCGAAGAGAGCCGATAGACGACGACCATGGGGCATTCGTGCAACGCCGCCTGCACGGTCACCGTGCCTGACGCGACCAGGGCAACATCCGCGGTTGCGAGCACATCGTCGCTGCGCCCTTCCACGATCGCCACTCCGGCACCGAGATGCTCGACAAGCGCGAATAGCGAATCGGCCAGGTGCGGGGCGCGCGCGACGACAAACTGCACGCCGGCGAGCGTCTTGCGAATCATCATTGCCGCGCGGACGAGGTCCGGCAGAATTGCGTGAACCTCATTCCGGCGACTGCCGGGCAGCAGCGCGACGACCGGTCGCGCCGGATCGAGTCTCAACCCGATCAGGAATTCAGCCCGTCGCGGCGGCGCCGGCGTGATGTCGAGGAGTGGATGCCCGACCCATTGCACTGGGATCCCGGCCTCGCGATAGATCGCTTCTTCAAACGGGAAGATGACGAGCACGCGATCGGCAATCCGCCGCATCGTCTTCATTCGGCCGCGGCGCCAGGCCCAAAGCTGCGGGCTGATATAGTAAACGGTCGGCACGCCCAGCCTCCGAATCGCGCGCGCGAGTACGAAGTTGAAGTCAGGAAAGTCGATGGCGACGAAGACATCCGGCCGACGTGCCTTCGCTTCGCGGATGAGCGTACGATAGGTGGCATACGTGCGCGGCAAGAGGCGGGCGACTTCGAGTAGACCGGTGACGGACAGTCCGCTGAAGTCCGCGGTGAGTTGAGCGCCGGCCTCTCGAAGGCGACGACCACCGAGTCCCACGATCGTCGTACCAGGGTCGAGGCGAAGAAGCTCTGTAGCGAGCGCGCCGGCGTAAAGGTCGCCCGAGGGCTCGCCGCACGAGATCATCACGCGCACGGAGGAATCAACTTGGCTTGTTGAAGAGCGCGGGATCGACCGGCACGTTGAACTCGAACGTTCGCAACGTCCTTTGCACTGCGGGCGCACCGTCGCGGCGAACCTCGGTCGTGAAGGGCACCTTCAGCCCCTTCACATCACGGTAGTTCGAGTAAATCTCCTCGACGTGTACCTCGCCAGCGGGGCCGGGCATCCGGTATTTCGATTTGGCAAGAAGGGTCGTCACGGGATCGAAGATCAGCGTCAGTGACGTGCTGCCAGGAAGCGCAACTTCGAGGGCAGGCATCTTTCTCTCGTTCTCCGCCACCTCGGACAGTGAAGCCAAAATCTTGCCATCGTGCAATGCCAGCAGCAGTGGCACCGTATCACGCTGAACGTTGCCGCGAATCACGGCGGCCATGCTTTCCGGTGCGTCGTGCACCCCGTTCGGGTCCTGGACCCAGTACTTGCCGGCGCTGAACACCTGGACCAAACGGCCAGCTGGCGTCATCGCGTCGGTTCTGAATGCGCCGGGATAGCGAATGGTCGTTGTGCTCGGCAGATCCGTGTTGATGCCGTTCGACTGGACCGTCGCCACTGATTCGGCCCGTACCGTCTGGATCGAGCGCAGCAGATTCAACCCGCCCTTGGCAGCAACGGCGCGAGCGATCAGCGCGCGCACCCGATCATCGTTGGTATTGGCGGAGCCGGGCGTGCCGGCCGGCGCTGTCTGGTGATACGAGACCGGCTCGAGACGGCCAGGACGCGGCGGCGCGTGGCGCTTCAGATCCGGCGCCGCCAAGTCGAGCTCGGAAATCGGAATGCGTTCGACCTGATCGAAACCCACGCCGGGGAGATCCTTGGCAAAGATCGACGCGTCGCCGACGAGCACGATCGAGAGTTTGTCCGGACGCAGGTACTGCTGCGCGACCCGCTGGATGTCTTCAACGCTGATCGCGTTCACCCGTTCGCGATATGTCTGCAGCTCATTGAGATCCAGACCGTAAAACACCGCGTTGAGCACCTGCAGCGCAATCGCGCTGGGGGTTTCCACCGTCAACGGAAAACTGCCGGTCAAGTATTCCTGCGCATCCGAGAGCTCGCGCTGTTGCACGCGCTGACGCTGGAGGCGCACGATCTCCTCGACGATGATGCGCAGCGCTTCTGCCGTCTTTTCCGAGCGCGTGTCGGTTTCGGCGACGATGTCCCCGGTGTCCTTGAGCGCATTGAGGTCGGCCGATGCTCCGTAGGTCAGGCCGCGTTCCGACCGCAGCACGCGGTGCAGCCGGTTGCCACCCTCGCCGCCGAGGATCTTGGTCGCGATGTCGAGGGCGAGATAGTCCGGATGCCGCCGTGGAAGCGAAATATTGCCGACACGGATTTCCGTCTGCGCCGCGCCAGGACGATCGATGATCACGACACGTCGCGTCGAAGGTGGCGCTTCCTCGCCCTTGATCGTCGGCAGGTCCACTCGTTCCCACGATCCAAACGCACGCTGAGCGCCGTCAAAGGCCTCTTCAGGCGTGACATCCCCCACCACCGCGAGGATCGCGTTGTTCGCACCGAACCAGCGCTTGTGAAAGGCAAGCAAATCGTCGCGTGAGATCGCGGCGATAGAATCGGGCGTGCCCGAGTCCGGTTTCCCATACGGGTGAAACCCGTAGACCAGGCGGTCGAACACCACGCCGGCCAGATAATCAGGGTCGTCGTAGCTGACCTTCAGCCCGGAAACAATCTGCTGCCGTTGCCGATCGATCTCTTCGTTTGCAAACGCCGGATGACGCGCCAGATCGGAGACGAGATCCAGCGCCAGGCCCAGGCTGTCTTTCATCACCGCGGCATTAATAAAGGTGATGTCGCTGCCCGCCCCGGCGCCGATGGCGCCGCCAATCGAATCAATCGTGCTGGCGACCTGCTCGGCGTTCTTGCTCGTCGTGCCCTGATCGAGCAGCGATGCCGCGAGATACGCAACGCCTGGCTTGTTCGACGGATCCTGCGCACCGCCAGCTCTGACCAGGAGCCGCAGGCTGACCGCGGGCTGTTCGTGATGCGAGACGGCGACGACCTGCAGGCCGTTGGGCAGTGTTCGGATCTGATAGAGAGGGAAACTGCTCGACCGAGCGGGCAATGGCCGTGGCGGACGTTCCGCGGGCCAGTCAGTAACCTGGGCGGACAGCGGGCTCGCGATCGTTAGCGCCAGGATCACTGCACAGGACGAAAGAGTCGGCCGAGGTCGCATCAACGAGGGCCCCCGCTGCCGTTCCCTTTGGGCATCACCGTCATCACGAGGCGGTTCTCCGGCGTGAAGTATTTGCGCGCCACACGTTGAACATCTGCCTGCGTGATATTCATGAAGATGTCGAACTCACCGTCCGCCGTCTTGATGTCGTTATGAATGACGGCAGCATGTCCGAGCTGCATGGCTTTGTCTTTGTTCGACTCGCGACTGAAGATGTAGTCGCGGGCGAACTGATTCTTCGCCTGCTGCAATTCCGCCGGGGTAATCGGCTCGCTGCGCAGTCGATCGAGCTCGGCAATCAGCGCATCGGCCGCTTCCTCCGGCGTGTGCCCGGGCTGCACGATGGCAACGGCATAAAAAAGGTTCGGATCCTCGATGATGTTGCCGCCGCCAAACGCGGCGAGCGCGATCTGCTTCTCGTAGACGAGCTTCCGGTAAATCCTCGAGCTCTGACCATCCGACAACACTTTTGATGCGATGTGCAGTGGATAGGAGTCCGGATCGCCGTCGAACGTGATGTGGTGCGCCACGACCACGGCCGGAAGCGGCCACGACTCCTCCAGCCTGACGCGCCGTTCCTTGGCCTGCGGCGGCTCCCTCGGAATGTCACGCGGAACTGGCCGCGTGGACTTCGGGATACGACCGAGATACTTGGTGACCAGATCCTGCGCTTCCTTTGTATTGAAATCCCCGACCAGCACGAGCGTGGCGTTGTTCGGCACGTAAAAGGTGCGGAAGAAATCGCGGACGTCGTTGATGGACGCGGCCTCGAGATCCTTCATGCTGCCGATGGTCGGGTGCTTGTAAGGATGGACGGTGAACGCCTGATCGTAGATGAGCTCGTTCAGCCGTCCGTACGGCTGATTGTCGATGCGCATCCGTCGCTCCTCTTTGACGATCTCGCGTTCCGTCTTGAATACATCCTCGTCGATCCGCAACGTCGCCAGTCGATCGGCTTCTAACCAGAGCACCAGCGGCAGGTACTGTGCGGGCACGGTTTCCCAGAAGACCGTCGCGTCCTCGGTTGTGTAGGCATTGCTTTGGCCGCCGATGCTGGAAATCCAGGATGGATGCCCTTCGGGCTCGACGTTTTTCGAGCCCTTGAACATCATGTGCTCGAACAAATGCGCGAATCCGGTCCGGCCAGGACGCTCGTTTTTCGAGCCAACGTGATACCAGATTTCGGCATGCACGATCGGCGTCGAATGATCCTCGAGGAAGACGACCTGCATGCCGTTGGCAAGCGTCGTCATCGTGTACTCGAGACGCGTCGGGCGCGTCGCGGCCCGTGCAGCAGGGTCAAGTGTCGGGAGGGCGAGCGCCGACACTAGCAGCGCGCTGATCGTTCTGAACAGGGCTTGTCGCATCAGGATAGGCGCGTTTCTCGCTATCGATTATGGCATGCCCTGAGCGAGCGGGGCGATCGCGCGAGTCGAAGGGTGTTCTATTTCAGGCGCGCTTCCACCTCCGCAAGCCTGGCGTCCAGATCGGCGATCGCCTTGCGCAGCTCGGGAAGCTTGCGAAAGATCGCCGACGACTTCAGCCAGTCACGGTTGGTGATCGCCGGGTATCCGGAAATGAACGACCCCGGTTCGACCGAGTTGGGAATTCCTGTCTGCGCCGTCGCGATGGTGCCTTTGCCAATAGTGATGTGACCCGACACGCCAACTTGTCCGGCGAGAGTGACGCTGTCTTCGATGGTAGTGCTCCCCGCGATCCCAACCTGCGCGGCGAGCAGCGCATTGCGCCCAATGGTGACGCCGTGAGCGACCTGGACGAGATTGTCGATCTTCGTCCCGGCACCGATGCGCGTCTCTCCGACCGCCGGGCGATCGATGGCTGAATTCGCGCCAATCTCGACATCATCTTCGATGACCACGGCGCCGATCTGCGGGATCTTGTAGTGAGTGCCGTCTGGTTGGGTCGCAAAACCGAATCCGTCGCTGCCAATCACGGCGCCATCCTGCACCACGACACGATGGCCAATCTGCACGCGCTCGCGGATCGAGACGTGCGTGTGGACGATGCAGTCGTCGCCAATCTGCACGCCGGCACCAATCGTGACGTGCGGATACAGGAGCGTGCGCGCTCCAACGCGTGCGCCATCGCCGACGACGCTAAACGCGCCGATGGCTGCGTCAGGCGCAATAGTGGCAGTCGCCGCAACGTCGGCCAAACGGTGAATGCCTGCGGGGGGACGATTGGTGACGGCAAAGAGTTCTACGGCTTTAGCGAAGGCGAGATAGGGATGCGCGACCCGCAACATCGCGCAGGGAGCCGGCTCGGCTTTCTCCGACAAGATCACCGCCGAAGCGCGCGTCGCCCTCAGCGCGCGTGAGTATTTTGGATTGGTGAAAAACGTGAGATCGCCAGGACCCGCGTCGTCGATGCCGTTGACGCGGAGGATCTCGATCTCACCGTCGCCTTCAAGACGGCATTGAAGCCGGTCGGCGATGTCGCGGAGTTTCAACGTTCGAAGTATATGTCGAACCCTTCGACTCCCGTTCCAGGTGCGCTCGCTCAGGGCAGGTCAAGCCTGCCTGGCCGCAGCGCGAAGCACGAAGGCGGGTTTATCCCGGAATCGCCGTCCGCTCGAAGAACTTCACGAGATGCTCCAGCTTGAGCGCGTCGGCGACGCCGCGCACGCGGCGATCGCGCTCCTCCCCGTCGAGATCGATTGCCCGCCGCAGTTCGGCCAGCGGCGCGCTGCGCTCGCTGGTCCACCGAACCGCGTCGAGTCCCTGCCGGGCGCCGCGCAGGGACAGATAGTGACCGACCATGCGAAAAACGAAATAGTAGGCGACGACGTTTGGACCGGGCACGAAGAAGAAGACGCCGGACGCAATGAAACCGAGAGAGTCGACGATCAGCCAGAACCGATGCTTTTCGAAGTCGCGTCCGAGCTGCCGGCGCAGCAGCTTGATCGCTCGATGCTCTTCGACGTCATCAGGAAAGAACAGGCAGGCCGAGGCCTGACGACGAAGATGCCACAGGAGACGTTGTTCGGCGATGCTCTCAGCGATGTACCGAAGCGTGCGCGCCTTGATGCGGCCGAGCGTACCGCGGGGCGGCTGGTCGGCGTGCGTCTGGCGCCGCTCGCGTTCCGCTTCCGCCAGCATCGCGGAGAAGCGCTGCTTCATGCGCCTGAAGAAACCTGCCGGCGCCTCATCCGGTTCAGGCTCCGGATCATCGGGCACTTCGCAATACAGCTCGTACCGATCCTGAGCGATCGGCACCAGGTACACGTCCATCACATCCTCGTACGTCGACGCGGCGGAAACACGATGCCACAGCGTCCCGCTTCCTGGTGCCTCGCTAACGACGCGTCCTACTCAAACCCTTCTGCCGGTCAGCAGCCGAAACACGATAACGACAAGCGCGACCACCAACAGGATATGAATCAATCCGCCGGCAACGTGCATCGTGAATCCGAGAAGCCAGAGAATCAACAACAGCACGACAATAGTCCACAGCATGGGTAATCCTCCCACCGCCTTTACGGCGGCAAGGCTCATCTGTGCAAGTGGGGTGCCACGCCGGCTCAGGCACGGTCGTGTAGGCGCGGTCTAAAGAGCGCGCCCTACAGAGCGCCCGATTTGCGAACTCTTCGTGGCGACGTCGTCACCGTGACGGGTACTGCCGGGCGACCAGCCTCAACCCATGCGTCGCGAATGAAGGCCGCGACTGCACCGATGGAATCTGCCAATCGCTTCTCGAGAATCGGCTTCACGCCGGCAAAAAATCGGTCGAAATACTCATCGTCATAGAACTCACGGTTTCCAAGTGCGGCCTTGTCGGCATCGAGAAGGGGCTGCACGAGTGAAAAGCTGGTCGTGAGAGCGCCGAAGATAAACTCTCGGGGCTGACCGACAGGCCCCGCGATGTTAGGCGAGAGATGCACCTTCGCTTCATATCGCGCGAACAGTTCAGATTCGAACCTGGAGTGGATACCCGATTGCCCAGTCAGCTGTCCGTCATAATTCAGAGCCGCATGGAAGGGTTGGTGGGCATCGGCGACGTAATGCGAGACGACAGAAGCAAACAAACGGATGTTCTCGCGCGAATACGGAGCTTTCTGCGTGAACGCTTCGACGAGCTTTTTGTACATCTCTTCGGAGCGCCATGGCAGCGTGCCATTCTTCAATACGAACTCGGCTCCGTACCGTTTTATCGCCTCGTCGTAATCGTGTGGCAGCTCTCTGAACGGATAAGGACCATAAGCATCCATGTCGACGAAGTGACGCGGCGGTTCCTCTATCCAGCCGACAGTACGCCAGAGATCGGGGTCGCCGGAGTGTTCGACGACGCCGGCCTGATACTTCTGGAAGTACGGCCGAATCTCGCTCGGCAACAGCACGATGGCGCGCGCCATGATGAACTTGTGCACCTCGATGCCCCATGCGGCGGCAGGACGAGGGGCGGCGAGGACCACTAGCAGCGTCACTCCGACAGTGAGACGTGTACGCATGATCCTCTAACTATACCGTTCCGATCAGTTTTCGAAGTGTTCGCAGATTGCGCGCATCCCAGGGGTCGACATCGCTCCGCCGTTTGCTCGCGGCCGTCTCCAGTTTCGGGGTCTCCAGCAGCATCGGCAGGTGCGTGAACCGCGGATCGTTCAGCAGGCGGCGGAACGGCTCGAGTCCCAGACAACCCTTCCCGATGTGTTCGTGACGATCGACGCGGCTGCCGCACGGCTTCTTGGAGTCGTTGAGATGAAATACCTGTAGGCGGTCGAGACCGAGGATGCGATCGAACTCGCGAAAAGTGGAGGCATAGCCGGCTTCAGTGCAGAGGTCGTAGCCGGCCGTGAGCAGATGACACGTGTCGAGACAGACGCCGACCCGTGGCGATCCGTCGACCTGCTCGAGAATCGTCGCGAGGTGCTCGAATCGATGTCCCAGGTTCGTGCCTTGCCCGGCGGTGTGTTCGAGCAACACTTTGACGCGGTGTCGCGGCCGCGCTTTCAGCAAGTGCCTGATGGCACGGCCAATCGCCCGGAGTCCATCGTTTTCTGTTCCAATCGTGTAGGAGCCCGGATGCATCACCAGCCCGTCGAGTCCAAGTAGTTCCGCCCGATCCAGCTCGTCACCGAGGGCGGCAATGGATTGCGCTCGCAGCGCCGGCGCGGCTGACGCAACGTTGATCAAGTAACTGTTATGCGCGACGACGGGTGAAATTCCGGTCTCTCCGACTCGGCGGCGGAACAGCGCGACTTCATCGTCAGGCAGTTCGCGCGCGCGCCATTGTCCTGCGGACTTCGTGAAGATCTGCAACGCTTCGCAGCGAGTCGCCTTCGCGCGGTCCACGGCACGAGGCAAACCGCCGGCGATCGACATGTGCGCACCTAGCCGTGGCATCTATTCGCCGAACACCTCAGCCTCGAACCGGGAGATCCGCGCGTCGTGCTGCCATGCGTCCGGCTCGAGGCCGGCCTTGAGGCAGGTTTGCCTGAGGAACTGCTCGACGGTCCAGCCCCATTCGGTCGCCACCTGGGGGAGCAAAAGACCACGGCGAAAGCCTCGTTCGGCAACGAGCCCGTGCCGCCCGATCACAATCGCATCAGGATCGCGCGGATCGATTGGCTCGAGCGGGCCGAGCACGGACACTTCAACCGCGAGCTCAGGCACTTCGTCAGCGGACACCGGCGGAAATCTCGGGTCTTCGGTCGCCGCATCAGCGGCGCACCGGACCACCTCCCCCGCCAGGCCACGCTGGCATTGCAGCGTGCCAAGGCAGCCGCGCAGCTCACCGCGCCGCTTGATCGTCACGAAAACGCCAGATGCATCCGGCACGGGGACGGAGAACGACGGAGGTGCCGATCGGGTCACCGTCGCGACCACCGATCGACGCGCCAGATCGATGAGCGCCTGCTTCTGCGCGTCAGTGAGCATCGGAAAACGTACCGAAGGCGGCCGCCAGATATCCGACGACCGCGTCATAATCGCCAGAGACTTCCCCCGAATGTGCGTACTTCAACACGCGACCATGCTTTGCCCCGAGCGCACGCGCCGCTTTCATCACGGCGATGGCCGCACCACCGCCGCACGCCACGTAGCGTCCGCGTTCGTGTTCGGGATACTGCTCGAACAGATCGAGGAGTCCCTCTGGATCGAAGGCCGCGACGCGCTCCTTCACACGTCCATCGAGCGAGGCCGCCGTTTTCGCATCGAAGTAGTGCGACAGGTCGGTGCTCGCCACCAGCAGTACGCGGCGACCCTCGCTGGCGCGGACGATCGCATCGGCGAGCGCGTCGATCGTCGCGCGATGCTGAAACCCGATCAGCACCGGCACGATCGACAGATCAGGATGCAGGCGGCGCAGAAATGGCAGCTGCATTTCGAGCGAATGCTCACGTTGATGCGCCGACGGCATCGCCTTCACGATCGCGGATGCAGCCAGCGCGTGAGCCGCGGCTTCGTCGATGCGCGCCATGCCAAGCGGTGAGTCGAAGCCGCCGTCAGGCCACAGGGCCGCTCCCTCGAACGCCACGAAATGTGAAGGGCCGACGAGGACGGCGACGTCGAAGGTCCGGGAGGTTGTCGCCTTGTACGAGTACGCCCCGACGGGTCCGGAAAACATCATGCCGGCATGCGGAGCGATAATCGCGGTGAGGTCACCGGGCGGCCCATCGGCCGCGATCTTCAGGTAGTCGTCAACCTCGCGCGTCAACGCACCAGCTGTGCCCGGGTACCAGGTGCCTGCAACGGCCGTAGGACGAATCATGGTAAATCCTGAAATTGCTGATTGCTGATTGCTGATTGCTGATTGACGCGTTGGGAGCTTCAGACTCTTTCAATCGTCATTCAGCAATCAACAATCAGCAATTCTTTAGTGCTACCATCGCCCGATGTCGAATACATTTTCGCGTGGCGACGTCGAACGCGTCGCGCGCCTTGCCCGCCTGGAACTGACGGGCGAAGAAAAAGATCTATTCGCGCGTCAGCTGGCGGAAATCCTCGCCTACGCCGAGCAGATTCAGCGCGTTCCCACAGAAGGCGTCGAACCAACGTCGCACGCGGGGGATGCCGCTGCGCTTCGCGACGACACCGTGGTTCCGTCGCGGCCGCGCGAAGAGTTCCTGGCCGCCGCGCCCGATGCCGACACATCCGCCGGTCTCTTCAAAGTACCACGGGTGCTGGCATGATGGACGTGCCATTCGATGTGCAGTCGATTCGCGACGCCGTGGCCCGCCGCGATCTGTCCGCGTCCGAGGTGTGCCGGGCAACCCTGGATCGAATCGCCGCGCTAGACCCGCCCCTGAACGCCTTCCGTACGGTCGCGCGCGACCGCGCCCTCGCGCGTGCGGCCGAGCTGGACGCCCGACGTGACGGCGCCGGTCTTCCGCTCCTCGGCGTGCCGATCGCACTCAAAGACAACATGTGCACGCGCGGTGTCCCCACGACGGCATCCTCGCGGATCCTCGAGAACTACATCCCGCCGTACGACGCGACCATCGTCGCGCGCCTCGAAGCGGCCGGCGCGGTCATTGTCGGGAAAACGAATTGCGACGAGTTCGCGATGGGCTCGTCGACCGAGAACTCCGCCTACGGTCCGACGCGAAATCCGTGGGCGCTCGAGCGGACGCCAGGCGGATCGAGCGGTGGATCGGCAGCGGCCGTGGCCGCCGGGATGGTGCCGCTCGCGCTCGGATCCGATACCGGCGGATCAATCCGTCAGCCCGCAGCACTCTGCGGCGTCGTCGGTTTCAAACCGTCGTACGGACGCGTCTCGCGATACGGCCTCCTCGCGTTTGCGTCCTCGCTGGACCAGATTGGACCGTTGGCGTCTTCGGTGAAAGATGTCGCGATCGTGCTGAATGCGATCGCCGGACACGACGCGTGCGACTCAACCTCGTCGCAGGTTGCCGTTCCTGATTTCGGTGCCGCGCTCGAAGGGAACGGCGATCTTCGCGGCATTCGAATCGGCGTGCCGCGCCATCTTTTTCGCGAGGGCGTGGACGCTGAAGTCATGGCTGCCTACGACGCCGCCCTCGACGTATCCCGAGGTCGCGGAGCCGACATCGTCGAGGTCACTCTCGAGCACAGCCCGGAAGCAATACCCGTCTACTACGTGATTGCCACGGCGGAAGCCAGCGCGAACCTCGCACGATACGACGGCGTGCGCTATGGCTATCGCGCCGAGGATGCGACCGCGCTTGGCGACATGTACGACCGCTCGCGCGGCGGCGGCTTCGGGCGCGAAGTGAAACGGCGGATTATCCTGGGCACGTATGTGCTCAGCGCCGGCTACTATGATGCGTATTATCGGAAGGCGCAGCAGGTTCGCACGCTGATTCGTCGCGATTACGATCGCGCGTTCATGAACGCCGACGTGATCGCGATGCCCACGAGTCCCACCGCGGCATTCAAATTGGGTGAACGCACCGAGGATCCCGTGCAGATGTATCTCTCGGACGTGTTTACGGTCGGCGCGAATCTCGCCGGCCTGCCGGGTATCAGCGTCCCCTGCGGATTCACCAGCACACGACTGCCGATCGGCTTGCAGTTCACCGGGCGCGCCATGGAAGACGCCACTGTATTGCGCGTCGCCCATGCGTACGAGCGGGCGACATCATGGTCGAAAGAGAAACCGCGGGTTGCATCAGAGCTGTCGCGGTAATCTCCATCACCACCCGCTTCGTGTGTCGGTCTATTGCGGCACCTTCATTTGTTCCCAAGCCTCGTACGTCTTCGCATCGAATTCGCTCGCACGTAACGGCGTGATTGAAGCAAACCCGTGCTCGGTCGCCCAGACGTCGGTCCCTTCGACATCGCCAGTGGGATCCTTCCAGATGCTCCAGAACATCCGACGCCCGGTCGGCGATCGTTGTTCCTCGAACCGCTCTTCCCCGGACTGCGCGCTCTGTCTGGTCACCCGTACCCCTTTGATCGCCGTCTGCGATCCCGGCGGCACGTTCACATTCAAGAGAACACCAGCGTCGAGGCCCCGCTGCCGCACCATCCCGGCAACCTGGCGCACGATCTCCGCCGCTGCCGCGTAGTTCGTTTCGTCGACAGACAACGACGAGGCAATGGCAGGAATCCCCATCAGTGCCGCTTCCCGGGCGGCGCCGACTGTGCCGGAGACATACGTCACCATTCCCAGGTTGTAGCCGCGGTTGATGCCCGACACGACGAGGTCCGGCCGCGATGCCATGAGCGCGCGAACACCGACCTTCACGCACGTCGCCGGCGTCGCCACGATCGAGAAGCCACGAAGGCCGCCGGTCAGCGTGACCTGATCGACGAAGATCGGATCCGAGGTCACGATCGAGTGGCCCTTGCCGCTCTGGTTCTCCGACGGCGCCGCGATGGTGATTTCCCCCATCGACTGAAGCGCCTGCGCCACGGCAAGGATCCCCGGCGCGCGCACGCCATCGTCGTTCGTGACCAGGATGCGAAAAGGGGGCTGCGGCGGCGCGGCGGCTGCGGCGCTCGCCGGTGCAGCAGCCGGAGCAGATGCCGGCGCACCCGGCGTCGGCGGAACCGAGTGCACGCACGCGCACGCCGCGACAATGTAGAGGACCAGCGCCCGTACGTAGAATGAGCGGTTCATCGGCCGATGCTAGCACGCCGAATGAAACGCTCAGTGCGCGCCGTTCAGCGCGCGACCGCGGTCGTCGTCGAGCTGCCGCGCAGGAGCAGCCACACGACAAATGCGACCAGCAGCACGGGCAGAAGCGGAACCGCGACGGCGACTAGCGTCGCAATCGCGGCGATGACGAGCCCGACGACGAGGATTGGGCTGAGGACGACAAGGAGCAGGCCGCCGATGATGGCCTTGAGGAACAGCAGCGGCAGCAGCAGCACGGACAGCACCAGTCGAAGCGGCAGCAGAACGAGCCAGAGTACCGTTTTGAGCAACGCAACCAGGACCATCACGACCGCGAAGACCCCGAAGGCAACGACAGCCAACAGACCCAGTTCCATCACGTTGACGCCCCTCCGGTGAATTGGTGAATCCACTAATTCACCACTTCGGAGTTACGCGTGTCGTATTACGGAAGTTCCGAGGAGGGACGCTATTCCTTCGCCGGCCCACGCGGCGCCCCATCGTAGTTGGTGGGAAGCGTGTACTGGATCAGACCCGACCGCACTTCTTCCATCGCCGTGCGCTCGAGTTTGTGCGGCCCATGCGACAGCGCGCGATCGAGGCGAGGGAGAGCACCGCGCCGCAACTGCTTGGCGCGCTGAGCCGCGACATCGACAAAAAGAAACCGACTCGTGATTGGTGCAGCGCGTTCAGTCTCGACCGCGGAAGAGTCTTGAGCCTGCGGATCGTCTTCAGCCATGGCTAATGGAGAGTACTTGAAAGCGCGTTGTCGCTCAAGTTCAGCCTCCGCGCGGATTCGCCGCTTCGGCGAGACCGGCTGAGAGGATGGAATGAAATGACGAGGGCCGGCTCGAAGCCGGCCCACGCGGATGATATTCAGTTACGAACAGCCGTCGGACTCCTACTCACCGACCACAATCTGCTTCGGCTTCGCTTCCGCGCGCTGCGGAAGTCGGACCGTCAGCACACCATCCTTGTAGTTGGCGCTGATGTTGGCCGGATCGACCGTCGCGGGCAACGTGAACGAACGGCTGAACGTGCCATGGAAGCGCTCGACACGGTGGAAGCGGTCGCGAGCGATCTCCTCAGCCTTTCGCTCACCCGTGAGCGTGAGCACGTTGTTCTCGAACGTGACAGTGATGTCTTCACGCTTCATGTCCGGCAACTCGGCTTTGATCACGAGCTCGTGCTCGGCGCCTTCGAAGATATCGACCGCGGGCACCCAGCCCCGCGAGAAGCCTTCGCCGTAGAAGTTTGAAAACATGTTGTTGAGCCGATCGATCTCCATCGTCGCCAAGTCACGAAGTGGATCCCATCGAACGAGAGCCATTGCAAGAACCTCCTGATTCCTTTAGCGGGCCGCCGTGAAGCGACCACGAAGGATAATGTAAGGCTTATCTTAGCATTTGTCAAGCATTTTATATGAGTGTATATAACTCATATATTGGCCCTCAAGGGCCAAGAGCGGAGAGACCGAGGCCAAGAGCACGAGCCAGAAGCCTGGAACCCAGAGCCAGAAGCTAACAGCGAAGCAGAGAGCGATAGAATGTTTTCGTGGCCCGCATCTTTCTCGAACGACGCGAAATCGACGACGACCTGAGGCGTTTGTGTGAACAGCTCACGGGAACGGATGCACGTCTCCATGCGGCCGAGTGTCGCGTGCCGCTGGACGTCGTCGAGACATCCGATGGCATCGAGGTGCTGCTGGATTTGGTCGGCGTGAGCGCCGACGCGGTGCAGGTGGTGATCGCTCGCGACACCCTGCTCGTCAGCGGCGTGAAACAGCCGTCCGGATGCGAGCATCATGGCGATGCCACGTTCCATGTGGCCGAACGCGTGTTCGGACGGTTTGCTCGTGCCGTGCGGCTGGCCGGCGCGTTCGACGTGGCACGCGCCGAGGCCACGCTCCATGCGGGCGAGTTGCGCGTCACGGTGCCGCGGATTGAAGAACGCCGCGGCCGGGAGCATCGCATTCCGGTACGGGCCGACTGACGTGCGGATTCTGTTCATCGGCGACATCTTCGGCAAGTCCGGGCGCGACATCGCCAGGCGCGCCATTCCCGCCATCGTTGAACAGCGTCAGATCGATTTCGTCATTGCCAACGTCGAGAACTCCGCCGCCGGATTCGGCGTGACCGGCGATATTGCCGACACGATCCTCGAATTCGGCGTCGATGTGATGACCTCCGGCAATCACGTCTGGGACAAGAAAGAAGTCCTCGACTATCTCCCGCGACAGGCGAAGCTGCTGCGGCCGGCGAACTTCCCTGCCGGGGTTCCTGGACGGGGGAGCGTTGTCGGACGCACTCGGACGGGAGAGCCTGTCGGCGTCCTCAACCTGATGGGTCGAATTTTCATGACACCGCTCGACGATCCGTTTGCGCTGGCGGTGCGCGAAATCGAAGCGATGCGCGCGAAGACGCGCGTGATCATCGTCGACTTCCATGCCGAAGCGACGTCCGAAAAGATCGCGATGGCGTGGCATCTCGATGGCCGCGCGACGGCCGTCTTCGGCACCCACACGCACGTGCAAACGGCCGACGAGCGGATTCTCCCGAAGGGGACCGCATGCTTGACCGACGTCGGCATGACCGGCCCGCACGATTCCATCATCGGTGTAACCGTCGAAGCGGCCCTTGGCCGCTTTCTCACGGGAATGCCGGCGAAGTTCGAGGCCGCCACCGGTCCGGCGCGTTTGAACGCGGTCGTGGTCACGGCCGATCCCGCAACCGGCAAAGCGACGGCGATCGAGCGGCTGAACATGTCGACACACGACGTCGACGCACTGGCCGGCGCATCCGTCCCCGCGCGATAGGTCCGATGTCCGATCTGTTCTCTCTCCCCTTCGAAGAGGACGCGGCGCGCGGCGGCGGTCCGATGCAACGCGAGCGCCGCATCTTTTCCGTGTCGGAGTTGACGGCCGCGATTCGCGGCGTGCTCGAAACCGGCTTCGGCGAGATTTGGGTCGAAGGCGAGCTGTCGAACTGCCGCACGTGGAACACGGGTCACGTCTATTTCACGCTGAAGGACGAAGATGCGCAAATCAAGGCGGTGATGTTCCGCTCGGTCGTCCGCTACCTCAAGTTCAAGCCGGAAGACGGCATGCACGTCATCGTCCGCGGCCAGCTCGGTGTCTACGAACCGAAAGGGGAATATCAGATCGTCTGCGAGCACCTGGAGCCGCGCGGACTCGGTGCGCTCCAGATGGCGGTCGAACAACTCAAGAAGAAGCTGCACGCGGAAGGACTGTTTGATACCGGGCGCAAGCGACCGCTGCCGTCGCTGCCACGAATCATCGGGATTGTGACCTCGCTCGACGGCGCCGCCTTGCGCGACATCATCAAGGTCCTTCGCCGCCGCCATCCGAACGCACATCTCCTGATTCGTCCCACGCGTGTGCAGGGTGACGGTGCTGCCGCTGACATCGCCGAAGCTTTGAGGGCCATCGTCAAGATTCCTGGCGTCGATGTCGTGATCGTCGGGCGCGGCGGCGGTTCCTTTGAAGATCTGATCGCCTTCAACCAGGAACCGGTCGCGCGCGCGATCGCGTCGTCGCCCGTGCCGGTCGTCTCCGCGGTAGGACATGAAGTCGACGTCACCATTGCCGATTTCGTCGCCGATCTTCGCGCCCCGACACCGTCGGCGGCGGCCGAACTTGTGGTGACCGCGAAGGATGAATTCTGTGCGCGCGTCTCGCGCCTGGGTGAGCGGCTCGGATCCGTTGTCAGAGCAGGCATCCAACGGCGGCGCGCCGGTCTCCATGCGTTAAGCAGCCGGCGGGGACTAGCCGGCTGGCACACGCGGCTCGCGATGCGTGGACGCCACGCCGCCGAGCTCACCTATCAGCTGCGACGCCACGCCGGCGCCGAGGTCGCCCGCCGTGCGCGCGCCTTTCGGACGTTGCGGCTGCGGCTCGAAGCGCGGGATTTGCGGCGGCGCGTCGCGATGATGGGATCGCGACTGTCGAGCGCTCACGGCCGGCTTGGTACGGCGGCTGCCGCGGCGCGGCACCGTGCCGACTCGCGGATCGCGTCGCTCGCCGGGCGGCTGGAAAACCTCAGTCCCCTGGGAGTGCTTGCACGGGGATACGCGGTCTGCTGGAATGCGGATCGCACCGTCATCATCCGGAGTGCTGACGCGGTGGCCCCGGGCGATCGCGTCCGTGTGACGCTGCAGGAAGGCGAGCTTCACTGCGACGTGCGCAGCAAGGACGGACATGGATCCGACAATCAAGGATTTTGAGTCGGCGATCGCCGAGCTCGAAACGATCGTCAAGCGCCTCGAGGACGGCGATCTCGCGCTCGAGAAGTCGCTCGAGCTTTTCGAGCGCGGCGTCCAGCTTTCGCGCTTCTGTCATTCGAAGCTGGAAGAAGCGGAGCGACGGGTCGAAATTCTCACCGAGCGCGGGGAGGTCACGCCCGCGCCGCCATCGCTGGGCGCCGACACCGGCGATCACGATCGCTCGCGGTGACCACGCCGCTGACCGAACTGCACGCGTGGCTCGCCTCGCGGCGGGATGCCGTCGAGCGGGCGCTGGAGCGCTATCTTCCCGCCGCGGACGCCGCGCGCTCGACGCCGGGATTCGTCCCCGCGTCGCGGCGCGCTCCTGCACGCGTCGCGGAATCGATGCGATACAGCCTCTTCGCCGGCGGCAAGCGGCTTCGTCCTATGCTCGTGCTCGCGTCCGCCGAAGCGGTGGCCGAGCATGTGGGTGCACCGGTCGCGGAAGCTGAAGATCTCGCCATGCCTGTCGCCTGCGCGCTGGAAATGATTCACACCTACTCACTCGTGCACGACGATCTGCCCGCGATGGACAACGACATCCTGCGTCGCGGACGGCCGACGGCGCACGTCGTGTTCGGCGAAGGACTGGCCATTCTGGCGGGAGACGGCCTGTTGACCGAGGCGTTCGCGCTGCTGGCGCGCGAGCCAGCGCACGCTGAAAGCGTGTCGCCCGATGATTTGAACCGCCGCAAGCTTCAGACGATTGCCATCGTCGCCGACGCCGCGGGGGCCGCGGGGATGGTCGGTGGTCAGGCCATCGATCTCCATGCCGCCAGTCCCGGCGCAACCGCGCTCGACGCCGGAGCGCTTCGCGAGATGCACATGCGGAAAACGGGTGCAATCATTGTCGCCGCCGCGCTGAGCGGTGCAATCATGGCCGGAGCGACCGAATCACTGGCCGAGACGATCGGACGCTACGGCGTGGAAATCGGTCTCGCGTTCCAAATCGTCGACGACATTCTCGATGTCGAAGGGGCGTCGGCGGAACTCGGCAAGACCGCGGGGAAAGACGCCGCCGCAGGCAAACCGACATATCCGGCGCTTTACGGACTGGACGCTGCACGCAAGCTTGCGTCCGAGTGCATCGAACGGGCGACCGGCGTGTTGCAAAGCGCCAGGATCGGAGGGCAGCTGCCTGCGATCGCTCACTGGGTAGTTGGCCGAACTCATTGAAGAACACCGTCCGTCTCGACACGCTGCTCGTGGATCGCGGGCTCGCCGCGTCGCGCGAACGGGCGCGCGCGCTCATTCTCGCCGGCCATGTTCGCGTCAACGGTCAGCCGGCAGCCAAAGCAGGAACTGCGGTCACTCGCGATGCTGAGGTGAGTGTACTCACCCCGGATCATCCCTACGTCGGGCGCGGCGGAGTGAAGCTGGCGCATGCGCTCGAGACGTTTTCGATTCCGGTCGCTGGCTGCGTCGCGCTCGACATCGGTGCGTCGACTGGCGGATTCACAGACGCGCTTCTTCAGCGAGGGGCCTCACGCGTGGTCGCGCTCGATGTCGGACATGGCCAGCTCGATTGGAAACTTCGAAACGATCCGCGGGTCGATGTCATCGAGCGCGTCAACGCTCGAACGTTGAGGATTCCAGACCTGCCGGCCGGCCGCGCTCCCTTCGACATCGTGACGATCGACGTCTCGTTTATCTCACTCAAACTCATTCTGCCGGTCGTTCCTCCGTTGCTCGCCGATACAGGTGATGTCGTTGCACTGGTCAAGCCGCAGTTCGAAGCTGGACGCGCCGAAATCGGCAAGGGCGGGATCGTCCGCGACGAGCACGTGCATGCCCGCGTGCTGGAAGAAGTAACGAATGCGGCGGATGCGCTAGGATTGGGGCGCCGCGGGGTTGCCGAGTCTCCGATTTCCGGCATGGAAGGCAACCGCGAGTTTCTGCTGCACCTTCGGCGCCGCACATGACGGTTTCACGGCCAATCACACGCGTCGGGCTCGTTGCCAAAACCGGGCTCACCGCCGCCGCCGGCGCGCTGGCTGAACTGGCCGGCTGGCTCGAAGCGCGCGACGTGCACGCGGTATTCGAGACCGAAACAGCCACCGTGGCCGGCCTGCCGTCAGGACGACGGACGGTCAATCGCGACGAGCTGCCGCGTGCCTGCGATTTGGTGGTCGTCCTCGGAGGCGACGGCACGCTGATTGGAATGGCCGATCGGATCGCAAAATCGGCCGCCGATGTTCCGATTCTCGGAGTGAACTTCGGC
Source organism: Vicinamibacterales bacterium (assembly GCA_035758845.1). Taxonomy (GTDB): domain Bacteria; phylum Acidobacteriota; class Vicinamibacteria; order Vicinamibacterales; family 2-12-FULL-66-21; genus JALZOC01. Next base: position 64,710 of record DASTVZ010000172.1, read on the forward strand.
AGCCTCGGCTTCCTCACCGAGATCACTCTGCCGGAGTTGTATCCGTCGCTCGAATCCGTGCTGCGCGGAACGGCGCAGATTGAAGAGCGCATGATGCTTCGCTCGCGAACGCTGCGCACCGGCGACGTCCACGCCGACCACCTCGCGCTCAACGATGTCGTGATCACCAAAGGTGCCCTGTCGCGAATCATCGATTTGGAAGTCGACATCGGCGACCGGCCGATCATGCGCGTCCGCGCCGACGGCCTGATCGTGGCGAGCCCGACCGGATCGACCGCCTATAACCTGGCCGCCGGCGGGCCGATTCTGCATCCGGAAGTCGATGCCGTGCTGCTGACGCCGATCGCCCCACACATGCTCACCAATCGCCCGGTCGTCGTTCCCGCGTCATTCGAAATCCACGTGCGGCCGGTCATCGACGGATCGAATGAAGAGGTCTACATCACGATTGACGGTCAGTCCGGACACGCGCTTCAGGCCGACGACGAGATCTGTATTACCCGGGCTGAGCGGCCATTGCGGCTGGTTCGGGCGTCGACGAGAACGTACTTTGATGTGTTGAGGCAGAAGCTGAAATGGAGTGAGAGGTGAACTCGAGAATTGCTGATTGCTGAATGGCGATTGTCGATTTTCTGATTGACGAATGGCGATTGGGATTGACGAATGGCGATTGGGATTGTCGATTATCGATTGTCGATTGAAGGCGCCGCCGCACAGTCCTCAATCGGCAATCCCAATCGAAAAATCCGCACTCGCCAATCCGCAATCCACAATGAACAGATTCACCGCCTCCGCCTCTGATACTGATCGACGTTCCGATTGTGTTCTTCGAGTGTCGCCGCAAACGCATGCGATCCATCACCGCGCGCGACGAAGTAGAGATACGGTACGTCGGCAGGGCGTGCGGCGGCTTCGAGTGACGCGCGTCCGGGGTTCGCGATCGGTCCGGGCGGCAGCCCCGGATATCGGTAGGTGTTGTAGGGCGAATCGATTTGCATGTTCTCTCGCGTGAGATTGCCGTTGTAGCGGTTGGCACGTTCTAACGCGTAAATGACGGTCGGATCACACTGGAGCGCCATCCCGATCTTCAGCCGGTTGCTGTAAACAGCGGCGACAAGCGGTCTCTCCTCTGGCTTCCCCGTCTCCTTCTCGACGATTGATGCGAGCGTAACGAGCTCCCGCAAGGTGAGTCCTCGCGCCTCGGCGGCCGACAAGGTCTCGGGGGCAAGCGCTTTCTCGAACCCATCCACCATCCGCGGCACGAGTTGGGCTGCGGTCGTGTTGCGCGTCATCGCGTACGTGTCTGGGAAGAGATACCCCTCGAGATCCTTCGCCGCCGGATCCAGATTGCGAATGAGTTTCGAATCCGACGCCTGCGTCGAGAAATCCTTCGCCGAGCCCAAACCTTTGGACTCGAACAACTGCGCCATCTCGCGCATCGTGAGCCCTTCGCGGAAGGTGATGGGGACGAGGTAGACGTCACCGCGGGCGATCTTGTCGACGACCTCTCTGACCGTCATGGGTCGATCGAATCGGTACTCGCCCGCCTGCAGGCGCCGGCCCAGGCCAGAACGCAGAATCTCAAAGCGAAAGCCGAGTCTGTCGCGAATCACTCCTGCATCCGCGAGACGTCTTCCAATGGACGTGGGGCCAGATCCTTCAGGGATTTCGACAAACTGTTCCGCCCCCTCATACCCCTTGAACGGTGAAACTTCGGCCAGCACAATCCGCCAGCCAGCGAACCCGACGACCAACAGGATGAGAATGAAGATCCAGATCGCCAGCCGCTTCACGCGTTCTCGCTTTCTACGCGCTCGGCACGGCGCGCGCGTTCGTCAAGGTAATCCTGAAGAATGATGGCTGCGGATCGAGCGTCGAGCAGCTGCTTGCGTTTGCGCCAGTCCTGCTCGCGTCGTGCGAGCTCGCTCTCCGCTTCGCGGCTGGTGAGCCGCTCGTCCTGCAGAATCACTGGAATGTCGATGGACGATCGCAACGCTGCCGCGATCGCTTCGACCGCTGCCGTCTGCTCGGTCGGCTCTCCGCTGAGCCGTCGTGGATAACCGAGCGCGATCGCCGACAGGCCATCAGGTTCCGCGATCAGCGCGGCGGCTTCCGCTGCGAGCGCAGCCGCGACACGCTCCGGCCCACCGCTGACGGCAAGTGTTTTCCACGGCCGCGCGAGCAGGCCGGTCGCATCCGACAACGCAAGTCCGATGCGGCGTGTGCCGTAGTCGATCCCGAGCGCTCGCACTCCGAAAGGGTACACCATCGCCGTTTCGTGTCCGTGCTAATCCGTGTTCATCCGTGCTAGAGGTCCGTGTTAATCCGTGTTCATCCGTGCTAGAGGTCCGTGTTCATCCGTGTTCATCCGTGGCTAGAAGGTCCGTGTTCATCCGTGTTCATCCGTGGCTAGAAGGCCCGTGTTCATCCGTGTTCATCCGTGGCTAGAAGGTCCGTGTTCATCCGTGTTCATCCGTGGCTAGAAGGTCCGTGTTAATCCGTGTTCATCCGTGGCTAGAAGGTCCGTGTT
>DASTVZ010000243.1:0-7472 GCA_035758845.1 Vicinamibacterales bacterium
CCCACTGCGTCAGCGGATCGCGCAACGTCGCCATCTGTTGTGGAAAGGCAAAGATCTTGGCGCGCCGTCGTGTGTCGCGCACCTGGTTCAACCGATCGAAGATGCGCTCGTTGAGCCGCGTCATCAGCGCATCGAACTCGGCGGGATACACGGTCGGACTCTCGTTCGCCAGCGTCTGATCGTAGGGAAACGTCACGCCCCACACTTGCGCGCGTTCTTGAGCGTTCAAGTCCTCGTAGTACTCGGCAAACCCGTCGACGAGGTCGCACTTGGTGACCATCACGTAGACGGGCAGCTGAATATTCAGTTCTCGATGCAGTTCGGAGAGACGATTGCGGGCTGCTTCGACATGCGCCTCGCGAGCCGCCGGATCCAGCATCAGCAGATCCTGCACACTCACCGTGACGATGAGGCCGTTCACCGGACGCCGGGCGCGGTATTTCTTCAGAAGCGCCAGGAACTCGGCCCATCCAACACTGTCGGAAGAGGCGTCGGAGTCCTGCGTCGTGTAGCGGCCGGCTGTGTCGAGAAAAATCGCTTCATCGGCAAACCACCAGTCGCAGTTGCGCGTGCCGCCAACGCCGCGCAACGCTCCCTTGCCGACGCGCTGCTCGAGTGGAAATTTCAACCCGGAATTGAGAAGCGCCGTAGTCTTACCAGACCCTGGGGCGCCGATGATCACATACCAAGGCAGGTCATACAGGCTGTGTCCGGATCGCCGCTGCTGCTTGAGCGCCGACACCGCTTCATCGAAGCGTTCACGCAGCTTGACGACTTCAGCCGGCGTTCGCGCCTTCTCCACCTGCGGCTGTGGCTGCGCGACGACAGCGGTGAGCAAACGATCGCTGGCGCGGTAGGCTTTCAATCGCTTCATGAGTCGCCACAGCAGCCAGATGCCGACCACAACTCCGATGGCAACAAGCCGGGCAAACTCAGATTCGAGCGGAGAGAATCCTGCGAACGCAAAGTAAGGTCCCGCGTACCAGATGAACAGGGTGATGAGCAGCAGGCCCAGTAAGACGATGAAGGTGCGTTTGAGAAAGGCGAACATGATCAGCCTCGTTCGACGCTACTGATCGCGCAGATGGATGATTTCGACACGCCGGTTGCGCGCGCGGCTGTCCGGATCAGAGCCTGGAGACAGCGGTTGCGATGAACCGACACCCCGCCACGTCAGCCGCGCAGCGTTGTCGAGTCCTTTCGACAGCAGGAGATTGGCCACGCTGACTGCACGTTCGCGGGACAGCTCGTTGTTGTCGCGATACCGCAGCGATTTGATCGCCTGATCGTCGGTATGGCCCACCACCAGCACGCGCCCGGGTACTTTATTCAGCGCCTCGGTGATCTTGACCAGCGTCGGCTCAATCGAAGCATTCACGTCGGCACTCCCGGACTTGAACAAATCGGAAGCTTCGAGCGTGACGGTCGACCGCGCGCCCTCCTCTTTGACCGTCAAGAGCCCGGCCCCTTCCTCCGGCGCAAGCAGCTTCTTCAGCGTCGGACCAGGCGCCGGCGGCGCCGGTGGCGGCGGCAACGCGAAGTCCTCGATGCCAATCTGCGCCAGCCGCTGGTGCAAGGGATTCGCCTGCCTGGCGAGCTTCGTGTAGTAGATCGCGAACGTGACACCGAGGATGGCGAAGGCAGCGGCAACGACGACCCACCACGGAACGTATCGAATGAGCCGGTTCCGTTGATCTTCGAGCCCGCGCCATTGGATCGACAGGTCCGGAGGTGCGGCGCCGCGTTGACTTTGAATCGTGCGATGAAGGTTGTGCTGCAGATCGGCCAGTTGTTCGTGGCCGCGATCCATCATCTGATACTTTCCGGTGAAGCCCAGCGCAAGGATCAGGTACTGAAGTTCGATCAAATCGATATGCCGCGCCGGATCCACCACGATCCGATCGAGCATTTCGAAGAACTTCTCGCCGCCCCAGGCTTCACGGTGCAGCGCGACAAGCAGGGGATGCTGCGCCCATTCGCTCTGCGCACCGGATGGCGTCGACAGCACCGCTTCATCGAGGCCGGCACATAACACGTACCGCGCGGCGAGCACGATTTCGTTGCGCACGCCGGCTGCGCGCGCACGTTCCTCGAACCGGCGAATCTCCTCGAGCGCCGCGCGCCGGAGACTCGGCACGTCCATCGATGCCGGCGCGTTCCGCATCTGCCCCATCCGAAGGAGTAATGGGCTGGCTGCCTGCACGAGCGGAGTGAGCCCGAGTCCAAGAAATGCACGCGCCGACTCCGGGATCGGTTCGACCTCCGCGACCCGCGGCATCGCAGGACGCTGGTACATCCCCGAATCGGGCGTGCCTCGCCGCCCGGCGCCCGGACGAGGCCGCGCGGTCAGGTCCGACGGCAGGAAGGGATCATCGGTGTCGGCCATGGAAGAATCCCCCCTCTCACCCGCGAATCGCCCAGAACTCCATCGCCAACCCCGGAAAGTCTCCGGGAACGTAGATGGCCACGCCGCCGGAATTTTTCAGCTGATCCCACAACTCGTGCGTCTGATCCAGTTCGAAATACGCATAGCCCGCGTGATAGGGGATCTGCCGCGGCGTCACCGGCACAGGTACCACCGGAACTCCTGGCAGACCCTGTCGCACGAGATCGCCGATCTTTTCGGCCGGCGCGATCTTCACCTGGGTCGGGAATCGCTGCCGCACATATTCCGCGGGACCATCCGCCCGCGCCGCCAGAATGAACACCGCCGAACTGAATAACGTCCTGTCCGGAACGATCGCCACGCTGATGCCGAACTTTCTCGGCTCGAGCGGAATCGGAATCGCCACTTGCGTCATCACCTTGCTCATCGATTCACGGAGCGAGATGATGACCGGCTCGAACGTTTCCTTCAGACGATCGTGGCGATAGCCGGGGAACTTTGGTGTGCGCTTGGCATTTGTCGTAAACGTCGCAAGCTCACCGGCCGCGGCAACACAGAACTGAAAGAATGCCTCGGGATGAATGACACCGGTATCGGCGAAGTGCGTCAGCAAAGGCTGGTAGCGGTTGATCGTTTGAAGCATCAGAAAATCCGCTAGCTCGGACGCCGCACCTCGGCTCGTGGCCGCGACACGGCCGCCCAATGCCTCGCCGCGTTGATGGAACAAACCGAGCAGCTCCGTGGTGACAGTCGCCAATCGCGTTGCCGCGCGCAGTTGCAGAATCGTCGGGATGTACTGTTCGTCAAGGACGACCTGCTGATCGGCGCGGCACTCGACGATGTGCGCCAGAGGAATGCAGGCATAGGCTTCGGTTGCCTCTCGCTCGAGCAGGAGCCGTGTTCGAAGTGCGGCAACTTCCAGGGTGGCCGGTTCGCCGACGGCCACTGCCGCATTCGCAGCCTGGAACTCGCGGATCTCCTGCCGGATGAGCTCGTCGCCAACCGGGCCGCGCGCGGATTCGAGTTCGCCGGCACGCCGTAGCGGCAGCGCCAGAAACAAGCGCTGATCGCGGGCGTCCGCCGCAATATCCATCGGCGCCGGCAACGGGTCATCGTCTGGCATCCGGAACGGCGTTCCGTCGGGAAACACGCCCGCAAGCCGGCGGAACCCGATCTTGCCGATCTTGAGAAAATCGCGCTCGATTTCAATTTCGGTAAAGCCCCAGGCATACGACACCAGCGATCGAACCCGGGTCTCGATGTACTGCTCGAAGTACCGGTCCTGCTGCTGGAAATGCTGCGGCTGGAGAAACAGCCCTTCGGACCAGATGACGCGGTTGTGACCAGACATGGATCGGTGCCTGACAATCTATACGAATCAGGGGTCCATTCCCAACTAGAGGTCTTGACCCGACAGAACTTGTGATCCCGAGTCAAGTTCCGGAGGTCAAGACCGTCCCCGCGTCAGCGGGGCGTTATCAAGCTTATGACCTGGCGAGGAGAAGCCGTCACCGGTTTGAGGCGGAGCCTCGCCAGGATTGGGCGGGTTATTTTTCGGGTGAAGAGCCCTCGGGTCCTTGCTGGGCGCGGGCCCGGCGCGCTGCTTTCAGTTTGCGGAACTGCTCTTCATACGCACGTCTGAACTCCTCGCCAAACAAGCGATCGAAGGTGGCGTCGGGATCCTTGATCAACTCCTGGCATTTTTCGCGATACAGCTCCCAGTACCGCATCTTGGCGGGCATGAGCGGGAGCGCGTGTTTACTCATCTGCGCATCGAAGTCCTCCTGGAGCCGATTCGCGTCGAACTCCGTCAGCATCGCATCGAATGCGACGCGCAGACCTGCGAGCATCGCGAGTTGATGATCGCGCAGGTCGTCGAAGGCATCTGCGAATGCCTCCACCGGACCGAGATAGGCAGCGTTGCGCTTGACAAGAAGGTTGTGCAGCGCGTCCTCGACATTGGCCGAGAACTTCAGCGGATTGTTATCGGCCGGCCTGAACAGCGTGTGCTGAATCCCGAACTCCTCCTTGATCCGCTGACGTGACTGAAGAATGTCCATCAGCCCGGAGACGACGATCCGAATGATCTGACCGAGGTTTCGAGAGAGCTCGGGCGTGATCGCGGCATCAGGAACGCCGGCCCCGGACATCAATTCGGCAAGATCCGCTGTCTGCCCGGCCTGCCGCGGAGTGGCATCGACCGGCCGCGAAGCCACTTCGGCGGGTCGCGGCGCAACCGGCAGCGGTGGAATTGGCTGGTCCACGCTCGCCTGCCGCGGCGCGGACGGCGAAGTGGCTCGTTGTCGAATCGTCGAATCCTCAGAAGCCAGCTCCTTGAGTCGTCTTCCGATCGCTGAGTCACCGGGCCGTGGACGGATGACTGGCGTCGGCGGCGGTGGCGGTGGCGGCGGAGGTTCGGGCGGCGGCGGGGGCGGCGGCGACGGCTCGTCGGGGCTGAGAGGATCGTACCCGTGCGGGATCGCGACCGGCTCGAACGGCGTTGGCTTGGGAGTTGGCGCGGGAGTCGGAACAACAGCAGGCGGCTGGTAATGCTGGCCGAGAAGCTCGTCGACGTGTGGCACAACCGGTTCTGATTTCCGCAGCGTGCGGCCGGCAACAGGATCAAAAAACTTCAGAGGATCGACTTCCTCGTTGACGGGGGACGCTGGAATGGCGGCGAGATTTTGCTCTGGCGACAAGGGGTCATGATGTGGAGCGAACGGATCCTCGGCAAACGGATCCGCCTGCGGCTGTCTCGCCGCTCTGGACGATCCCGCCTCGATCCAGACGTCGATCTCATATGGTTCGATGAAGATGCGATCGCCCGCCTTCAGCGCGTACGGGCGCTCCCGAATCAGCCGGTTGTCGGGCGAGTTCACCGACACACCGTTCCGGCTCATGTCCTGTATGTAGAAGACGCCGCTGCGGAAAGAGATCTGCGCGTGCCGCGCTGACACCTTGTTATGCGTCAACACCCAGGAGTTCGACGGCGCACGCCCGATCGATCCGCCGTCCTCGCCAAAGACATGTCGGCCGGCGTCCCGCGGGTTTGCGTCTCGCGAATTCGCGATCTCCAGTGTGAGCGCTGCCATGGGCTCTCGAGAGAGTGTACCGCAAGCGGAAGCCCGGCCGGGCGGGGACGACCCAAAGGAGCAAAATCAGCGCGTCTCCACGTGGAACGTTCGCGTGCCCACCAGTTGATCGTTCACAAAGACCTCCGCTGTGTATTCGCCGCGGGGGAAACCGCCGGGACTCAAGAGCCGAAAGTCTGTGGCCGACGCCTGGTTGTACGACACCTGTTTGGTGGGCTCATCGATGACTCGCGAACCGTACTTCCAGCGCACGCGTATCGTTCCCGAGCCGGCGCCGCCAGTGAGGACGGCCAGATAAATCGAGTCGTCGGGAGTGAACGTGCTCGTAAAACCACCCACGGTGTGGTCGGAATTCACTGTGCGGCCAAGCTGAATCGTGGTCACTTCAAGCGGCTGCCTCGATCCGCAACCGATGAGACAGAGGAGCGCGATTGCCGGGAGTATGACGGTTAGCTTTCGCATCGAAAACCGAATTGTATACGCTCTTGTCGCTGGTCGCGTCTCGCTCGTCGCTGTTCGCTGCTCACTTCATTCGGGTCACTTCAAGTGACGACGGAAAAACTCGCGAGTCACCGCGAAGACACCTGCACGCTCGACGCGCTGGACGTCAGCTCCGCCGCCTGAAGTTTCGCGTACGTCCATTCGGAATGGACCGGCGACTTCGTCGAGATCGGTACGATTAAAGAAGGTGTGCGGCAGCCCGTCGACGAGTCGAAGCGTCGCCTCGTTGCCCGCTGCTTTCAATGCCTCGTAAAGCAGCGCACTCTGCCCGTGAGGCACTGAGTTGTCCGCCAGTCCGTGCATGATCAAGAAAGGTGGCGCGTTCTTTCCGACATAAGTGATCGGACTGGCGGCCCGAACACGATCCGGAACACTTGGAAGCGCCGCGCCGAGCAAGCGCGACTCTGGCGACGCTGGGTCGTCGTGAGCGACTGCGCCGCGTCCGCGGCCACCCGGCTCCCCTCGCGCACCTGGCACTGGAGGCGCACCGCCTCGCTCGCCACCGCGTGCGCCACCGTACATATTGATCGTGACGACGGGTGTCTGGAGTGTCGAACGCTCTTCCTGCGTCTGCGCATCCATCACATCGAACCGCGTCGGTCCATACGCATCGAGCACGCAGCGCACGGCACTGGACTCGTTGGAGTTGCCTGAACCCTCGAACGTCCCGCGCGGGGCGAGCGCTGCCACCGCGGCAAGATGGCCGCCTGCCGATGTGCCCCACAAGCAAATCCGATCGCCATCGAGCCCGTGTGGCACGGCGTTCGCCTTGAGCCACCGTATTGCTGTCCGGACGTCTTCCACGTTGGCGGGGAACGTGATCGATGGCGTGAGTCGATACTCGATCGATGCCATCGCGAATCCGTCCTGTGCGAAATAGCGCTTGAAGTCTGGCCCTGTAGTACGCGTCCCACCTGACCAGCCGCCGCCGTGCAGAAACACAATCACCGGTATCGGACGACGAATTGGATTGGCGGGCAGATACAAATCGAGCAGAAGATCGACGCCGTCGCGCGAGGCGTATACGAGCGTCTTTGGATCGGCACTCGTCGGCCCTTGCACGCCGTTGACCGCCGTGGTCGCGAACAGGGCAGCGATGATGACCGATGCCTGCCGAACGAGTGCGATCACATGAAGTCCTCGGGCCGCGGTTTGAACCTGAGAGCCCGCCGCAACTCAGGCGTGATTTCACGACTGATCGGCACCCCGCAGATCGCCTCCGCATGGGCGAGCAGTGCAGCGCGATCGGCAAGCCCTGGCGCGGCACCCTGGATCCATACCGGATCCTGGGGCGGCAAGGGCAGCTTGGGCGGATGCACGTCGAGCGGATATCCGTCAGGACCGCGGCCACTCATCTGCAGCGCTCTGAACATTTCAGGGGCGCCTCCGGCAAACCCGCCGCGTCCGCGACCCTCCGGCGCTCCCCGTCCCGCAGGTGGTGCACCGCCCCGGCCATCAGCGCCGCCGCGTCCACGTCCGCCCATCATCACAAA
>DASTVZ010000004.1:0-7307 GCA_035758845.1 Vicinamibacterales bacterium
GCGCTTCGCTCGCAACTTTCGCCGCTCAGCCTTGCCTCGCCGTAGCACCGATCCAATTTCACGAGGTGCGAAGGCCGCTCGCTCGCCGCTTCGACGGCGCGCTCCGTTCGCGTGGCTCGCTTCGCGGCGCTCGCTCGCGGCTTTCTTCGGTCAGCCTTAGTCCCAGTCTCGCCGTACCATGGATCCACTCTCACGCGGCGCAAAGGCGGGCGCGTGGCTCGCTCGCGCTTCGCTCGCAACTTTCGCCGCTCAGCCTTGCCTCGCCGTAGCACCGATCCAATTTCACGAGGTGCGAAGGCCGCTCTCTCGCTCGCCGCTTCGACGGCGCGCTCCGTTCGCGTGGCTCGCTTCGCGGCGCTCGCTCGCGTCCTTCTTCGGTCAGCCTTAGTCTCGCCGTCGCATAGCTTCTTGTACTCCCGCCGCCGTTTCGGCGTTTTTCTGTTGGATCAAAAAGCACCCCGCGATCGAGGGCGCGTCACGTCAGGAGTTGGCGGGCGCGCGCCTCGGTCTGCTTCAAACTCTCCTGCAAACTCGCGCTCGCCGTTTCGATGGTCTTCTCCGCCGTGTCACTCACGGTCAAAGGTTCACCGATCGCCAACGCCACTGTGCTGAACGGCCTCGGCACCTGAGTGCTATCCCAGCTGCGCGCACTCCAGAAGTTCGTTCCTTCGGCGTGAAACGGCAAGATGGGGCTGCCAGTCGCGCCGGCCAACCAAACAGCGCCAGGCTGGGCGACGCGCGCCGGCCCCCGTGGACCGTCCAACGTAAAAGCCACTGCATGCCCACGCTCGATTTCCCGCTTCATCTCTAACAGCGCGCGCGCCGCGCCCCGAGAGGAGGAACCCATCACCGCGCGAAATCCAAAGCGCGCGATGATGCGTGCGATCCACTGACCATCGAAGTTCGCGCTCGCCATGACGGCGATGCCGCGATTACGGAAAACCCACGTGCCAGCGAGAATGCGGCCGTGCCAGAAGGCCATGATCGGCGGGCGGCCAGAGCGGACGGCTTCGTCGTAGTAGTGATCCCCTTCGACTTTCCACGTGACCGTGCGGCAGAGGGCACCGATGAGGGGTGAAACTGTGGCAGCAATGACTCGCGTTTGAAGTCTTCGCGACCTTGTCAGCACTTACTGGTCCTTTTGTCCTTTCCTTTTCCCTTTTCCCTTTTGCCTTTTGCCTTTTGCCTTTTCCCTTTCACATGCCCTCATACTGCGGTCCGCCCCCGCCTTCGGGCGGAACCCAGTCGATCAGCTGGTACGGATCCATGATGTCGCAGGTCTTGCAGTGCACGCAGTTGGACGCATTGATCTGAAGCTTCTTCGTTCCGTCCCCGGCATCAACCATCTCGTAGACGTTGGCAGGACAGAAACGCGTGCACGGATTGCCATATTCGCTGCGGCACCGCGTGCGGCACACATCCGCGTCGTGGACGATGAGATGTGACGGCTGATCTTCCGGGTGACGCGTGCCCGAGTAGTGCACGTTGGTCAACCGGTCAAAGGTGAGCTGACGATCGACTTTCGCGGGACGAACCGGCGCATCGGGATCGGGACGATGCCCATCGTAGTAGGCATCGAGTTTCGCAATCCGCTGGTAACCGGCGTGCGCCGGCATCGGATCGCGATGCCACCAGCCACCGGTGATGAGCGAGAGTCCGGAGTACGCCACACCCGCAAGCAAACCGTGACTGAAGCTCTGATGGACGTTGCGAACGGGATAGAGCTCGCGCCGCACTTCGCTGGCATCGATCGCTTCGGCGTAACTTTTCAAACGAGCAGACGACACGTCGTTGGCTCGAACCGCCTCGAAGGCGCTCTCGGCCGCGAACATGCCCGTGCGCATCGCCAGATGAATGCCCTTGAGCCGCATCGAGTTCATGAACCCGGCGGCGTCGCCAGCGATGAGCAATCCGTCGGCGTGAGTGCGCGGAATCGTGTGCCAGCCGCCTTCGGGCAGCGCCTTTGCGCCGTAACGAACCATCTGCGCGCCTTGCAGCAGCGACGCGACGAACGGGTGCCGCTTGAAATGCTGGAACGTGATGTGCGGATCGAACATCGGATCGCGGTAGTCGAGTCCGCTCACGAAGCCGACCGAAGTCAGTCCGTCCGGCATCGCATAGATGAACGCTCCGCCGAACTCCTCCATCCGCAGCGGATAGCCCATCGTGTGGATGACGGTTCCGACTGGCAGTCGCCCCGAAGGAATCTCCCACAGCTCCTTGATGCCGATCGCATAGAGCTGCGGCAGCTTCCCCGCATCGAGGGCGAGCCGACGGACGACGGCCTTTGTGAGATTGCCTCTGACGCCGTCGGTGAGGATCGTGACCTTCGCATGAATGTCTACGCCGGCCTCGAATGTCGACCTCTTTTCACCGTGCTTGCCAATGCCCCGGTCGCCAGTCCGCACCCCAATCACTCGTTCTCCGTCGTACAGCACCTCGACGGCGGAAAATCCCGTGAAGATGTCGACTCCGGCCGCTTCGACCAGACCGCCCAGCCACTTGACGAACCGATTGAGCGAAATGATGTAGTTGCCGTGATTCTGCAGCGGCGGAGGAGTGATCGGAAACCGCAGCTTGCTGGACCTGGTCAAGAAATAGACGCGATCGTGGTGGACTTTTGACGCGAGCGGCGCGCCCTTGGCGACAAAGTCCGGCACCAGCCGGCGAAGCGTCGAGGGATCGAGAACCGCGCCGGACAACATGTGGGCGCCGACCTCGCGTGCCTTCTCGAGCACGGCGATCGCGAGCGGCTCGCCGCCTTTTTCTTGCTGTAGCTGGGCAAGCCGCAGCGCAGCCGACATTCCCGCTGGGCCGCCACCAACGATCAGGACATCGACGTCGAGGGTCTCGCGATTGGGCACGTGTCAGCTTCTGGCTTTCGGCTGCTGGCTGCCGGTTTCCTACTTGTTCAACTCTGCAATCAGCGCCGGAACGATCTCGAACAGATCTCCGGCAATGCCATAATCAGCAATCTCGAAGATCGGGGCCTCCGGGTCCTTATTAATAGCGACGATCGTCCGCGACCCTTTCATGCCCACCAGGTGCTGAATCGCGCCGGAGATGCCAAGCGCGACGTACAGCTTCGGCGCCACAGTCTGGCCCGAGCTGCCAATCTGCCGATCCATCGGCAGCCAGCCGGCGTCGCAGATAGGACGCGACGCCGCCAGCTCGGCGCCGAGCGCTTTCGCGAGTTCCTCGGCAATCTTGAGATGTTCCTGCCCTTTGATGCCGCGACCGACAGCGACAATGCGCTCGGCCTGGGACAGATCGACCGCCTGTCGCGCTTCCTGAAACGGAGCTTCTGGTTTTTGCCGAACCGCACCAGCATCAACGGAGACCGCGGCAGCAGTAACCGCGGCGGCAGCAGCGCCGCGCCTGGCCGCGTCGGCACGGAAGGCGCCGATCTGCAGCGTCACGAGATGCGGCGTCGGGCCGAGCGCTTCAACCTCGGCGCCCAGTTTTCCTTGAAACACAGGACGGGAATATACCGTGCGCCCCTCAGCGCGATTGATTGCGGTCACGTCGGTGACCAGCGCGCGCCCGAGCCGGGTGGCCAGTGCTGGCACGAAGTCACGGGTTTGATAGGTATGCGGAAAGAGCACCAGCGAGGGCGCTTGCTGCTCGATGAGCGAGGCGAGCGCGGTCACATATCCATCCGCCGTATAGTCGGCGAGCGCTGGCGCGTCAACGACCGCCACTTCGGTCACTTCCGCGGCAGCGATCTCGCGCGCGGCCGCGTCGGCGCCGCCGCCAAGCACGACGACTTTGACGGTGTCCCCCAGCGATTGCGCTGCGGCAACAGCCTCCCAGGTCGCGCGATTCAGTTTTCCGCCGCGCTGTTCGCCAACCACGAGAATCATTGCTAGATCACCCTCGCATTTTCACGGAGATGCTTGACGAGCTCACGCGACGCGTCCGCCGGCGATCCGGAGACCATCTGCGTTTGTTTCGCCTTTTGGGGAAAGTGAACGTTCAGAATCCGCTGCGTCGAGTCGGCTGATTGACTCGGCGTCACTTTCCGAATCTCCTTCTTCTTCGCCGCCATGATCCCCTTCAGCGTCGCGTAGCGCAGCTGATTGATGCCGCTCTGAATCGTGAGAAGCGCGGGCATCGGAAGGGTCATCCACTGAAACCAGCCGCCTTCGAGCTCCCGCTTGACGCGCAGACTGGAATCTTGCGCCTGCACTTCCATGATGATGGTTGCGTGCGGCATTCCGAGCTTCTCGGCGAGAATGACGCCAACCTGTCCGAAGCCCTGATCGTCGGATTGGAGTCCCGTCAACACAAGATCGAATGTCTCGTCGCGGATCGCGGAGGCAATCGCGTCGGCGACGCTCACCGCGTCAGCGGTCGCCAGGGTGTCGGACTCGATGTGTATCGCGCGATCGGCGCCACGCGCGAGCGCTTCGCGAATCACCTGCGACACGCGGGCCGGGCCCGCAGACACGACGACAACTTCTCCAGTGTGTTTCTCCTTCAGCCTCAGCGCTTCTTCCAGCGCGTAGGCATCCGGCTCGTTCAATTCGAAGCTCGCGTCCCGATCGCGAATCCAGGTCTTGGCTTCGTTGACGCGCAGTTGCCACTCGCGCGTCACCACTTGTTTGATGCAAACGGCTATTTTCATCTGAAGCTGTCAGCGATCAGCGATCCGCGATCAGCTGCTGAGAGCTGACCGCTGAAAGCTACTCGTCAAATTTCTTGAACAATAACGCCCCGTTCGTGCCGCCGAAGCCGAATGAATTCGAGAGGGCGTACTGAATTGAAGCGGCACGCTTGGTGTTCGGCACGTAGTCCAAATCGCACTCAGGATCCGGGGTCTCGTAGTTGATCGTCGGCGGGATCATCTGGTTCCGAATGGCGAGCACGGTGATGCCAGCCTCCAGCCCTCCGGCGGCGCCGAGCAGATGACCGGTCATCGACTTGGTCGAAGAGATAGCCAGCTTACGTGCATGGTCACCGAACACCCGTTTGATGGCCAGGGTTTCGAGTTTGTCGTTGTACGGCGTCGACGTCCCGTGCGCGTTGATGTAATCAACCGCAGCCGGTTCGATGCCCGCTTGTTTGATCGCCGCCTGCATGACGCGCATGCCGCCGTCGCCATCCTCGGACGGTGCGGTGATGTGATACGCATCGGCACTCATGCCGTAGCCGACGAGTTCGGCATAGATCGTCGCGCCGCGACGCCGTGCGAACTCGAGCTCCTCGAGAATGATGACGCCGGCTCCTTCACCCATGATGAACCCGTCTCGATCCTTGTCGAACGGACGGCTGGCGCGCCGCGGGTCGTCGTTGCGCGTCGACAGGGCGCGCATGGCGGCAAATCCGCCGACGCCCATTGGCGTGATCGCCGCCTCCGACCCCCCGGCGATCATCACGTCGGCATCGTTGCGTCGGATGATCTCGAACGCGTCGCCGATTGCGTGCGCTGAGGCCGAGCATGCCGTGCACGTCGCCGAGTTCGGTCCCTTGGCGCCAAAGCGGATCGAAACCTGTCCGGCCGCGAGATTGATGATCGCCGCGGGAATGAAAAAAGGGGAAATCCGCCGCGGACCGCCTTCGATCAGCGCCTTGTGTTCGCGCTCGATGGTGCTGAAGCCGCCAATCCCCGACGCAATGAACACGCCAGTACGCGTCGCGCATTCCGGATTCACCTTCAGCTTCGCATCGTTCATCGCGAAGTCCGCCGCGGCAATGGCGAGCTGAATGAAGACGTCCATTTTTTTGACGTCTTTTTTGTCGACGAATTGCAGCGGGTCGAAACTCTTGACCTCGCCGGCAATCCGCGCCGAAAAATGCGTGGGATCAAACCGCGTGATCGGTCCAATGCCGCTCTGGCCGGCGCAGAGCGCCGCCCAGTTCGCCTCGGTTCCGATCCCGAGTGGCGACACAAGGCCGACACCCGTCACGACGACTCGCCTGCTCAATCCGCCTCCGGAGAAGCAGCCCTCGAGGGGCTGCATTGATGACTGCTACTTCTTCTTACTATGAGATTCGATGTACTCGACCGCTTCCTTGACGCGGGTAATCTTCTCAGCGTCTTCGTCGGGAATCTCGATCCCGAACTCCTCTTCAAACGCCATTACCAGCTCCACCGTGTCGAGCGAGTCGGCGCCGAGATCGTCGACGAACGAGGCATCCGGAGTCACTTCTTCCTCGTCGACTCCCAGCTGCTCCACGATGATGCCCTTCACTTTGTCTGCAACCGCCATTCAGTCCTCCATCACGGCTTCCCATCGAACCGCCGCGCTACGTATACATCCCGCCATTGACCGCCAGGACCTGCCCCGTAATATACGACGCCTCGTCTGACGCAAGAAAGCAAACAGCCGACGCGACATCGGCAGGTGTGCCCAGACGCCGCAGCGGAATCCTCGACGCCCATTCGTCGTGCGATTCAGTCGTCATCGCCCGCGTCATCTCGGTTTCAATCAGCCCCGGTGCCACGACATTTGCGGTGATGCCGCGCGAAGCGACCTCGAGGGCTACCGATTTGACAAACCCGATCAGGCCGGCCTTCGACGCCGCGTAATTCGCCTGGCCTGCGTTGCCGCTCTGTCCGACAACCGAGCTGATACAGATGATCCGGCCGCCTCGCTGGCGAATCATCGGCTTCAACACCGCCTGAGTCAGCGTAAATGCCGCCGTCAGGTTCGTCGCCAGCACCGCGTCCCAGTCGTCGCGTTTCATGCGCAACAGCAACTGGTCGCGCGTGATGCCGGCATTGTTCACCAGAATGTCGATCCGCGAGTGACGCTCGACGACCGACGCCACGACCCGCTCTCCCGCGGCAGGCTCCGTCACGTCAAGAGCGACCGCTTCCGCCCGCCCGCCCGCCGACTGAATCTCCTCGACAACCGCGCGCGCATTCTCACCGCGCGCAGCGGCAATCACGATCGCTCCCTGCCGTGCCAGCTGCTCGGCGATCGCCCGTCCGATGCCGCGCGACGCGCCGGTCACGATGGCGACGCGATCCGACAAGTCAATCATAATCATTCCGAGGGGCTATCGCCCCTCGGACTCCCCCACGCGCTCGCTCGCGTCGTCCTTCGCAGCGCCTTGCCACGCCGCAGGCCCGTGCTCGCTTCGACACGACGTTACCAATCACTGTACGCTTCGGTCTTCAGACCGAGGCGGCACATTGAGCTGCGCGAGCGCAGCGAAGCGAGCCACGCGAACGGAAGCGAGCCGGCGAAGCGGCTCGCGAGAGAGCGTGTTGGGGAGTCCGAGGGGCGAAGCCTCTCGGTAACAATTAGAATCGTCCGTCCCGCGATTCGAAGTGCGTCGGCTTGTCGAGTGAGGCCCCT
>DASTVZ010000010.1:0-24455 GCA_035758845.1 Vicinamibacterales bacterium
TCGGACGGCTCGCCGGAGCCGAAGTCGCCAAGGACCACAAATTTCACAGAACCGCTCCTGTTCGGCAAGACGAGGTCGATGGCGCTCGCGGTCGACACGATGGCAAAGCCGAGGAGCGCGACCGACCATCGGCCGAGCGATCGCATCACGCGCCCCGTCGCCGTCACCGTGATACCTCCGTACGATCGTGAATTGCTCGCCGCGTCATTGACGCCGCCACGGTATCTTTTGAACGCCACTGGCAGTTCGTCGAAGGCCAGATTCTGCAGCCTCGCAACAGCCTGCTTGCCCATAGTCAGAAATACAGACGCAACTGCAACAGCCCTGATAACGGCGTGGCTCCATATTCGCTGCGGAGCAGCCGACCGTCTGGCGGCTGCCCATACGGGACGTAAACGGTGCCCAATAACGACACCGCATCGTTGAACGTGTAGGTCAGCGCGGGAGCGACGATGCCCGAACCGTCACCAGGGTTGTGCAGCCATTGACCGGAATACGTGAACTCCGGCGAGGCCTCGTAGGAACCTGTCACGCCGATCGCGTGTTTGGACAGGATCTGCATATCGCCGCGGACGAACCGTTCAACGAACGACGGCGTCGTCAGCAACAGCGCGATTGCCTCCGGGTGTGCGGCACCAAAACCGGAGTAGTGGTACTCCGCGTACGCGACGATGCCCGACCCAATCGGAAACCGGTAGGACCCACCGATGACGGCCTTCCACACGACGTCATGGTCGACACGGGACGGAACGCGAAACGCCGCTGCCTCTCCGTGAATTTCGACGTCGCCCACCGCGGCGGAGGATGTCACGCCTCCGAACAGATCCTCTGCGCGTCGGCCGCCAACGACCTCCACATCAATGATGGCGGCGTATCCTCTCGCGCGTACCGCAAACGCTGACCGATCCAGCGTGTCACCAAACGCGCCGACCAGGTCTAGAGACGAACGCTCGGTGAGCTTGACGTCCGCTCGAACCGCGTCCACTCCAGAGCGCCATTCGCGATCGACTTCGAGCGGCGAGAACGGTGCGAACAGATCGACCGCTGTGAACATCACGCCGCGTCCCCAGCCGATCGCCTGTCTGCCAATGGTCAGGTCGGCGCGTCGTGCGTGCACCTGCGCATTCACGCGATCGATTTCATGGCGCCATATGCCGTTCCCGGAGTCGATCACGCGCCAGACGAGCGGCTGCACTCGAAACGGCGTCGACGCCTCGGACGGGAGAATGCCGATGGCGGCGATTCCCGATGCTCCGGACGCGTAGTGCAGGCGTTGTTCGTACGCGATGTTGAAGGTGGTGTTCTTGTTTGCGCGAATTTGCGGTTCGACCCGGAAGCGCACCATGGATTGCTTGGTCGTTCGTTCGGAAAAGAGTTCCGGCGCGTCCGGTGCCCTCGACAGCAGTCCTGTCGCTTTGACCGACGTCCGCAGTGTAAACACGGCGGGCGACTCTGGCTCTTGCTCCTGTGCGGCCTCCCCCGCGGCGGTCAGTGCAAGAACCGCGAGGGGAACGAGCAGGATGCTGCGACGTCGCATGTCACGCACTCGCTGTCGCTGGCGCTTTGCCGATCCCAGGGATGATCTCGTGTGGCGCCTCGCCCGGTGTGACTTCGTCCCGGGCGACGCGGCCATCGACCAGCGTGACGACGCGAACGGCATGCGCCACCACCCGTGCATCGTGGGTCGAGAAGATAAATGTCATGCCGTGTCGATCCCGCAGGTCACGCATCATGTGCATGAGGATCTCGGCGTTTTCGCCGTCAAGGTTGGCCGTCGGCTCGTCGGCCAGGACCAGGGCGGGACGGGCCGCGATCGCTCGCGCCACGGCGACGCGCTGCTGCTGCCCGCCCGAGAGCTCGCTGGGGCGGCGGTCGGCAAGGTCCGCCAACCCAAGTTCCTGCAGCACTTCGCGGGCGCGGTCGCGTCGATGTTCGAGCCCCTGAAGCTCCAGCACGAATTCGACATTCTCCAGAGCCGTCAGCACCGGGACCAGATTGAAGGCCTGGAAGACGAAGCCGATGGACCGGAGGCGGAGATCGGCCCGCTCGCGCCGAGAGAGGATCGCGATCTTCTGCCCCAGGACCACCAACTCGCCGGATGTCGGTACGTCCAGGGCACCGACGAGATTCAGCAGTGTCGTCTTGCCGCTCCCGGACGGACCGACGAGCGCCATGAACTCGCCCTCGCGAACCTCGAGGTCGACTCCCCGCAGCGCCCGGACTTCTTGACGGCCAAGTTCGAAGACTTTCGTGACGCCGCGCGCCAACAGAATCGATTCGCTCATCATGCCACCCGTAACGCGTCAGCGGGATTGGTCCTCGACGCAAACCAGGCCGGATACAGTGATGCGATCACCGTCACCATGATCGCGACCGTGAGGACGTACCAGGCCGTCCACACACCGAAATTGCCATAGATGACTGGCTCGATGAGAACTCCCTGAAAGCTGTAACTCGCGCCCATGTACTGACTCAAATCGATGCCGCGTGTGGCCAGAGTCCACACGAACGGCAGCCCCAACAGCAGACCGAGCGCTGCGCTCGCGATGCCGATCGCGAGCGCCTCCTGAAGCAGCACCGCGATGATCATCCGGCTCCGCATACCGAGTGCCGAGAGGACGGCGAACTCTCGTCGGCGTTCGAGCACCGCGGCCAGTTGCGCGCCCGCGACGCCGAGCACGACGATGAGCAGGATGATGCCGCTCACCAGCCGGGACACCGCGTTGTCCTGCTCGAGGTGTCCCTTGAACTCCGGGCTGATCTCGCCCCACGTCACTACGTCGTCGGCGCCGCCAATCGCCTGAGTCAACGCCACCTTTGCTACATCGGCGCGCTCCCAATCCTCGAGAATGAGCGTCACTTCTCCGGCACCGGTCAATCCTGTGAGTCGTTCGACGTCCTTGAGAACGACCTGGCAGATGGTTGCGTCGATCTCGTCGCTGCCCGTTCGCACGATGCCGACGATTTTCAGCAACATGCTCTCGATGTCGCCGTTCTTGCCAACGGCGGTCACGAGGATGTCGTCGTCGAGTCCAGCGACCAAGCGATCGGCGATGGCTTGACCGATGACGACAGCGTGGCTCTCGGACGATTGGAGATAGCGCCCTTGAGTGACGTTGCGTGCAAAGCGGTTGGTACTCGGCTCAGTGTCCGGGTCGACGCCGACGATTTCGACCGGGACGACGTGCGTCCCCATGGCCACCAACGCCTGGGCCCTTGCCCTAACAGTGACCGCCGCCACTCCTCCAAGCTGTCGAACCGCATCGACGTCAGCCGGCAGATTCGCGAGACGCAACCGCGGGTCGCGACGCTCTCGCCACCCTTCGGGGACAATGCGGACGTGCCCGGCGCCGCCGTACGCGCCCATGCGTGCGAACAACTCGTCCCGCCCTCTGTTCAGGCTTTCCATGAACAGCGCCAGCGCGCAGCCGATGCCGATTCCCACGATCGACAGTGCGGTTCGGCGCGCATTGCGCAGGAGACTCCGACGTGCGTAGGTCCAGGCTGTGCCCATCACACGCCTCGCAACGCCTTGACGGGCTGCAGCCGGCTGGCGCGAAGGGCGGGCCATGTTGCTGCCAGCAGTGACGTCACACAGACGGCCGCGATGGCGCGGGCCACGTCCACCACGCGGAGCGTCGGGTAGAACCGGAGTGAGAAACGCAGCCCCGCGAAAGACAGCTCGCTGGGCCCACCGCCTGCCAGCCAGCTGTAATCGATCCCCGTTCGGTGGGCAATGACGACCAGCGCGATGCCGATCAACGAGCCCATGACAGCGCCGACCACCCCGAGCGCAACCGATTCGGCGACGACCAGCCTCATCAGACGAGCCGGACGTGTTCCGAGGGCCAGCAGCATGCCGAACTCACGCGTGCGCTCGAACGTGGCCATCACCATGGTGTTGGCGACGCCTGCGGCTGCCGCAATGAACACCAGCACCAGCACCAGCATGCCAGCGAGATCAGTGATGCGGACGAGCGTCACCATCTCCGGCGCGAGCGTCTGCCAATCGAGCACCTCGGTGCCGGCCAACGCGGGCACGTCCGCAATACGGCGCGAGAGCGCCGACGCCATCTCAGGATGCCGCGCATGGATGACGATCTCGTGCGCCTCGTCGGGCATCGCGAAGAGTGTCTGCGCCGTCGACAACTGGATCAGAATCGCCTGGCGATTGATCAGATCGACGGATGTCGTCACGACCGCCTTCACCGTGAACAGGTCGTTTGCCAGCGAACCATCGACACCTTGCCCCACCACCGCGACTTCATCGCCCGCGCGCACGTTCATCAGTTCGGCGAGTTGACGGCCAATGAACGCCTCGCGCTCTCGGAGCGGTTCCACGACATCCGTGAGCAGCCGTGCCGGGCCGGATTCCGAGCGGCTGTCGATGCCCATGACGATGACGGCGAAGCCTTCTTCCCCGCGCGCCGCAAGAGCCGGGGCGTAGACGCGAGCCGTCGCCGAGGCCACGTCGGGATCGCGGCGGAGTTGGGCGAGCTGTGCGTCAACGCCGCGAAGCGTGCGGTCCATCAATCGGTCCTTCCGCCACTGTGGCGCGTGCGCCTGGACGTGGCCCAACATCGGACCGGTGATGGTCTCGACGATCCACTCACCATAGGCGCGAAGGATTGACGTATAGGCCAGCACGAGCATCACCGACAGGCCGATGGCCGACAGTGCCAACGCCGTTCGGCGGCGGTTGCGCCAGAGGTTCCGCCACGCCATGCGCATCGTGCTGCTGGTCCAGGTCATGGCGGCCTCACTGGCGCGCGCGTTCGAGTCTCGAGAGACTGAACGTGTCATCCGGCAACGGAACGTCGAACTGAACGTCGAGATAGCGCATCTCGGTCCGCTGGCCGACGGAATCGGCTGGCACGAGCGCAATGTGGGCTGGCAGTCTCCGTCCGCCGAGTACCTTCACATCATCGAAGTGCATGGTGCGCGCAAGCCGACCCTTGCGGTCGTAGTGTCGCTCTTCGACTGGCAGTCGCTCGTCGGAGACGAGCACTTCGATGCGGGCCCAGCGACCGACGACCCCTGGCTTGACGTCGAGGGCCAACCACCATCCTGGCGGCGTGTCCGATCGGCGATCCACTCGCGCGGCAAAGTCCTTTCGAAGCGAAGACTCTTTGACCAGGTCGTCGTTGGTGAAGTCGGTGCCCATCCACGAGCCCAGCATCGCCGCCGGTGGAACACGGATCGTGCGCGCGATTTTCGGAAGATAGTTCCAGAGGTTGTTCCCGACGCGGAGCGTCGCCGTGCCTGCCTCACGTGGTGGCGCCTCGATGAAAACGAGCACTTCTTCCTCGCCGCGGGTCCATGCCCGCAGACGCATGCTGCGCGTACTACGGGTGCTCGTGACGTCGATTTGAATCCGCGCGATGCTGCTCTTCGACCGATACAGATCGTCGAGGTGCTGGAGCAGCATGTCGACGTCCGGTTGGTCAGGGCCCGCCCTGAGCGAACAGCAGCCCCCGCGAGTCGAAGGGCCCCTTGCCGAGTACGCAGAGTCTGCCGGGCACACGCCAATCAGAGCAGCGGCGATCACGGCGCAAAAAGAGGAGCGCATCAGCAGCCCACCCGTCGATCGAGACGCCCTTCCTTACTGCAAGACGATGGCCCTCAGAATCGAGCGAGCGAGGTCACGGCCGGCGCCGGTCGAGGCCGGCGGGAACGTTTTTAGACGCGGAGAATTCCACAGCCGAAGTGAAAATCTCCGCGGGAATCGGTGGCCGGCGACTCGGTATCCCGACCAGTCGCATGGCGTGCCCTGGCCATTCCGCGGTGTGCTGACGGAAATCCGCCAGAACGGTCGGACGCACGGGTACCCGGTCGATGGCGGTCGCTACCGTCCCGTGATTTCCCGATACTGACGGGTCTTCTTTCTCCCCGTGATCCACCGTGACGTCGGCACACCACGTGCACGAACAGTTGACGCAGTGCGACTGCAGTTCGTAGAGGTGTCTATCGGTCATGAGCGTCGCGACCCAATCGATGTCGCCACCCGCAGCGTCCGGGACTTCAGCCGCTGAGTGGTGGCCAAGTGCGGCTGCCCGCGCATCGGGCATCGCTGTCCTGGCGGTCGTCGGCATCCTCACGCACCTGATGTTGCGCTGGGGCTCGGATGTGTCCGCAGCCGCGAAGGCGCTTCCGCTGTACATCGTGCTCGTCGCGGGCGGCGTGCCGCTCGTGCTGTCCCTCGCGCTCAAGCTCGTTCGTCGCGAATTCGGTTCCGACCTGCTCGCCGGGATCTCCATCGTCGCAGCAGTACTGCTCGAGGAGTTCCTCGCTGGCGCTCTCGTGGTGTTGATGCTCTCCGGCGGCGAAGCGCTCGAGGCGTTCGCACTCGGACGCGCCTCTTCGGTCCTGCAGGCGCTCGCCCGTCGAATGCCGCTGGTCGCACATCGACGCGTCAACCGTCAAGTCGCCGAGGTGCCGCTGAGCGACGTGCACGTCGGCGACGAATTGATCGTGTACCCCCATGAGATTTGCCCCGTTGACGGCGTGATCGTCGAAGGTCACGGCATCATGGACGAGTCGTATCTTACGGGCGAGCCGTTCATGATGCCGAAGGCACCCGGATCGGACGTGTTCTCCGGGGCCATCAACGGTGAGAGCGCGTTGACCTTGAGGGCGAGTCGTCTGGCAGTCGATTCACGCTATGCGCGCATCATGAACGTGATGCGTGACTCAGAGCAACGGCGGCCGGCGCTCCGCCGGCTGGGCGACCAACTCGGGGCTTGGTACACTCCGATTGCATTGGGACTTGCCATTGCGGCGTGGGTGCACAGCGGGGAGCCGATCAGATTCCTTGCCGTGCTTGTGGTCGCGACGCCCTGTCCGCTACTCATCGGCATTCCCGTGGCGATCATTGGCGCGATTTCCCTCGCGGCTAAGCGGAGCATCATCATTCGCGATCCTGCCGTTCTCGAGCGCATCGACCGATGCCGCACGATCGTGCTCGACAAGACCGGGACGTTGACCTATGGAGAGCCCACGCTCACCGACCGTTTCAATGCGACAGGCATGGACGATGGGCTGGTGCTTCAGTCGACCGCGAGCCTGGAACGCTATTCGAAGCACCCTCTCGCGAGGCCCATTCTCGAAGCGGCCAAGCGCGAACATCTTGCGCCGATCGATGCCAAGGAGGTGCGCGAACGGCCGGGTGAGGGTCTCGAGGGGGAGGTCAACGGGCGGCACGTGCGCGTGATCGGCCGTCGCCAGGCGGAGACACTGGGACACGGCAGTGCGCTTCCGGCAGTCCCGACGGGGCTTGAATGCGTGATTCTGATTGACGGGCGATACGCGGCGACCTACCGGTTCCACGATGCGCCGCGAGAAGACAGTCGATCCTTTATCACGCATCTTCGGCCTCAGCACCACCTCGAACGCATCCTGCTCGTCTCGGGCGATCGAGAAAGCGAGGTGCGGTATCTGGCCGAACGAGTGGGCATCACGGAGGTCTACGCAGGACAGACCCCTGAGGAGAAGGTCGCTATCACTCGCGACGAGACTCGTCGCGCGCCTACGTTGTTCATCGGCGATGGCATCAACGATGCCCCTGCGCTCGTGAGCGCCACGGTCGGTCTGGCGTTCGGCCATCAGAGCGAGATCACAACCGAAGCGGCGGGTGCGGTGATCATGGACACGTCGCTGAAGCGTGTCGACGAACTGTTTCACCTTGCGCGGCGTATGCGGCGGATCGCGCTGCAAAGCGCTGTTGGCGGTATGGCCTTGAGCATCGGCGGAATGCTCATCGCATTCGGCGGCTGGCTTCCGCCGGTGACCGGCGCCGTCGTTCAGGAGGTCATTGACCTGGCGGCCGTACTCAATGCCTTGCGTGCGGCAGTGCCTGGCGGCGAACTCAGCGACTACTAAACGCCCGTTGGAGGAATCGCCGGCGAGAGCGCCGAACTCCCGGCGGGCCACTGGGACATTTCCGAATGTGCGCCGAATTTTCGGCGTGCGCGGCGGCGTTACACTCCCCGTTCGATAAACTGTCGCCGAATGCGCTCTGCCCTGCGCTGGCATCTGGCCTGCTCTCTTGGCAGTGGACGTGAAGTCCGACGGCCATGCAGCTGCCATTCACGAGAGAGCAGTTCTTCGATCTGTTCAAGGCGTACAACGAAGCCCTGTGGCCGGCTGCCGTCGCTCTGTGGATCGCCTCAGCGGTAATCGTTGCGGTTCGACTCTCAGCGCGCCGCCCGCACGATCGCTGGATCAGTGCCCTCCTGGTCGGCCACTGGGCGTGGTCCGCACTGGCGTATCACGTGGTGTTCTTCACCCGCATCAACCCGGCGGCGTGGCTCTTCGCGTCGCTTTTTCTCGGCCAGGCCGTTCTCTTCTTCGGCGTCGGTGTCGTGCAGCGGCAATTGTCGTTCGCCCCGTGGGGTACCGCGTGGGCTCCATTGGCGTGGGGCCTGATCGGTTACTCGCTGGCCTATCCCGCCATCAACGCGATCGAGCAGCTCGATCTGTTGAGAATCCCGACGTTCGGACTTCCGTGCCCGACGACGATCTTTACGGCTGGCGTGTTGATGCTCGCGACGCCGCGGTCCTTGGGTCTCTCGACTGTTCCAGTGATCTGGTCGGCCATAGGCGGATCCGCAACGCTGCTACTGGGAGTACACGCGGACTTTGCGCTCCCGATCGCAGGCATAGCGCTGGCGATCTTTTCGGCGCGGAGAACCTCGGCTGAGCCGCTGCGAGCCGGCCGAGTCGTTCCAAGTTGACGGCCGTGAAGGAGGTGCATCGTGGTCTCCACCAATATTTCAAGGGCGATAGCGGTTGCGATAGGGCTCGGACTCTTCGCGCTCACGCCGGCACGCGCGCTCGCACACTGTGATGGTCTGGATGGCCCGGTGGTGAAGTCCGCGCTGCGTGCGCTCGAGACCCGCAATCCGGCGCTCGTGCTGATCTGGGTGCAGGAGAAGGACGAACCCGAGATTCGAAAAGCCTTCGCGGAGACGCTCGCGGTTCGCGAGTTGAGCCCGCAGGCGAGGGAGCTGGCCGACCGGTTCTTCTTCGAGACGCTGGTCCGCGTGCACCGGGCAGGCGAAGGAGCGCCGTTCACGGGCCTCAAGCCAGCGGGCCGTGATCTGGGCCCCGCGATTCCGGCGGCGGACGAAGCCGTTCGTGTCGGCTCGGTGGAGCCGGTCCGTCGTCTACTCACGGACGCCATTCAAGAACGGCTACGCGGGCAATTCGGCGAAGTGATCGCGACCAAGACGTTCCAATCCGACGATATCGCTGCGGGCCGCGCGTACATCAAGGCATACGTCGAGTTCATTCATTTCGTCGAGCGCCTGTACGACAGCACGATGAACGCCCCGCACGGTCACTTTGAAGAGCGAGAGGTGCCGTCGAAACAGCATTGAGCGTGGTTCTGCCGGTGGGACCATGCGCAACCATCAGCGGCAAGAAAGATGCGCACTGATCAATCCTCACGGCGCAGCCGGCAGCACGCCAACGAATCCGTCCGCACACATGCGGTGCAGAGACGATTGCGACGAGCACAAGTACCCAGATCCGCCCGCGGAACACGTTGTAGTCCTCGAGCGACTGACTCCACGGAGAAGTTGAACCAGTCCTGCACGACTGCTCGTGGCGTCGCGCTGCGTCAAAAGGGAACTTCCGAATTTCCGGCACTCAGCAGTGAATTCCGCAGGGCGGCGAGGGTTGAAGCGCCCACCGGTCTGAAAACCCTAGGGGTTTTCGCAATCTTTAGCCTGGGCAAGGCTGGCGCGCGTCTTGCGCTCAGAACTGGCGAGCATCGACGTGTTCCGAGCAGCTCTCGTTTCCATCGTGCTGGTGATGACGTTAGGGCAAAACGCCACCTTATTGTGCCAGGTGTGGTGCCAACCGCAAGAGCGCGCCAATAGCACCTGCGAGCACCAACCGCAAAAAACGTCTCCCAGCGTGACTGGAAACGAGAGCTGCATCCCGGTCGAGGGAGCAACCCCATTCGTTCGCGAAAACGCCCGACGGGGATCGCCTGCTTCTGATGCGCAACCGAGCGTTCTTATTGCCCGGTTCCATCTGTCGCTTCCCCCCTCTGTCATTGTGCCGGCTAATGCTCACGCGCCGGCGATGCCGCAAGACGTAAGACCTCTCGTAGTAGCCCTCCGAATCTGACCGTCCTGCTTACCAGTCCCCAGGATTGCGCGCGGAACCCTTACTCCCGGAGAGACACCTGCGCGTGTAATCGCGTGGGGTCGTGACAAACGCAGATTCGGTGTGACTTTCGGTCACAGAAGAGGTTGGTCCGTCATGAGAACCGTCAGTTTCCGTTCGCTAGCGATTGCCGCCGCCGTATTGACGATGTCAGGAAGCGTTGCAGCGCAAGACAAGCCCACGGCGCTGCTGAACACCCTCGAGGTGCGGCAGCTCGTCGCCCGCGCTGAACCAGAAGACAACCTTCGTCTTAGCGCTCATTTCTCGTCACTCGCTGATCGGTATACGGCCGAAGCGAAGAGACACCTGTCGATGTCTCAGAGCTTCGTTGGAAATCCGAGCCGCAACCTCGGAACTGGTATGAGCGCGCACTGCAAGCGACTCGCGGATCTGAATACGCAGTCAGCAACGACGGCCCGTGAGCTGGCCGTGTATCACGAGAAGCAGGCTCGCGGTACGTGGGCATCGCTGCCGCCAGACGCGGCTCAATTCCATAGCGGGGCCGGTGCCCCGGAGCCCACAGACAAGGAACTCAAGGCGCTGGCGGCGAAGGCGAGCACGCCCTCCGAACATCGCGCCCTCGAGGAGTATTTCCTGATGTTGGCGAAGCGCTATACCGGAGATGCCGATCAGCACATCGCGTTGGCACAGCAGTACCAAGGTACGCGGCTCGCTTCGGCCGCGATGCTGCACGAGCACCTGGCCGGATTGGCGCGAGAGGAAGCGAAAGAAGCGACCGCGGCTGCGGAGATGCACAAGCAGCTCGCGGGTCTGCTGCGGTAACTGCCTATGTCTCACCCGGGCCGGCTACTCCCGGCCCGGGGACGTAGCAGTCAACATTTGCGGTGACCGCCTTGGAGGCAGTCCCCAACATTCGATTCGCTCTCGTGCTCGCGCTGCTGGTCGCCGGTGTGCACCTCCCGTCCGACATCGGGCGGCGGCCTGGGCCTGCCGATTGGATCGGATGCCGATGCGCAAGGACGGCAGCGTCGTACTCGTCGACACCGCGCACGTCTTCAGTCCGACAAGGACTCTGCCGGGTGGAATGCGGCATCCGTCACCGTGTAGCTGCCTCTGACCCATACCGGCTGGCCTCCGTCGGTGCGAACGGAGCGCCTCTCGCGCTCGTTGCACTTATGGCGCCGACGATTGTTCATGCTGACGGTGCCCGCCTTGGGTCGGCCTGTTGATTGTCTGGCTGTCGTCTCACACACACAAAATGAACTAGTGTCCTCGCCCAGAAACACCCGGCCTGCCCACGTGCCGAAAATTGGATCCGACGTCCAATTTCCCAGGATTCTAGCGCTGATGTAAACGCAGTGTCGGCCGTGACGAAAAGACGTACATAAGTACAAGCCTGTCTTCCTTCAGCAATGGGTCATCGAATCCAGCGCATCCAGTTCGCGCTCCATCTTCTTCGCTTCCCGCCGGGCGTTCCCCCCTTATAGAAGGTAGTCGCGCACCGGGGCCGATTCTTACACGCGGATCTCAGACAACGCAGTGGTCGACTGAACCTGTGGACAGAGTTAGTATGCGCAGGGAGAGCGTCATGCAACACTTGCAACGACGGTTCGCGATTCTGGCTGGCGCGCTGGCGACCGTCCTCGCCTCCGCCGGTGCATTGTCTGCGCAATCGAGGCCGCCGAACATCGTGATGATCGTCGGCGACGACATGGGGTACGGCGACATCGGCATCCATGGAAGCAAGGACATTCCGACGCCGAACATCGATGCGCTCGCTCGCGCGGGCATTCGATTCACTGACGCATACGTCACTGGTCCGCACTGCAGTCCAACACGCGCGGGACTCCTGACCGGGCGCTATCAGCAGCGGTTCGGGCACGAAGTAAACATGGGGCCCGGTGCCGGACCAAACGGGGGACTGCCGCTCGGTGAGACGACGATGGCCGATCGGCTCAAGGCCGCTGGCTACCGGACAGCGCTCTTCGGGAAGTGGCATCTCGGGTCCGCCGAGCCGTTTCACCCGCTGTCGCGCGGCTTCGACGAGTTCTACGGATTCCTCGGCGGAGAGCATTCGTATTTCGAATCTTCCCCGAACGGCGCGAATCCTTTGATGGACGGCCGGACTCGAGTCGAAGCGAGCGGCTACCTGACCGACGTGCTCACTGACCGCGCGGTCGCGTTCATCAAACGAGAAAAAGCGCGACCCTTCTTCCTCTATCTCGCGTACAACGCCGTCCACACGCCGATGCATGCGCCGGAAAAATATCTGACGAGATTCATGGGGATTGCTGACGAACAGCGCCGCACGTATGCAGCCATGATGTCGGCAATGGACGACGGCATCGGGCGAACGCTCGACGCGCTGCGGGCCGAGAAGTTGGAGGAAGACACGCTGGTGTTTTTCTTCAGCGACAACGGCGGCCCGACGATGCCCACTACGACGATCAACGGGTCAACCAATACGCCGCTTCGCGGATCGAAGCGCCAAACGTGGGAGGGTGGTATTCGCGTCCCCTTCATCATTCGATGGAAGGGACGCCTCGCGGAACAGAAGATCGATTCGCGGCCGATCATTCAACTCGATGTGCTGCCGACCGCGCTCGCCGCTGCGGGTGTCGAGTCGAAGGCGGAGTGGAAACTTGACGGCGTGAATCTGCTGCCGTTTCTGACCGGCAAACTGAATGGAACGCCGCACGAGACCTTGTACTGGAGATTGTTTGCGCACATGGCGATCCGGAAAGGCCCATGGAAGCTCGTGAAATCGGCCGAGGGTCCGCTGCTGAATGCGGACACGAGCAATCCCGATTTGTCGGGCGCGCAGCTGTTTAATCTCGTCGATGACATCGGCGAGAAGAACGATCTCGCCACGGCGCATCCCGAGAAGGTCAAGGAATTGGCAGACGACTGGCTGCGGTGGAGCAAGGAGATGGCGACGCCGCTGTGGGGACCAGGCGCCGGCGGACGTGGAGCCCCGCCGCGCTAGTTCATCATCACGAAAGTGCGGCAGGTCTACATCGACGTGAGTTTTCGGCGACGATCCGAGCTCCGGGTCACTCGTACCGCAGCGCGATCTTTGGTTCCGCATCCGCGGCCCGGCGTGCGGGAATGTAGCAGGCGATCAACGCCGCGCTCACCAGGACGACGGAAGCCGTCACCAGCGTCAACGGATCGAGAGGGCTCACGCCAAACAGCACGCTCTTGATGAGCGGCATCACGGCGGCAGCAGCCACGACGCCGAGACCCACACCGGCGAGCGCCAGCTTCATACCGCCCGCCACGAAGAGACGCACGACATCCCCTCTATGCGCACCAAGTGCCATCCGCACGCCGATTTCCGCCGTACGCTCCGTGACCGTGTACGCGAGGAGACCATACAGACCGATGCCCGCAAGCAACAGCGCCAGCAGGCCGAATGCCGTCGTCAGATGAGCCAGCAATCGTTGTGGAGTGAGTGATGCGGTGACGTGCTCCTGCAGCGGGGTCAGGGCGTAGACCGGAAGATCCTTGTCGAGGTTACTGACTTCGCGGCGGACAGTCTCGCCGAACTGTTCGGGAGGAAGCGCAGTCCGCAGGTGGAGAACCGTCGCCGGCTGATACTGCTGCAACAGGGAACGATAGAGCATCGGGCCGGGCGCCTCCAGCAGGTTACGTCCCTTGGCATCGCGCGCGATGCCGATAATCTCGAGCGACTGGCGGGCAAAGGTCACACGCTTTCCCAACGGGTTCTCGTTCGGCCACATCATTCGGGCGAGCGTCTGGTTGAGAATCGCAACTTGCGGGGTCTGCTCGTCATCGCGCGTCGAGAAACCGCGCCCCATCAACAGGGACACACCCATCACCCTGAAGTACTCGGGAGAGACGATGTTCTGAAACGTCTGAAAGCGCGTGGGATCGCCCTGGCGGCGCACGGCATCCTCCCAGCGCCCGTCGTTGAGCGGCAGCGTAATCGCGAGCGCAGCGGAATCGACGCCGGGCGTGGCCGAGAGTCGATCGAGGAGTTGCTGTTGAAAGATCCGCCCGCGATCGCGCTCGTAGCCCTGCTTGCGGAGATCGATGCGCGCGGTCAACACACGCGCAGCCTGATAACCGAAATCGATCCCCTCCGCATTCTGCAGCGTCTTCACGCACAGACCGGCGGCGACCAATAAGATCACCGAAAGCGCGACTTCGCTCACGACAAGTGCAGCTCGCAAGGCACCTCGACGATGGCCGGAAACTGGAGGACCCTTCATCACGCCAGACAGATCTGGTCGCGAGGTACGGCGAGCCGGCGCGATTCCAAACAGCACTCCCGTGACCGTGCTGATCGCGACGGTGAAGCCCAGCACGCGCCAGTCAAGACCGAAATCCACATCGAACGAGAGAAAGAGGAATCGCTCCGGGAGCAAGCTGCGCAGCCACATGGTCAGCCAGGCGCCAACGACGAGGCCGGCAACTCCGCCAACTAACGCGAGTGTCAGGCTCTCAGTCAGCAACTGGCGAACCACTCGGGTTCGCCCAGCCCCAAGTGCGAGCCGGGTCGCGATCTCCCGATGCCGCGTCGACGCGCGCGCCAGCAGCAACCCCGCGACGTTGACGCACGCGATCAGCAGAACGATCCCAACCGCCGCGAACGGGATGTAGGTGAATCGACGCAGTTCGCTTGTGAAATCCACATCGCGTCCCAGACCCGGTTCCAGCCGGACTCCGGCATGAGCGTTCGTGTCCGGATACGTTCGCTCCAGACGTGCGGCGATGAGGGAGAACTCGGTGCGGGCCTGCGCGAGAGTGATGCCGGGTTTGAGCCGGCCGAACATTTCGAGCCACGACGCGCGGCGCTGCCCGAAGTGCGCGCCGCTCGGATTGGTCAGGCGCAGCGTCGTCAGCGGAACCCAGATGTCGCGCGGCGTCCCAATCTTGATGCCGGCAAACGGCTCGCTGGCAACGCCGATGACCGTAAACGGTCGTGCGTCGAGCGTGACGGTAGAACCGACAATGCGCGTGTCGCCGTCGAAGCGCCGATGCCAGAGACGAGAACTGATGACACAGACCAGATTGGAGCCGTCGTCCCGATCGTCGTCTGGCGCAATCAGGCGACCCTGAATCGGCGTCACACCCAGGACCGTGAAGTAATCACCGGTAACGAGCTCTCCTTCGAGGCGTTCGGTCATGCCACGGGCGCTCACGTGGAAGGCGGTCGGTGACATCGCCGCCAGTCCCGACATCGTCGTGTTCCCGGCGCGATAGTCGACGAAGTCCGGGTGCGACGAATCGCTCAGCGACGTCCTGTTTGCGTATTGGCGTCCGAGCTGAACCAACCGACTGGGATCGCTGACTCCGTCGAGCGGGCGCAGCAGCAACGCGTTCACCACGCTGAAGATCGCGGTGTTGGCACCGATGCCAAGCGCGAGCGTCAGGACAGCGACGAGCGTGAATGCCGGACTCTTCACGAGCATGCGCACGCCGAAGCGGAAATCCTGCACCACGTCGTCCTCCAAGCGCTGTCGCTGCAACCAGAGTGCGTCCCAGAACGCACCGGAACTGCGCCGCAACAGTTCGCATCGGGTACGCCAGCCGAGGCGATCCCACTCCGCCAGCAGTTCTTCGCGGTAGCGGAGCTCGGTCTCCCACTCCTCCCGCCAATCAGCGCGCAAGCGCCGCGGCACAATCACGCCGACGATCGCGATGAGGAGCAGGTGCGGCCTGGTGAGAAGGGTGTTCATGCTTCGGACGACTTCGGCCGAATCCATTTGACGCTCGCCTGATCGAGCAGTCGATACCGTTTCATGGCCGCAACCAATGCGTCCCGGCCCGATCGAGTGAGTTCGTAGTACTTGCGCCGCGGCCGGTTCTTCGCGTGCGCAGCGCGTTCGCTCTCCCACTTCGACACCAGGAATCCGGCGTCCTCTAATCGCCTGAGAGCGGGGTACACCGTCCCGCTTGGCATCCCGGTGATGTCGACGATGTCGAACCCGTACGAATAGCCATTCGACACAGCACTGAGGATCAGTGTTGTCGCGAAGGTCAGGAATCCTTTGCCCATGACGTCGGACGCTTCTGCTAGCTGCGCTTGACGCGCTTCAGCACAATCGCACGTTCCGGCCCGTGCCGGTCGAGCCACATCTTGATCTCTTCGCCGGCCAGTGCGCCGGAGATTTTTTCGTCCTGGTCATTGATCTTTACCGTGAAGGTAAACGACCCCTTCGCCACCTTGCCTTCCGCCAGGGGCGAGCTTTGCCCGTTGCGCGAGAACGTCCCCGTCAATGTCGTGCCCTTGGCTGTAAGGTCGAGGACAATGGTGGAACCGTTGTTGGTCTCCCCCTCCCACTTCCCGCTCAGGGGATCCTGCGCCGCCAGTACGAGCGACAGGCTCAAAATCATTGTGATCAGTGAGCAGAATTTCGTCATTGCGGTGTCTCCGGTGTCGTGTCAATCGCCAGCGTGTCGCTAAACAGTATTCTACATAGCTAGGACTCGAAATGTTCCATGAAATTTCCCGGCGCGGCGTACTCTGGCCATCGCACCCCGCATGGCGGGCCGACAAACGCGCGTTATGCTGACTCGCAGACGGCGCTAATATTCCGATCGTCACCACGAAACGTGATGACTTCGCACACACTGCAACCCGTCTCGCTCGCGGAGCGCGTCGACCTCATTGATGTCGTCCGCGGATTTGCCCTGTTCGGTGTCCTCCTGGGTAACCTCGTGTGGATCACGACGGATGTCGTGCTGACCGACACCAGGCAGGCACAGCTGGCAACCGCGCAGCTCGATCGGATGGTCAAGCCGTTCATCGTATTCTTCATCGATCACAAGTTCTATACGCTGTTCTCGTTTCTGTTTGGACTTGGCTTTGCCATCCAGTTGACGCGCGCCGAGGACGGCGGCAGACCCCTTGCCCCGACTTACGCCAGACGCGTGCTGATTCTCGCGATCATCGGCCTGGTGCATATCACGCTGTTGTGGTACGGCGACATTCTGGTCATGTACGCCGTCGGAGGGTTGGGATTGCTTCTGGTACGGCGGTGGAACGCGCGCGTGTTGTTGCTGCTGGCGTTGACGCTCGCACTGTTTGCTCGCGCGGCAGTCGGGGCGTATCCCCTGCTGACTGGACACCCTCCGGCCGCGGCGGCGTCTTCAGCGATGCAGGGGGACACGGAGAGAGAACGACGGCTTGCTGTGTACGGCAGCGGCTCGTACCGCGCACTCAGTGCTGAAAACCGGTCGCACTACTACGGCGATATCGTTTCACGCGGCGTCGGACTGTTTCTGTTTCCGCAGGTCTTCGGGCGATTTCTGCTCGGGCTCTATGCGGGAAGGCGGAAATGGCCATATCGCACGGCCGAACTCGTCCCCGTGATGCGTCGGTGGTTACCGTGGGCTGCCGCGATTGGCGCGATCGGGAATGGGCTCGCGCTCGCGGTCGAGCACTGGCAGCAGACGGGGATGCTCGGACGCGACTCGTACTGGGCGCACGTTGCTGCGGTCGTAGAAGAGGCCGGCATCCTCGCGATGGCGTTCACATACCTTGCGGCTCTCGCACTGCTCTTTCATCACAGCGCTCGCGGGCGTCAACGCCTCGGTCATCTCGCGCCAGTCGGACGAATGGCGCTGACGAACTATCTCACGCACTCCGTTTTGTTCCTGGTGCTCTTCAGCGGCGTCGGTTTTGGATTGTACGGCGAGGTCGGGCCTGCGTGGTGTGTCGTCCTGAGCATCGTGATCTTCGCGGTGCAGATGATCTTCAGTCGCTGGTGGCTGACGCGCTATCGTTTTGGCCCGGCGGAATGGATCTGGCGGACGCTGACGTACGGAGAATTGCAGCCGATGAGGGCAACCGGGCACGTGCCCACTGCGTGATCGTTGCGCGGACCGCTGAAGTCGGCCCGGATCATGCACAGCGACGCGCCGTTCGACAGGAATGTCAGGCGCGAGATACGCAAAACGCGGGTTCCCCAGGTGTGGATTGGCGGCGCTCGCGCTCGTGGTGTCGATCGTGCCAACCGTTGCGGCACAATCAATTACTGACGCACGCCGCGTCGAATTCACGCCATCCCCGGATCACAACGCGGTCGATCCGACGACCTCTAAGCCTTGCTCCAATTGCTGATCGTTGAATTCTGATTGCCTGCCTAGCTGCGCCTTCGGCCGAGCTGCCCTGCCGATTCATACACGACCATTCACTATCCAGCTCAACGCGGTTTTCTCGAGTTCCAATATGCAGCGAACCGAGAGTTCGCGACCGCCGAGGAGCAGTACATGTATATCGATCACACGCGAATTAGCGTGCGGTAGTGGACGTGAACCTCTTGGCTGTTGGCTGTTGGCTGTCAGCCTCTGGCTCCTGGGGCCGCCTTGAGGCGATCGCGCTCGGCCCATCGCTTGTTGCACTCCGCCCACCAGTGGTTCACCACTTCCACTCCGGGACCGGAAAAGATCGCCAGATCGTCCGGCGTGCGATCTGAAGACAACGGGTCTGATGCGACTGCGCGGATCACACTCGCCGGATGAATCGGTTGCTCCATGGTGCGTGTCTCCAACACGGACAGAGCTTCGCCAGGGCGGACCTGGTGTTCCGCTTCGAGTCGGTGTTCTGTCGTTGAGTTTTTGGGAGCTGCCCTACGCCGTTACAACCACCGTACCAAAGCGCACGGAACTGCGTAGGACGGCGCTCGCGTGCTTAAAACAATCGATAAACATTGATGGAAATCGTGTAAGTCGATTTCAGAAGTGGTGCTCAGGAAGGTGAACTGAAGAGTCTCGGTTACTGGAGTTCCCTGCGAGGAATACAGAATTGTTACTGAGTTACAAGTTTGGGTCTGCGGAAGCTGCAAGATCAGCGAAGCCAGCAGCCGATCATTTGATGAAGCCTGGTTGGACACTCCCCGCGCCCTGGAAATAGCTTGCACACAATTTCCACTGGGAATCCTCGAACACGGCGGTGACCCAATCGGTCCCCTGCGATCGTCCCGGCAAGCAGTTCACTCCAGCCTTGCACACGCTGTCCCACGTCGCCGGCACCGATGCACACGCGTCACCGTCGCGAGGTTGATAGCTGCAGGGCAAACTTGCGAACTGAATCTTTACCGTCGCTGGGCCGATGTTCGATGACGTAATGCGATACGTGTTGCGATTCGCCTCGACTTCGTTGAATTCTTCGTCGCGGTCCTTCTCGCAGCGCGGGCTCTTGCTGAAGTTACGAACGACAAACGCCGCAGTGGTGTTGGAATCAGAGAAATCGAGCAGGAACTGACGCGAGAGATCGCCGACCTCTTTTTGCGAGTCGTGCACCGAAACGCTCACGGTTCCCGTCGTCGTGTTTGATCCCGGATCGGAAACCTTGAGGGACAGCACGATCGATTTCGGCGTCGACGCGTTTGCTGGTGCGCGCCAGGTCACATTCGCGCCTGTGCCGTTGATGGTGCCCTCTTCGGCAGTCCATTCGAAGGTCAAGCGATCGACAGGTGTGTCCGGATCCTCGACGACCGCTGTGACCGCGACCTCTTCATCGAGATCCGCGAAGTTCTTGGGCTCGTTCGGACGGGTCCCTTGAGCTGTGATCGACGTGATCGCCGGCGCGGTGTCGGCCTCGTAAGTGAACCCGCCCGGCAGCGCGCCGCTTCTGCCACTGACGTTGACAGTAACGTCCGACGCACCAGGCATTCGGATACCGGTCTTCGCGGTGATCGACGTCGCGGATTCGACAACGACCTCGGTTGCCATGGAACCGCCAATCGTGACGATCGCACCGGCTGAGAAGTGATCACCGGTAATGTGAACCGCAGTGCCGCCGCCAGCCGGACCATGATTCGGGTCGATCGCGCTGACTATGGGGGACGTGGGGGACGGCCCACTCTTGCCGCCGCAGTTCGAGAGGAGAAGCCCCACTGCCGCGGCGCCGAGACACCTGGTCAAGAGAATGAAAGGTCGTGTGATCAAGTCAGGATTCGGTGAGCAGGGCTTCGACGATGACCACATCGCGCCAGACGCCGCGGGATTGTGCGTGCCGCTTGTAGATACCCACTTCGCGGAAGCCAAGCTGAGTCAGCAGCGCGCGGCTCGCGGCGTTTTCCGGGAACACACGCGACACGAGCTTCCAGAACCCGGCGGCTTTGGCGTCTTCTATTAATAATTGCATCGCAAGCCGGCCGACACCTCGGCCGCGGTCGGATCGGGCGACGTAAACCGAGAATTCGGCAATGCCCGCGTAGCACTCGCGCGGACGGTATTCAAATGTTGATGCGAACGCAATGACCTGTCCGTTGCTATTCTCCACAACAACAATTGGGAATCGCGTCCCGAACCATTTCCTCACCTCGTCCGCCGTCCGCGGGCGGGTCTCGAAGGTGGCGATGCCGTCCTCGATGCCCTCGTTGTAGATATCGGCAATGGCGGCGGCGTCAGCAGGTGCGGCGCGACGAGAGATCATTGAATTCTTGCACCCTCGGCGCGTGGCACCCGTTCCCTATTCAACCCATTCCGCAATGAACACGTTCGTCTCCCCCTCTGACTTCGCGTTTCGGTTTGAGGCAAACACGATGTGTCTGCCGTCGGGAGAGAACATCGGGAAGCCATCGAAGGTGTTGTTGTAAGTGACGCGCTCGAGGCCGGTGCCGTCGAGGTTGATCATGTAGATGTCGAAGTCGCGACCCTTCTGATCGGCGATGTTCGACGCGAAGATCAGGCGCTTGCCGTCGGGATGCCACGACGGTGCGAAGTTGGCTTTACCAAGCTTCGTCACCTGATGCAGATTGCTGCCGTCGCGGTTCATCACGAAGATCTCCAGCTCCGTCGGCCGCCAGAGACCTTCCTTCAGAAGCGCCCGATAGTCGTCGAACTCCGCACCCGGTGCGAGCTGTTTCCCGCGGAACGCGACCTGCTTGCCGTCCCATGAAAAGAACGGTCCACCATCAGGTCCCGGACGACTGGTCAGGCGCTTGACTTCCGATCCGTCCGACTTCATCGAGTAGATGTCCATGTCGCCGTCGCGAACGCTGGTGAACACAATGAGACCGTCGGGCGCGATGGTCGCCTCGGCGTCATAGCCCGGCGTACGCGTCAGTGGCGTGAGGTTGGATCCATCAGGGTTTGCGCGGTAGATGTCGTAGCCGTCGTAGATTGGCCATACGTATCCGCGCTCGTAGCTCGGTCTCGGCGGACACACCGGCGACGCTCCATGCGTCGACGCATACAGAATCTGCTTGCCCCCCGGATAGAAATACCCGCACGTCGTTCTTCCCTTTCCCGTGCTGACTTTGCGCAGCTCGGTGCCATCGATCTTGATCGTGTAGATCTGATCGCAGGGGTATCCGTCGCGGGTCGACTGAAAGATCAGGTGACTGCCGTCGGGCGAGAAATACGCTTCCGCGTTTTCACCACCGTGCGTCAGCTGCTTGACGTTCTTGAGATGACGCTCGGTCTCCGGCTTGGCTGTGGATGGCGCGGGCGCCTGCGACCACGCGACAAGAACGGCTGAACAAACGAGGACGGCTATCGAGATCTTCATAGTTGATTCGGGTTACAGACGATGCGCGGAGATGTCGTTAAGATTACCCGAAAATCTGCATGCCCCATACGGCACCGGCCAAGCGGGTCCTCTTCGTCTGCCGTCTCAATCGCCACCGCAGCGCCACCGCCGAGCGCATCTTCTGCAAACGCCAGGATCTCGATGTCCGGTCCGCCGGCACTGAGGAGGACGCGCTGGTGCAAGTCAATGCGCGCATGCTCGAGTGGGCCGACATCATTTTCGCAATGGATCCGCTACAGGTCGAGGCGCTGCGGCGCATGTTTCCCGCGCATCCCGCGCTCGAACGCGTGGTCTGCCTGGATATCGAGGACGTGTACACGTTTCTGGAGCCGCGATTGGTCCAACTACTCCAACAAACAGTTCCTCAGTATCTCTGAATCGATCTCAGAGCTCCACTTGCCGCAACCGCAGCGCATTCATGATCACGGACACCGAACTGAACGTCATCGCCGCGCTCGCCCAGATGGGACTGATCAACAGACCGATGAAGGGATAGAGCATGCCGGCGGCGACGGGCACGCCGACGGCGTTGTAGATGAACGCCAGAAAGAGATTCTGACGAATGTTGCGCATCGTCGCGCGACTGAGGTGACGCGCGCGGAGGATGCCGCGCAGGTCTCCTTTGACGAGCGTAATGCCGGCGCTCTCAATGGCGACATCCGTGCCGGTGCCCATCGCGATGCCGACGGTTGCCGCGGCAAGCGCGGGCGCGTCGTTGATGCCGTCCCCAGCCATGGCGACGACGCGGCCCTGGGATTCCAGGCGGCGGACGAGATCGCGTTTATCGGACGGCAACACTTCGGCGTGCACATCAGACCGCGGAATGCCGAGCGCGTTCGCAACCGCCTCCGCGGTCGCGCGATTGTCACCGGTCATCATGATCACGTGAATGCCGTTGGCTCGGAGCGCGGTGAGCGCCTCGCGCGTGGTTTGTTTGATCTTGTCCGCGATTGCGAACAGACCCGCAGGCTTGCCATCGATTGCGGCAAAGACGATGGTCTGCCCCTCGCCACGCAGCTGTGCGGCATCGGCGTCCAGGGGAGCGGCATCGACACCGCGGTCGTTGAGGAACGTCTTCGTGCCGGCAAGAACGATGTGGCCCTCGATTTCGCCGGCGACACCCTGGCCGGTGATGGATTCGAATTTCGCCACCGGCGGCAACGTCAGTTGGCGGGCGCGCGCCTCGTGCACGATGGCCTGCGCCAACGGGTGTTCGCTCGCCAGTTCGAGGGCCGCGACAATGCGGAGAAGGTACCCGGGGTCTGATCCCGGTGTACGGGGGTCTGATCCCACCCCCGGAAGCGGCACAATGCGCGATACAGACGGCTTCCCCTCGGTCAACGTCCCGGTTTTGTCGACCACCAGCGTGTTCACGCGCTCCAGACGTTCGAGTGCTTCGGCATTGCGAATCAATACACCGGCCTCGGCGCCTCGACCGGTGCCAACCATGATCGCCATTGGCGTTGCGAGACCCAGGGCGCAGGGACACGCGATGATCAGCACGGCGACGGCGCTCACCAGGGCCATCGCGAATCGTGGCTCGGGACCCCAGATGCTCCAGGCAACCAGCGCAATGCCGGCGACGATCACAACCGCCGGTACGAAGTATTCGGCAATCTGATCCGCAAGCCGCTGAATCGGCGCGCGCGTGCGCTGAGCTTCGGCGACCATCCGCACGATCTGCGCAAGGAGCGTCGCTTCACCGACCCGCTCGGCGCGCATGATGAAGGAGCCGGTGCTGTTCAGCGTTCCCCCGGTCACCCGATCATCGGGGTTCTTTTCTACCGGGACCGACTCGCCGGTGACCATCGATTCGTCAACAAAGCTGCGGCCGTCGGTGACGACGCCATCGACCGGCACCTTTTCGCCCGGCCGCACGCGCAGCAGATCGCCGACGTGGACCGAAGCGATCGGCACATCGTGTTCACCATCTGCTTCGACGCGTCTCGCATTCGACGGCGCCAAGCCGAGCAGTCCTTTCAGCGCGGCACTCGTTCGCGAACGCGCGCGCAGCTCGAGCACCTGTCCAAGCAGCACAAGCGCGGTCACGACAACCGCCGTGTCGAAGTACGGCTCGACACGGCCATGCATGCGGAAGCCTTCAGGGAAGACACCAGGCGCCACAGTCGCGACGAGGCTGTAGAGAAACGCGGCGCCGATCCCGAGCGCGATCAGCGTGAACATGTTCGGGCTCTGGTGGACGATCGACGCCCATCCGCGCGTGAAGAGCGGCGCACCGGCCCAGAACACGACCGGGATCGACAGCGCCAGCTGCACCCAGTTGGCCCAACCGGCGATGTTATGAACAAAGTCCGGGACGAACATTCCAATCATCGCGAGCAACATCACCGGCGATCCGAAGATCGCAGCGGTGTAGAAGCGCCGCTCCATGTCGATCAACTCGGGGTTGGGTCCTTCGTCGAGCGTGACCCGCTCGGGCTCGAGCGCCATGCCGCAGATGGGACAGCTGCCCGGACCGACCTGTCGAACCTCGGGGTGCATCGGGCACGTGTAGATCGCGCCCGGAACTACCGGCTCTGGCTCACGCGGGTGGAGAAACGATTCAGGATTCTCGGTAAAGCGCTGCAGGCATGACGGATGGCAGAAGAAGTACGTCGTGCCTTTGTAATCGGTACGGAGATCC
Organism: Vicinamibacterales bacterium; assembly: GCA_035758845.1. GTDB lineage: Bacteria > Acidobacteriota > Vicinamibacteria > Vicinamibacterales > 2-12-FULL-66-21 > JALZOC01. The sequence goes on from DASTVZ010000010.1 coordinate 24,288, forward strand.
GTCGATGGATCCACCTCCATGCCGCAGACCGGATCTATCGGCAGCGCCTGGGGTTCGGTTGTCGGGGTATGCATCGGGGTCGGGACGTGAGCCTACCTCTATTATGACTGCCGAATCGCGCTCGTCGTCCCCAGAGCCAAATTCATTGGAACGAATTGGATAGCGAGC
>DASTVZ010000079.1:0-16307 GCA_035758845.1 Vicinamibacterales bacterium
ATGTTCTTGCGGACGATCGCCTGGTCGGCGGCGTGAAATTCGCACGTTGTTCCAAGGCCGCCAATCTTGATTGGCGACCCTTCGAACTGCTTTTTCACTTCGGCGCGCTGCGCGGGCGATAGCGTGATCTCCACGCCGTGCTTGTGGGTGGTTCGCAGCTCGACGCCATCGAAGCCCGCTTCCGTCAGGTTCTTGATGATCGTGGGAACGTCCCAGTCTTTCGCGATGTTGTAGGTCACGGTTCCGAGCTTGAGCCCGTGCGGCCCTGGCTTCGCTGCCGGCTGGGCCGGCGTCTGCCGAATCGCGAGTGCGGGAACCACAGCAACGCTGGAGAGGAAGTCGCGTCTATTCATGGTGAAGAAGATTACAACAGCTTCCAGCTGCCAGCTACGGGGTCAGACGGGGGTCAGACCGGGGTCAAGACGGGGGTCAGACTCCGGTTTGACACCGGCTTATATTGCATGATCGATCGGAAAAGGCTGCCCGTTCCATGCTTTCACTGACGTCCACGGTTGAGCCGGGGACGACCAGAACGGATCGGCCGCATCGAGACCCAGCGGCAAGAATGCGACCGAACAGAGGTAGAGGCTGCCAGTCGAAATGTAGGTTTCGCCGACGCCAGGCTGGTGGCCAGACAGCCCGATGCGAAGCCAGCCATTCGGGTCGAACGTCTCCGGCGCCTCCAGCGTCCGTCGGATCACGGCGGTGAGCGCTCCGCGTGCCTGCGACGGCGACACGCCCTCGGGAAGGGCGCGGCGCAGCGCGATCGACGCGAGCAAATGAAAGGCGCCGCAGCGGTAGGCGATAGAACGTCCGAGCGCGGGAAAACTTCCGTCAGGAGCTACGAGTCGTTCGAGCACCGCGGCGTAGCGCTTCGCGCGCTCGTCGACGCGCGTCGACAGTTCCTTCCACGCCGGCATCTCGTCGCGACAGGCGTCGAGGACGTCGAGCAGCATCGGATGGATGACGAAGCTGTTGTAGTAGTCCCAGTGAAACTGGGGACCGTCGCCGTAGGCGCCATCACCCTTGTACCACTGGTCGTGCTGGCGAAGCGCGTAGTCAACGCGCACGCGATCCCAGGCGGCACCAAGTTTCAGGAGCGCGGCCTCTACCGTCGCCGAAAACAGCAGCCAGTTATTGAAGCCGGGAGCGATGATGCGGGTCGATTCGAGCGCGGCAATCAGGTTGCGGCGGGTCGAGGGATCCAGTGAATCGCGGAGCGCGCGCGGCGCGCGCAATACGGCTTCACCAAGAAATGCCGCATCGACGAGCGGCTGCCGCTCGCGCGTGAAGTTGAGATAGTCGGGCGATGCGGGATCCACAGCGCGCACGATCGCCTGGCGAGCCAGCTCGGCGTACTCGGCGCGCAGCTTTCCTTCACCAGTGCCCTCGGCAGGAAGCTCGATCCACGGCGCCAGGCCTGCAAGCAGCCGCCCGATTGCTTCGAGGTGTGTGACGTTCTGACGATTGGCGCTGGCGGCCTGCTCGACCGGCATGCGGACCTTCAGGGTGCCCTTTGCGAGATTACTCAGAACCGGATCGGCGAGCTTGCGAAGAAGCACGATCCATGTCGCGCGCTCATCCCGTACGGGTGCCGCTTGCGAATCGCGACGCGTTGAGGGCGCCGCTGGCACAACCGTCGCTGCCGTAGCAGTCTTCAGGAAATCGCGTCGATTCATTGTTTGATCGGCGGGGCCCCCTGCACCCCGCCTAGCTCCCTACACTGCGCTCGCGCTGCCGCCGCTCGCTCCGTTCCGGTCGCGTCTTGCGTGCAAGCTGTAGCTGAAAAGTGAGGGCCAACCGCCAGCAGCCAAGCGCTATTTAATTGGCCAATTCGCCGATTCTGTTCTCGCCGTCTTCAAATAGGCCTCGATTTTCGCGACAACATCCGGATGCTTGTCGGCGACGTTGGTGAATTCTGTTGGATCGTTGGCGAGATTGTACAACTCGAGCGGCTTGTCCTTCGCCAGCCGAACCGCTTTCCAACTGCCCATCCGGACGGCCTGCTGAAAGCCGCGTTCGTGAAATTCCCAATACAGGAAGTCGTGCGCAGGCTGCGACTTTCCTTGCAGCAGCGGCACGATCGATTTGCCGTCGAGACCTGCCTGGACTTTCGCGCCCGCGAGTTCCGCGAACGTCGGCAAGAGATCCCAGTGCGCCGCGGCATAGGTCGTCGACGTACCGCCGGCGATCGTGCCAGGCCAGCTCGCGATCATCGGCACGCGAATGCCGCCTTCGTAAAGATCGCGTTTGATTCCGTGGAGGCCGCCGGAGCTCTTGAAGAACTCCGGATCCGCTCCCCCTTCCTGGTGCGGACCGTTATCGCTCGTGAAGAGCACGAGCGTTCGCTGCTCCAGTCCGCGCGTGCGCAGGAGCTCCAGGATTCGCCCGACATCACGATCCATCCGTGAGACCATTCCGGCGAACGCGGCATGCGGCGTCGGCTGCGAGCGATACCCAAGCGACGGCTCGTCCGGGCCGGTCAGCTTTGCGTCGGCCACAGCGTTGGCGAACGCCTTCTCAGGAAATCTCCCTCTGAACGGGGCAATCGAGTCGTCTGGAACTCGAAGCTCGGCGTGCGGGACCGTGTAATTGAGATAGATGAAGAATGGCCGGTTGTCGCTCTGCTCGATGAACGACATCGCGTCTCGCGTGAAGAGATCGTTCGAGTACTCGTCCTTGTTCACGTCGACGCGCTGGCCGTCGCGGTAGAGATGATCGGTGAACTGTCGGTGCGCATGCGTCTGCGACAGATAGCCGAAGTAGTGGTCGAATCCCTTTCGATCGGGCCGTCCAGGGGACTCGGATTCGCCAAGCCCCCACTTGCCGATCATGGCGGTGCGATACCCGGCATCCTTCAGCAGCATCGCCACCGTTCGATCCTCGGGCCGCAGTGAATTGCCTGCCCGGTTGCCACGAATCGACGTGTGGCCAGTGTGAAGGCCCGTCATCAGCGCGGCGCGCGAGGGAGCGCACACAGTGCTGCCCGCGTAGTAACTGATGAAGCGCAGGCCGCTCCGCGCAAGACGATCGACGTTGGGCGTCTGGAACATCGCCTGGCCGTAGACACTGAGATCGCCATAGCCCAAATCGTCGGCCTGAATCAGGAGGATGTTCGGCGTTGACGGCTGTTGCGCCCGCGGCGGCGCTTCAAAGCCGACCCACGCGAGCGCAACCAGAAAGACGAGTACGCGCATGATCACTTCGCTAATGGATCAGGACGGATCTGGAAATGCAGAACCTTGCTTGTCGTCCCTTTGCCTGTCTCCATGTGGAACGGCGTGCGAGTGCCGATCGTCGCCCACAGACCCTTCCCCTTCCAACCCGCTTTCGGATCGTCGATGCGTCCGTCCATCCACTTCGTGTAGAAGCCCGTCGGATACGGGACGCGCATCACGATGAACTTGCCATCTTTCAGCGCGAGCAATCCTTCCGACGCGTTGCCGGTATTGATGGGCGTGTTCGCTCCGAGCCCTGAAGTGTCGAACTGATCGACCCACGTGTAGTAGCTGGCTTCGGCGCTGCCAGAGTCAGTCACGTTCTTCAATTGCGGCAGCGGCTCTTTGTAGAATGTCCAGCCCTCCGGGCACTGCTGCCCCGTTGCTGACGGACCGTTGAGCGGCCCTTTGCACTTGCGTCGATCGAAACTCCCCAAGTGTCCGCTCGCAAGCGCCACCCAGGCGACGCCGTTCCGATCGATGTCCATGCCGCGAGGCGAGTAGCCTTCGACCGGGACGCCATTCTTCATCGGCGGCTCGAACACTTCCGCGAGCGCGGTCGCCGGAGGATTCGCGCCCGGACTCAAACGGATGATCGCGCCAGGGAACCCAAGCTGCGAACCCCACACGGATCCATCAGCCGCGGGCGACACGGCGTAGAACGCGCCGCCATAACGCTTATCCTTCGCGGGATCAACCGGCTGGTTCGGCTCGACGGCATCGTCGCGTTTGCCGTTGCCGTTCGTGTCCATGATGAGAGCCGTCCATCCTTGCGACTTCTCTTCATCGCCGGTCGCCTCGTACATCTTCGTGTTCAACCATCCGACGACCTGACCGCCGCCGCTCGTCCACAGCGTGTTGTTGGCGTCCTCCGCGAACATCAGGTGATGCGTACCGAAGCACGTGCTGATGTGCGTCAGCTTGCCACTCTTCGGGTCGTACATCGCAAGGTGCCGGCCAGCGCGGTCGAGCGGTGTCAGTTTCGCAGACGGATGCTCCGATCCGGCTTTGCAAAACGCCGGGTTGTCGAATGGCCGCACCGCCGATGTGATCCACACTCGGCCTTTCTCATCGAGCATCGGATTGTGCACGTTGTTGCGGCTCTTCCAGATTGGTTCGGTGGCGAAGTACACCGACGGCTGAATCATCAGCTGTGACGTCTGCGGCGTGTTCGGATCTCTCACCGTCAGCTTCACCTGACCGATCGCGTGCTCCTGGGGATCGAGCACCGGCAGATAGTCGGCGCTGAGCTCGAGGGCGCCGTAGATTTTGCCATTCGGGTTCACCGTCGGATTGCGCCGATCGGTCGAGACCTCATCGTGGAGGTACGCTTTCGGATCGGCCCAGTCCCATTGGGTGATCACGACGTTGCGCTCGATCCCTTGCGGTCGCGGCGGTGCCTGCGGCACTTCACCGGCGGCGATCCGATCGGTCCAGTCCGCGAACAGCGTGAGCGCGCGATCGTGACCGATGTTGCCGAGCGTCTGAATCATGTTCGTGCCGGCCTGCCCGGATTGCAGCCGTCGTTCCCACGCCAGGACTGACGACGGAAAGTCGTCGAACTCTTTCGGCAGCTTGCGTGTGCCCGGCGTGCCGAGCTGATGGCACGCGGTGCACCCGCCGGACTTGATCAACCGGATCCAGTCCGCCTGATTCTTCACGTTCTGACCAATGCCTGCACCACCGGGGAACTCACTCTTCTCCGGGACCTTCAGCAGCGACAACCAGTAACCCGACGGATAGATCTCCGCCGCCGCGCGGGGATCAGGCGCCGGCACGGCCGTCAGGTTCAGCGCCTTGCCTGGCAGCGCTTTGACCTTCGGCGAATCGACGAGTCCATATCCGCGAACCCAGACGCTATAGTTGGCCTTTGGCAGATCGGGCACGAGATAACGTCCGCGGTCGTCGGTGACGACGATGCGTACGAATCGGGTCGGCAACTCGGTCGTCTCCGCGATCACCCAGACGCCGGCTTCCGGGCCTTTTGGGCCAGTGACGACGCCGCCGATGTCGTCGCCGTCAATCGGGACGGCGGCTGTCGAACCCTGTTGCGCGCTGGTCGCGCCGAGAGCGAGAGCGCAAACAGCAGCCACGAGAACCGCCTGCATCATTCGCATGGTCTTCATAATTTCCTCCCCGAGGGGCTTCGCCCCTCGGACTCCCCTACACCGTTCCGCCTCCGCGCGAAGCGCTGCGGCGAGACCTCGCCGAAGCCTTGGCGTAGGCGGGCGCTCGCGGGGACCCCTATGCCCCGCTCCGCTCCGGTGGCTCGCTTCGCTACGCTCGTTCGCGACGTCCTTCGCAGCTCCTTTGAATCACCCGAACATCGTGCGTACGACGAACCACATATTAGCCGGACGCTCGGCGAGACGCCGCATATACCACGGAAACCAGTATTCTCCGTAGCTGATCAGGACGCGCAACCGCCGTCCTTCGCGCGCGAGGCGCAACTGCTGCCCGCGCTGGATACCGTACAACATCGCGAACTCGTACGCCGAGGACGCCACATTCCGGTCACGAATGTGGCCGGCGATCCGATCCGCCAGCGGAATGTCGTGCGTCGCAATGTGCAGCAGCGCCCCGGGCTTCCGCGCGTCGGGCGAAAGCAGCCGCGTGCACAATTTGAAATAGTTGGCGTCGACGTCCGCCTTCTTCGGGAACGCAATCGACGCCGGTTCGAGATAGGCCCCTTTGACGATTCGAATCGCCGCTCCGAGCGGAATCAGCGATTCAACATCCTTCTCGGTGCGGTACAGGTACGCCTGCAGCGCAATGCCGACGCGTGCCGTGCGTGCCCGGGCGCGCCGGTACAGCTCGATCGTTCGATCGACATACGGCGAACTCTCCATGTCGATCCAGACGAAGTTGCCGAGCGCATCCGCGCGCTCGATCAATCGATCGAGGTTGCGGTCGCAGAGGGCGCGATCCAGATCCAGGCCCAGCTGTGTCGGCTTGATCGAGATGTGGGCGTCGAGCCCGGACTGGTCGACGCGATCGAGTACGTCGAGATAGTGTGTCGTGACCTCTTCAGCTTCTTCGACCCCGGTAAGATTCTCCCCGAGCTTCGTGAGGATGGTCGTGATGCCCTGCGGCTTGAGCTCCGCGGCCGCACGGAGCGCATCGTCGATCTGCTCTCCGGGCATGAAGCGCGACACCGACCGCCGCACGAACGCCGTTTTCGTCGCTCGATCGCGGAGCCACGGATTCGTCGATCCCGCGAGCAGCACTTTACGCATCATCGACATTGCTTAGAGCACGCTCTTGATCAACCCACCGTCCACCTGCACCGTCGCGCCGGTCATATACGACGCGGCTTCGGACAAGAGGAATGCCCCTACCCGTCCGAACTCGGCTGGTTCACCGTAGCGCCCTGCGGGAATCGCAGAAATTGCTCTCGCTTTCGCTTCGTCCACCGAGACGCCTTGTTTCTGAGCGTTGACCTGATCGAGGTGACGGACGCGATCGGTATCGATTCGTCCTGGGATGATCTGATTGACCCGGATCTTCGACGGCGCAAGCTCGATCGCGAGGGTCTTCGCAAACGCAGAGACGGACGCACGCAGCACGGTTGAAAGCCCGAGGTTCTGAACTGGCTCTTTCACCGACGAGGAAGTGGAAACAAGGACGGCACCACCGCCTCGCGTCTTCATGTGCGGCACTGCCGCGCGCACCATTCGAATCGTACTGAATAGCAACAAGTCCGCCGCGTCCTGCCACGCCGCGTCGTCGAACGAAATGGCAAGACCTGCCGGTGGACCACCTGAGTTGGTCATCAAACCATCAATGCCGCCAAACTTGTCCGCTGTCGCCGCGACCCACGTGTCGATCGCTTCTCGCGAGCGGACGTCCACCGGCATTGCGAACACCTTTGATCCGGTGTCACGTTCAATACGCGACGCGGCCGAGGCGATCGATGCCTGGTCGCGGGACGAGATCGAAACGATGGCCCCTTCCGCCGCAAGCGCGTGGGCAACGGCGTATCCCAGCCCTTTGCTGGCGCCGCCGATCAGCATGACTTTGTTCTTGAGTTGAAGATCCATGAATTTCAGTTTCCAGTTGCGGTTCAGCGGATTCCGGATCCCGGACACCGGATCCCGATACGACACAGGTTATGTCGCCGTCCTCGTCTCCACCCACTGCATGACCCGATCGAGCGCCTCCCGGGTGGTCTGATCCAGGACCGCCCCGGGCGCTCGAGTCGCGGGACTCGCCAGCGCGCCGCGGCGATGGAGGACTTCCTTTCGGATCGCCATGCCAATCCCTTCCTGAAACTCGAAGCGCATCAGCGGTACGGTGCGGTAGAAGGTATCAGCCGCCTCTTCTACGCGGCCGGCGCGGAACAGCTTCACAATCTGGACGAGTATCTCGGGAAATGCAAAACCGGTCATCGCGCCCGTCGCACCCGCGAGAAGCTCCTCGAGCAGGAACACACCGCCAAGGCCACCAAAGATCCGAACCGGCGTGTCTCCAGCGGCCTCTATAATGCGCGACGTCTTGAACGGTGTCGGCGGGTCTTCGAGCTTGATCGTCCGGGCGCGCGGAATCTCGCGCGCAATGCGAGCCAGAAGCGCCGGCTCCATCGTGAATCCGGAAATTGGCGGATAATCCTGGACGACAATCTCGATATCCACCGCGTCTGCGAGCGCCGTGTAGTGCCGCACCACAGCGTCCGAATTCAGTTTCGGCATCCGCGGGGGACTCACCATGACGGCGGTCGCGCCGACCTCACGCGCGTGCCGGCTGTATGCTATGCAGGTCCGACTTCCCTCCGAAGTCGTACCGGCCACGACACCGATGCGACCTTTCACATGCTCGACCACAACCTCGAGCACGCGACGTCGTTCAGCGTCGTCGAGCCGCGCAACCTCACCTGTGACGCCGAGCGCTGTCACGCCGTTGACGCCGGCGCCGATGAACAAGTCGATCACTCGACGAAGACTGGCTTCATCCAGGTCGCCGTTGGCTTGAAACGGGGTTGGGAGAACTGAGTAGACGCCTTCGAGTTGCACTGGGCGACTCCTTACGTATTGGACCGAATGACGATTGTTGATCAGATATGGCAATGGAAGCGACCAACCGATCAGCTAAATGTCTCGTCACATACCGTCGAGGGGATGGGAGCGTTTCATGACTGATATCCGAGATGCCTTTCGCACGCTCAAAGCGACACCGATTGTGACGCTTGTCGCCATCCTGTCGCTCGCGCTCGGTATTGGCGCCAACACGGCGATGTTCTCAATCCTGGACACGTTGATGCTGCGGACGCTGCCGGTGAAATCACCGGACCGCCTGGCCGTGCTCGGGATTGGCAACTCCGGGCGCGATTCATGGACCAATCCCATCTGGGAACAGATCCGCGATCGACAGGATCTCGTCGATGGCGCGTTTGCATATTCGGGCAGCCGATTCAACCTGTCGACCACAGCCCAGACAGACTTCGTCGACGGGTTCTGGGCAAGTGGACGGATCTTCGATGTCCTCGGCGTCCCCGCCATTCTTGGCCGGACGTTCACTGAGGCCGACGATCGCCGTGGCGGCGGGCCGGATGGAGCGGTTGCGGTCATCAGTTATCGCTACTGGCAATCGCGCTATTCAGGCGCGGCCGATGTCGTTGGACAGCACCTGACGATCGAGCGGACGCCTTACACGATCATCGGCGTGACGCCGCCGGAATTCTTCGGCGTCGAGGTCGGGCGCACCTTCGACATTGCCATTCCGCTCGGAACCGAACCGCTCGTACGCGGCAAGGAAAGCGCTCTCGATCGGCGCTCTTACTGGTGGATGAGTATCTTCATCAGGATGAAACCGACCCAGACCTTTGCCGACGCCACGGCTGCCCTGCGCGGGGTTCAGCCTCAGATTCGCGACGCCACGATGCCGCAGAATTTTCGTCCCGAAGATCAGGCAAGTTACTTGAAGGACGCCTTCGTCCTCACGGCCGCCGCGACCGGCAACTCGTCGCTTCGCGATCGGTATCGCACGGCGCTCATCACGATCATGGGCGTCGTCGCGCTCGTGCTACTGATTGCGTGTGCGAACATCGCCAATCTGCTGCTCGCCCGGGCGACGGCGAGACGCCACGAGATGAGCGTGCGGCTCGCGCTTGGGGCATCACGCGGTCGGTTGGTCCGTCAACTGCTGACGGAAAGTCTGCTCCTCGCGGGTTGTGGCGCGTTGCTTGCGGTGTTCTTCGCTCGATGGGGAGCCACGCTGCTGGTGCGTCAACTCTCGACCTCGACGAACACTGTGTTCCTCGACATCGGCATCGACTGGCGAGTACTCGGATTCACGGCGCTGATCGCGGTCGCGACGGCGTTGCTCTTCGGCACGGCACCGGCGTTTCGCGCGTCAGCCACGACTCCCAGCGAAGCGCTCAAAGCGCACGGGCGCAGCGTGGTTGGCGACGCACGGTTCGGCCTGGGAAACCTTCTCGTCGTCGTTCAAGTTGCCCTGTCGCTCCTGCTCATCGTCGCCGCCGGACTCTTCATCCGTACCTTCTCGTCGCTCTCGAATGTACAGCTCGGATTCGATCGCAATCCCATTCTTGTCGCCAACGTGAACGCCGCCCGCGCCGTACCGGCGGAGCGCCTCGCTTTGTATGAGCGGCTGCGACAGACGGCCGCCGGAGTTCCCGGCGTCGCAACCGCCGCGGCTTCGGCGGTGACACCGGTCAGTGGCAGTACGTGGCAATTCGCGATCGAACGCATGGACGATCGAGAGATCGCGCGGGACGATCGCGGCGTGTATGTCAATCTCGTCAGTCCGGGATGGTTTCAGACTTTCGGCACACGGTTCCTCGGCGGACGCGATTTCAACGATCGCGACACCAAGACGGCCCCGCATGTCGTCATCGTGAACGAAACATTCGCGCGAAAGTTCCTGAACGGAGCGAATCCGATCGGGCACCATTTCCGACAGCCCGATTATCCGGACAGGCCGGCGTTCGATCAGGAAATCGTCGGGTACGTCCAGGATGCCGTGTACCGATCGCTGCGCGCGCCGGTACCGCCGACGATGTATGTCCCAATCGCGCAACATGCCGAACCACCGTCGGGCATTTCGATCAGTGTGCGTGCCGCGGGAGGCTCTCCGGCACTCTTGACCAAGAGCGTCGCGGCCGCGCTGTCGGCCGTGCATCCAGACATCACGATGTCGTTCCGCCCGCTGGCCGAGCAGGTCAACAACTCGTTGATTCAAGAACGCATCGTCGCGATGATGTCTGGCTTTTTCGGCGGCCTCGCCGTGCTGCTCGCCGGGCTCGGGCTCTACGGCATTACGTCGTATGCGGTGAGCCGCAGACGCACCGAGCTGGGCATTCGAATGGCCCTCGGCGCCGGGCCGACTGGCGTCGTGACGCTGGTCCTTCGGCGCGTCGCGATCCTCGTCGGCGTGGGCGTGATTGCCGGCACGATCGCCAGTTGGCTGCTGGCGCGATTCGTTGCGACGTTGCTCTACGGGTTGCAACCGCGCGATCCGGTCACGCTTGCAGCCGCAACGGTGGTGCTGATCCTGATCGGCGCCCTGGCCGGCTGGATTCCGGCGCGTCGCGCATCGCACATCGATCCGGCGAGGGTGTTGCGGGAAGGGTAGCCTTCGCAGCCGGGGTCCGGGATCCGGCGTCCGGGATCGGAATGAGTTCACGGCGACGTCCATCAGTTGCACGTTACGTGGCGTATCACTTGTCCGCAGTTGCGCGATCGTCGGATCCTGCATCCCGGATCCCGGAGCCCGGCATGCGAAAGCGCGCAAGTTCGATCACATCGCGAGCGCTCCATCCGCGCACGCGCAGCTCGCGCACCCCAGTATCGCCGTCCGACTTGCTCAACTTTTGATCCGGACTCTTCATGATGAGCGGGTGATGAAAGAACGTTGGTGGCGTCGTTCGGCCGAGCAGTCTCGCGATACGGATCTGTCGACCGGTGGATGGTAAAAGGTCGATGCCGCGAACGACGTAGTCGATGTTCTGACGCCAGTCGTCGACCGTCACTGCGAATTGGTAGGTCCAGTTGCCGTGGCGATCGCGGAGCAGCACATCGCCGCCTTGCGCGGACGGATCCTGACGCTGCAAACCCAGGCGCACGTCCTCGAACTCCTCCACCCCCGGTTCGATCCTGATCCTCCAGCCGAACCCGTCGACAATCGGATGCTGCTTGTTGCGGCAATGACCGGTGTACCGTAGCTCGGTGGAGTCGGAATTCGCCACCGTGGATTGTGCCGCAACACGGCGTGAACAGTCGCAGGCATAGACGAGTTGCTGCTTCCGCAGAATCTCGAACGCCTCGAAGTAGATGTCCTCGCGATCGCTTTGACGTCCATCGCAGCGTCCCTCGCGATAGGCGTCAGTGGAATAGATGTCGGGTCGGTAGCCCAGCCAATCGAGATCGTCGAGGATGCCGAGCTCAAATTCTTTGCGCGATCGAATTCGGTCGTGATCCTCGATGCGCAGAAGCACTCGTCCGCCCAGCGACGCTGCTTGTCGCCAAACGAATTCGGCATTAAGCACATGGCCGAGATGGAGCCAGCCGGTGGGTGCCGGCGCGAACCGCGTGATCAAGGGAGCGTGATTTTTCTAATCACCATCTCGGCCCCATCGCCCGACGCCAGGTAATAGAGCACGCCTCCCGCGATGGTCGCCGCCGTCGGATCGATTGTCGCCAGCGAGGCATCGAGTATCTGCTGACCTGTCGCGCGCCGGCCTGTCGAGTCTAGGGCTATGCGGACGGCTCGGTACGAACTCTCGCTCTGCTGGATACCGATAAGCGAGCCCTTGTGCCATCGCAGTCGCGACAGGCGCGCGAGATCGACTCCGGCCGCAGCCTTGAGGGGGGTGACAGCCTTAGACGACAAATCGATGACCACGATTCCGTCGGTCGTGGCGGCGTAGATCAGCGCGTCGGACGCCGGCGCGATGGTTGAGACGCGCTCTTTGAGCCCGGCAGCGATCTCGAGATCGGCCCCTCTCGATCGAAGGCGGAAGATCCGCTGACCCGAATCATCGAGAACGAGCACCGTGCTGTCGGCCGTCACCGCAACGTCCGCGAATCGCGCCGCACCAAGACGATCCGGCAGGGCAAAGCTCTGTAGTACTCGCCCCGAGATGAGCTGCAGCTTGTGCAGCGTCGTCCGTGCGGCGGCCGTGGTGCCAGTGGCGTTGTCTGCCGATGAGGAATCGCTGCTGACAACCCACAGATTGCCCTGGCGTGGATCGATCTCGAGTGCGGCGATGTTGCCGAATCCGGCAGACTGAGCGCTGGCCAGATTAGCCACGTGCTGCGAGAACTCGTCGACGACGGTCAGTTTGCGCGCGTCGCGATCGCCAACGATGAACCGGCGCGAAACCGCGTCGTACGCGATGCCCGCGGGCGTCGATGCCGCCGCCGTGAAACGGATCGATTCGGTGGGGGCGACGCCTGATGCCGGCGGGCGCGTGTCGACAGGTTTCGGCGCCGCGTTCGTCGAGTTCTCCGCAGCCGGCGGCTTCGCTCGATTCGCAACGACGTCTCGCGGTTGCGTTGTCGGCGATGCGGGTGACAACTGAGTCCCTGTCAAACCACCGGCGCCGGTCTCCAACGCTGCCCAACCGGGCAGCGCGCGCACGCGGCGGAAATCATCATTGGTCGCCGCGTCGGTCTTTGTGCCCATTTGCGCGAGCCGCTGCAGCATGACCAGCGCGTCGCCCGGCCGACCGCTCAAGCTTTGCGCGCGCGCCAGAAGATACATGATGGCCGCATCGTTTTTCGGCCCCTTCTGCACTGTTCGCCACGCGAGATCGTGAAAGCGTTCGTAGTCCTGCCGCTCCGCGGCCTCCAAAGCGAGCTGGCGGCACTCCTGCCATTCTTTACAGTCGGCGGGTGGCTGAGCATCCTGAAACGCGAGCGTGATGACGACGAGGGCGACGTGGACCAGGGGCATGCAGGGCTGAGTCAGTCCATATTACTCCCGGTTTTAGATTTTGGAGGTTTTGGTTTCGTAGTATTTCGTCTGTCGACCGTTCAAGACTCCCGCAACGCTTCGATTGGATCGATCTCTGTCGCGCGCCGTGCCGGAATGTAGCAGGCGGCAAGGGCGACGATCAACAGTACGAATGGAACGCCGACGAACACGGATACATCGTGCCGTCCGACACTAAAGAGCAGCGTTTGGAGGAACCGGGAAAGTGCGTAGGAGCCGACCAGTCCGATCGCCACGCCAATCAACGTCGTCCGCATGCCCTGCGTCAGCACGAGCGACAGGATGGCGCGGCGATTGGCTCCCAGGGCCTGCCGGATTCCAAACTCACGGACACGCTGCGCCACGCCGAACGCGAGCACACCATAAATCCCAATTGCTGACAGGACCAGCGCGACAGCTCCAAAGAGCGCCAGCAGCACCATCGGCGCGCGGCGTGTCGCGAGCGATCGAGCGACCCACTGGTCCATCGTCCGAACATCGGCAATCGGCTGCTCCGGATCGATCGAGAGAACCGCTTCGCGCAGCGCTGCCACGAGCGTCGACGGATCGAGACTGGTCTTCAGCATCACCGCCATGCGAGCCGGTGCTGCTTGCGTGACGGGATGGTAGATGCGCTCTTTGATCACTGGCTGCGCCAAATCGATCCCGTTAATCGTGCCGACGACACCGACTATTCGCAGTCTCGGGCTATTGGGACCGCCACGTTGAATCTCGTGGCCGATCGCGCTCTGTCCCGGGAAATACCGACGGACGAGATATTGATCGACGACAACCGCGCGCGGACTGTCGGCGGTGTCGGCATCCGTGAACACTCGACCCTCGACGAGCGGAATCTGCATCGCTCGAAAGTAATCGCCGCCGACGATTTCCTGGCGTCCGTGTGGGGCGGTTTCGGTGGGCCCTGGTGTGTACCCGACAATGGAGTACGATCCCGAACTCACATTGCCACTAAGTGGAATGTTCGAGGTAAGTCCTGCGGCGGTAACCCCCGGTAGCGATCGGGCCTTTTCAATCAGCCGAACCCAGAACGCGCGGCGCGCTGCCGGGTCGGGATAGCGAACTGCCGGCAATCCGATTTGCGCCGTCAAAACACTTTCGGCAGAAAATCCAGGGTCGACAGCCTGGAGCCGGGCGAAGCTCTTGAGCAACAACCCGGCGCCGACGAGGAGCATCAGCGCCAGCGCTGTTTCTCCGACGACAAGCGCAGCACGTGTGAATCCGGTTGCCTTGCTCGCGCTTCCCCGCGTGCTGTCGTCCTTCAAGTACGCCGAGGTGTTTCCGCGAATGACGGCGATCGCCGGGAACGCGCCAAAGATCAAACCGGTGGCGACCGAAAGCACGAGCGTAAACAGCAACACCGCCGGATGGAGCGACGCGTGAATCGCGGCGGGCAGTTGCTGTGCGCTCATCGCCATCAAGCCCTGGAGACCAGCGAGGCCGACAACGAGACCGCCGAGGCCTCCGAGCACCGACAGCACGACACCCTCGGTAAGCATCTGACGAATCAGCCGCCACTGGCCGGCGCCCAATGTTGTCCGGATCGCCAGCTCGCGTCCTCTCCCCGTGGCGCGCATCAGCAGCAGGTTTGCCACGTTGGCACACGCAATCAGGAGCACGAGGATGACGCCTGCCTGCAGCACCAGCAGGGGCGTGCGGACGTCCCCTACCAATTGATCGCGCATCGACACGGCGTAACCGCCAAAGCCGCTCAATTGGGCAAAGCGGGCGCGCGCCGGCAAGCGCTCCATGTTTCGGTCGACAATCGTCTTCATTTGCGCATTGACTTGCTCGATCGATGCACCCGGCCGAAGACGGGCAATCATCGTGCTGAACTCGTTGCCGCGCGCGTTGTCGGACGTCTGCTCTGGTGTGAACGCGAATGGCATCAGCATCGCCACATCACGGGAGCCCAGCTCGAAATCCGCAGGCAACACACCAACCACGCGATGCGCCTCACCGTTCACCCGAATGTCGCGTCCGACGAGCCCTCGATCCGCGCCGAACCGTGACGTCCACAGCGCGTAGGTCAGAATCACGAACTTGTCGGCTCCTGGTCGTGCCTCGTCATCGGTAAAACCACGCCCGAGGAATGGTTGCCGGCCGAGCGTCGAGAAGAACGACGGCGTCACCGCCAGCGCTTGCAGTTGCTCCGGACGTCCTTCCTCGGCGAGATTGGCCGTCCGGCCCATAAACAGCGCTGCGTCCTCGATTGCCGGAGCCTGAAGCTTGCGATCCAGATAATCCGGAATCGAGACACTTGCTTGCGGCAGTCCCATCAGCGGATAGGTGTTCCACACAAATACGAGGCGATCGGCGTTGGCGTAGGGCAAGGGCCGGAGCAGTGTCTGGTAGAGAAGGCTGAAGATCGCGGTGTTAGCCCCGATGCCCAGCGTCAACGTGAGCACGGCGACGAGCGTGAAGATCGGCTGTTTTCTGAGCGCGCGGATGGCGTAGCGGATGTCTTCCATGGGCGGTTTGACGGTCACCGTGAGACAAGAGTTGCAATTAAAGATAACCGAGCCGGAAAGGTATTACCTCGCGGATCCCCTGTTCGCTCCCACACGCGCTGGCGGCGAACGCTTGCCAGCCGTAGCCCGCTCGCGCGTTAGCGCTGGCGGCGAAGGCTGGCGTGTTACGATGCGTCGCACGTGCGAGGCGCGGCCTTTCCCCACCCGCTCACGCTCCTGACCGCCTGTATCCTGGCCGCTGCGCTGGCGAGTTACGTCCTTCCGGCCGGTCAGTACGAACGTCGCGATGATCCGGTCACCGGACGCGCGGTTGTCGTGGCTGGAACCTACCATCACGTCGAGCGCACCCCTGTCGGCCCCTTTCAAGCGCTGGTCGCGATTCCGAAAGGTCTCGCGGCTGCCGGGTCCGTCGTCTTTCTTGTCTTCCTCGTCGGCGGCGCATTCACCGTCGTCGATCAAACCGGTGCATTGCGGCAGGCCGTGACGTGGCTTGTTCGCCGCCTGCAGAATCGTGAGGCGTTGGTCATTCCAATCGTGTCGCTGACATTCGCCACGTTCGGTGCGCTGGAGAACATGGCGGAGGAGGTCATCGCGCTGGTTCCGGTCCTGCTCCTGGTCACACGTCGTCTAGGGTTTGATGCGCTGACGGCGGTAGCCATCAGCATCGGCG
>DASTVZ010000084.1:0-12757 GCA_035758845.1 Vicinamibacterales bacterium
GACCTGGCATTTCGTGGCCGCGTCCGACATCCGCTGGTTGCTCGAACTCACCGCGCCGCGCGTGCACCGCACCATGTCGTACTATAACAGCGAGCTCGGGCTTGATGCCCGAACGCTCACACGCTGCGCCGCGATCATCGAGCGAGCGCTCGGTGGCGGCCATCACTTGACGAGAGTGGAGCTTGCTGCCCGCCTGGACCGAGCCCGGCTGCCGATGACGGGAAGTCGTCTGGCGCGCGTGGTCATGCATGCCGAGCTCGAAGGGATCATCTGCAGTGGACGCCGAGCGGAACGGCAATCCACCTACGCGCTTTTGAGCGAACGCGCGCCGAAGGCTCGCGGGTTGTCCCGGGATGAAGCCCTGGCCACGCTCGGCCAACGATTCTTCAGCAGCCATGGGCCGGCAACGATCCGGGATTTTGCATGGTGGTCCGGGTTGACGATCGCTGATGGCAAGCGTGCGATCGAGATGGTTCGGGCGAAGCGCGAGGCCGACGGTGGTCTGACCTACTGGAGTCTCGGCGACTCTCAACCTTCGGCCGCTCGCGATCGTCTCGCCTACCTGCTCCCGATTTATGACGAGTATCTGGTCGCGTATCGCGATCGCAAGGCGGTGCCGCACGGACCGGCGAAGATCGCATCCTCGTCAAATGGTTGGGTGACGTTCCAGCATGCCTTGGTGATCGGGGGGCACGTCGCAGGTACCTGGCGCGTGACGCGCTCCGCGCGCGACCTGCAGGTTCGAGTGGCGCCGCTGCGCCGTCTGACTGCAACTGAGCGGCGCATGCTCACCGCGGCAGTTGAAAGATACGAGAGGTTCCTGGGCCTGCCTGTTACGTTCGCGATCGAACAGCGCTGACCGAGCAAAGTCTACCCCGGTGCTTTCCGAAAGACTGCCCGGATGGCCGATTGGTTCTGCTGCGCATCGGCGGCAAAATCGCCGTGCTGCGAAAGATCGATCTCTTTCACGAGCTGATCGACCGTCTTGCCCGCTTTCTTTCCCGCAGAAACCTGCTTCCACAGATCATCGATGAACGCGCTCTGTGCCTTGAGCGTAGCGACCGTGCCGGGAGCTCCATGTCCGGGCACGACCGTCTTCACATTCCAACCCGCCATTTCGTTCAGTACCTGAACCCAGTGCTGATGATCGGCGTCTCGATCGCCGACGTTGTTTCCGTATCGCCAGCTGACGCAGAGATCTCCGGTGAACAGGATTCCTTCCTTCGGCAGGAACGCGACCGCGTCACCGATGGTGTGAGCCGGTCCTACTCGACGCAGCTCGAGCGTGCGTTCCCCGTCGTCGATAGCCATGAAATCGCCAAACATGACCGACGGCTGCTGCAGCCGATACGGCGCGAGGCTGTACTCGCCCGTTCGCTTCGACATCTGCTCCCACTCGGTCTTGCCCTTGGTATTGAGCTCGCTCGCGCAATCCTGAGAGCACACTACGGTGACACCGTCGTCGAAGAGGACGCTGTTCCCCTGTGTGTGATCCCAGTGGTAATGCGTGTCGAACGCGTAGCGAATCGGCTTGCTTGTCGCTTTGCGAATCTCCGGGAGCGCGGTTTTGATTCCCCACGGCGTATTCGCTTCGATCACGACGACGAAATCGCGGAATTCAATCCAGCTGGTATTCGCAGGCTGCTGTGTATCCCGATCGCCCTGACGGGAATAGACGCCGGGCGCGAGCTGACGCACCGTGCCGGACTGGCTCTCGACGGTGCGCACATACGCGAGCGCGAACAGTGCGGCCAGCGTGACGAACAGTGCCCAGCGCTTCATCAGTCTCCTCCCTTTCGCGACGATGTTCTACGCGCATGTCCGACCGGAGTCAATCGCCATCCGGCTCGGCCGGTGTTACGCTTCTTCCCATATGAAGACTCTATTCGCTGCCGCCACGCTCCTCATGCCGCTTTTCGCACAGGGCGGATCGCCGCCCGCCCGAACGTCCACTTCGGATCACTCCATCGTCCATCCCGGCGACGTCAAGTGGAAGCACTTGCGGCCAGGCGCTGAAATCGCGGTGATCGCCGGCGACCCGGACGCCGAGGGCCAACCCTTCGTGATCCGATTTCGGTATCACGGCGACGTGCGCGTCCCACCGCACTGGCACCCGACTGACGAACACCTCACCGTGCTGAGCGGAACGTTTGTCGTGGGTATGGGCGAACGCTTCGACGAGTCGGCTGCGACGATTCTTGGCGCCGGCGCGTACGCGCAGATTGCGGCACGGATGCCGCACTACGCGGCGTCGAAAGGGGACACGCTCGTCCAGGTTCACGGCATCGGCCCGTTCGCGATCAATTACGTGAATGCAGCCGACGCTCCAGTAAAGAAATAGAAGACCACTGCGTTCAAAACACGCCAATCTGGCGTATTGTCCAGAAGTTCTCGCGTTCATAGGTGGACTTATGAAGTCAGCAAGGAATGGTCGTCGCGTCTCTGGAGTGCTCGTCCGAGCGTTCTGCATCGCTTCGTTGCTGACGGTATTGTTGTTTGCGGCTTTTCCAGCCGCGGCGCAGCAGTCGTCAACGCGGCGGCCGAATGTGCTGCTGATCATGGCCGACGATCTCAACGACGATATGGGAACGTTCGGGCACCCAATGGTAAAGACCCCCAATCTCGATCGTTTGGCAGCGCGTGGTGTGAGATTCGACCGCGCATACACGCAGTTTCCGTTATGCAGCCCGAGTCGCGTGTCGCTTTTGACAGGGTTTCGTCCGGACAAGACGCGCATCTACGAGCTGCAGACGAATTTCCGCACCATCCTGCCCGACGCGGTGACGCTTCCGCAGATGTTCAAACGGAACGGATACGTCGCAGCTCGTGTCGGCAAGATTTATCACTACGGAAACCCAGGAGACATCGGCACGAGCGGGCTCGACGATCCCGCGTCGTGGGATCAGGTCGTCAATCCGCGCGGGATTGACAAGGACGAGGAGACCACGCTCACGAATCTGACGCCGAAGCGCGGACTCGGCAGCGCGCTCGCGTACTACGCGTCGCCCGCGCCCGACGAAGAACATACCGACGGCAAGGTCGCGGCCGAGACCATCGCGTTGCTGGAGAAGAACAAAGATCGCCCGTTCTTCATCGGCGCCGGTTTCTACCGTCCTCATTGTCCATTCATTGCGCCGCGGAAATATTTCGACATGTATCCGCTCGACCGGATCGCGGCGCCGAAGTGGTCGCCCGATGATGTCGCGAAAGTGCCGGCCCCCGCGTGGTTCACGACGCCGCCAAACTGGGACGTGAGCGAGGACGGCGTGCGACAGACAATCCAGGCGTATTACGCCTCGATCAGTTTTCTCGATGCGAACGTCGGTCGTGTGCTCGACGCGCTGGATCGTCTCGGCCTCAGCGAGAACACCATCGTGATCTTTATCAGCGATCACGGCTATCTTCTCGGCGAACGCGGCCAGTGGATGAAGCAGATGCTGTTCGAACGCTCCGCCCGAGCTCCGCTGATGATCGCAGCCCCTGGCGTGAGCGCGAAAGGGCAGTCGTCTCAACGAATCGTCGAATTCGTCGATGTGTACCCAACCCTTGCGGATCTCGCCGGCGTAACTCCTCCTGCAGGCTTGCACGGCCGATCACTGACGCCGCTGCTCCGCGATCCGAAGGCCGCCTGGGACCATCCCGCGATCACGCAAGTGCGTCGTGGGAATGCCACGACCGGGTTCTTCATGGGCTACACCGTTCGCACGGAGCAGTGGCGCTACACCGAGTGGGATGACGGCAAACGCGGCGCTGAGTTGTACGACGAGACTGCGGACCCGGTGGAACTGCGCAACCTTGCGGCAGATCCCGGCCGCGCAAAGGTCGTCGAGGAAATGCAACGGCTGTTGCGCCGCGGGCGAACAAATTAATCACTCATCACTGATCACTCATCGTGAATCGTTGAATCCCTGATCGTCGAATCGTCGAATCGTGGATTGCGGATTTGTGGATTCAGGATTCGTGGATTCGGGATTCTTGGATTTAGGATTAGTGATCAGTGATGAGCGATTGATTACTCCTCTCGCAGCGCGGACTTCCGCCGTTCGTCCCTGAACGTGCTGCCCGGCACTCGCTTGGTCCCTTGGCAGACGATCGCGCCTCGAAGCAGGCACATCATCGGTACCTTCGTCACATCTATTTCACACTCATAGCCAACCTTGTTCACACAACCTTCGTATGAACTTAAGAAAGGAGTTCATATGAGGATGTACAACCGACTCGTCACAGCGTTCGCCGCCGTAGCGGCGTTGGCGACCGTCGCCACAGTACAGGCGCAGCAGGACGTTCGTGTGGTTGCGCGCGTACCGTTCGAATTCGCGGTTGGAGACGCAAACCTCCCGCGCGACACGTATCGCCTCTCGCGCGTCAACGGACACCCGGAGATGCTGCTGCTGCGCAGCGAGCGAAACGGTGCGTTCGTGCGCGCGTTCGAAATGCGTATACCGCGCGACGACGCCCCTCTGTCACTCGTGTTCCACCGCTATGGGGATCAGTACTTCCTGCGGGAAATCCGGTGGGATGGGACATCGCGCCTTGATCTCCCGCTGACGAAGGCAGAGAGGGCCGCAGCCGATCGGCGTGCCGATGGAGCCGCACAGGTGATGAAGACGGTCATTGTCGCCGCAGAGAGGTGAGTTCTTTCGCATTCACTCTTTCGATCGGCAACAATGGAGGGGACCAACGGCACATTGATGCGAGTGTCCCCTCATCCGACCCGAATCCTGATCGCCGTCGTGCTGACGCTGGCAGGTTGCAACAGACCGCCGGAGTCGACATCGAGGGAAGCGGACGAGCGTGCGGCCAATGAAGCCGCCGCCAGGTGGCAGGCGAAGCACGAGGCGGATTACCGCCGCGATTGGGTCAGCATCGCGGGACTCTACGAGCTCAAGCAGGGCGTCAACACCGCCGGCAGCGCGAAGACGAACGGGATCGTGCTCCCGTCGTCGGTGCCGGCGACGATCGGTCGCTTCGTGATGACCGGAGAGCAGGTCCGCTTCGAGCCTGCGCCGAGCGTCCACGTCACTCTTGGTGACACGCTCGTGACGGCGCCTGTCGATCTGCGCGACGATCGCGAGCCGAAGGAGGATGAACTCGTTATCGGAGGCGTCCGCCTGGTGATCCATGTGAGCGGTGAACGGCGGTCGGTGCGTGTGCGCGATCCGAACGGACCGCTCGCGCGCGGATTCCTCGGCTTCTCGTGGTTTCCAATCGACGCGAAGTACCGCGTCACTGGCCGCTTGATGCGCGACCCGCAGCCGCAGCTGCTCAAGGTCGTCAACACCTACGGCGATGTCGACGAGTACAAGTCGGAAGGTGTCGTCGAATTCACGATCGAGGGTCAGACCGTGCGGCTGCGGCCGTTTACCACCAGACCGAAGCGGTTCTACTTCGTCTTTCGCGACGCGTCCAGTGGACAGGAGACCTACGAAACCGCGCGGTTTCTGTACTCCGACCTGCGTGACGACGGCACAACGGTGCTCGATTTCAACGAAGCCTACAACCCGCCGTGCGCCTTCAATCCGAACACGACCTGCCCGATCCCGCTTCGTGAAAATCGATTGCCGGTCAAGATCCTTGCGGGGGAGAAGGCGTATCCCGTTCACGTGCCGCTGCCCAGCGGCCGTTCGTGAAGAAGATGACCCGACAACCTACGGAAACATTTTCATCGCGCGCGTAAGGTCGTCCTGGGCAACCGCGACAACCGCGGCTGTCGTCTTGGTACGCGACGACGCGGTCGCATAGGCATACCGGATACTGATCTTCGCCCGTGCCAGTTTCTCCACCGCCTTCGCCAGCGCACCCGGCCGGTTCTTCAATTCGATGAACAGCACCTCTTCGGACGAGAAGACGTAGCCCGCCTTGGTGAGCGCGCGTGACGCCAGGTCGCCGTTCGGCACGAGCAGGCGGACGGTGCCGGTCTCGCGCCCGGTCTCCGGCGCGGAGAGTGCCAGGAGGTTGACGCCTCCTTCGGCGAGATCCCGGCACAATCGCGCAAGCGTACCGACCTCGTTGTCCAGCGGCAGATTGAGCTGAGTCGCTTTCATAGTCATTACTCCGAGGGGCTTCGCCCCGCTCCGTTGCGATCGCCTACAGCCAGCTGATTGACGCAATGCGATCAGACGCTTCGACCGTAATAGACGTGGCTGACCAGTTCCCCCTCGATCGACGCGACATCCGGTAAGCGGCCCCAGAGCTCGAAACCGCACTTTTCAAGCAGGCGGATGCTCGCGCGGTTTCGCTCGAGGAGAATGCCGAACAACACATGTTTCCCCAATCGTGGCGCTTGATCGATGGCGTGCTGGACGAGTGCGGTCCCGACACCGCGACCGCGGTCGGCCGATCGCACGTAGTAGGAGATTTCGGCGGTTCGGCGAAGCGCAGCGCGACCCGGTCGATAAGCACTGAGCGAGCACCAGCCGGTAACTGTTCCCTCGCGCTCAGCGACGTAGATTGGCCAGTTGGCCGGATCATGATCGTGGAACCACGCCGATCGCTGGTTGATGGTGACGGGTTCGAGGTCGGCGGTTGCAAAACGTTGCTCGACGGCTTCGTTGTAGATCGCGACGATCGCCGGCAAATCATCAAGGGTTGCGCTGCGAATCGTTGCCATGAGCACATGTTCGTCCTTCGCCAGTCGATATCCGGCGCTATCGAATGTTCGCGCTGAGCCATTCCCAGGCTTCGGCCTGCATCTCGCGATTGAACTGGTGTGGCGCATCGTACAACCGACAGCGCTGTCGCGCGGGCGCACCTGCCTTTCGGAAGCACGCCTCGATTTTTCGGAACGCCTTCTCAACACCGTCTGGCGGGAACAACGCATCTTTTGATCCGTTGATGACGAATATCGAACGCGGCGCGATGAGCGCGGCCAAGTCCGGCAGATCGAGAGAGCGATACAAACCTGGAATGTGAAAGGTGAAACCGACAGTGTTGATGACGTGACGACGAATGTTCGATGCATACGACGTCATCCAGCCGACGTCCACAGCAGCTTTGATCCGCTGGTCCAGCGCGGCGAGCAGAAAACTGCGGTAGCCGCCAACCGAGAGGCCGACGCAGCCGAGTCGCCGACGATCGACTTCCGGTCGGCTCGCCAGGTAGTCAACGGTCCGGAGATCGTCCCACAATACGACACCGGGCCACGTGATCCCGGCCGTCATCAACGTGCGGGCGACGAGTTGTTCGTTCTGGCTCGCCCGACGGTTGAACGCCTGGACTTCTTCTGATGTCATCTTCTGCGGCTCGCGATAGGACGGCGGATCGTCGTCGAGCAGCATCCGGCGTTCGCCCCAATAAAACATGTCAATCGTGATCACGACATAACCGCGGCTCACCAACGCATTCGCAATGCTTGTCCCTTCGTAGAGTCCCTTCTTGAACTCCGACAACACTGGATGTTCGTTGTCGATCGCGAGGACTTTTTCTTTGCCCCAGACGTACGCGCCGCCGTGGCAATGGAGGACGACGAGTCCCGGTGCGGGGAGCGGTGCTTTTTTGGGAATCAGCACGTAGGCGGGGACTCGCAGATCAGGTGTCGTCTGAAACGTCAGGTACTCCTCTATATAATCCCCGCGGTCGGTGCGGCGGATCACCTCTGCCGCCGGTGACGCTGCTGCAGGCGAGTAGCACAATCGATCCAGGACTCGGGCGCGAGCGACCTCCTGCCACGACTTGAGATCCCGAAATCGAGATTGCAGGAACGAGAGTTCCAATGGCGAACGATCGGCTTGCTTTTGCACGAAGGGATACAGGTTGCCGATATGCGGGCTGCCCGGCGCAGCGGTCGTCCCTTGCGGGAGCCTTGCCGTGAGCGAGCGATCAAACGCCCGAGTCGAGGGGCCTGCCCTGAGCAAGCCGTCGGACGCGGTGAGGGACACCTGCGACAGGAGGCTCGTCGCACCAAGCGACTGGCAAAAGCGGCGCCGGCTGATGCTGGACATCAGTACCTCGATCCCGATGGGCTGTCAGAATTCGATCGCCACGTGCAACGTGCACATCACTTGAACGCCAGGGTATGGAGGAACTGGTCGAATGCGGCGCCGGCACTCTCGATCGTTTTGGCTGGTCCTGTCAGTTTGATGAAGTACGGACCCTTCGGCGTCTCCACGACTGTGGCGCGCATCCGGAAGCCTGGTTTGTTGTAACGCTCGCTCGAGCCAGGACGCATCTCCGCGACGTAAGTGCCGCTGACGTCGAGGCTCGTCAATCTTAGACCATTCACTGTCATCATCGTCCGCGCCGGATCTTTGATCGACTCGAACTGCGAGGTCCACCGCTGCAGGTTCGCTTCGACGCTGCCGCCACCGCCGCCGAAGTAATACACGATGAGCTCGCCGTCCTCTGCATCGCCCGACGCTCGCGGCACGACGAATTCCGCGACGCGCATCGAACTGGCCGCCGCTCGATCGGTCCACGCTGATGGTTTCGTGAAAGTGAGAGTCGCGGTCTGTGCGGTGACGGCGAGAGCGACGAGGAAGGAGGCAAACATGGCAACCATCCTAACGCGTTATTCTCTCTCCGTTTTTGGTTTTAGGTTTTGCGTTCTCAGTTTATGGTTTGAGGTTTCGGTTTGTGGTTGTCGGTTTCTTTGCGCCGCGTAACCGAGAACCACAAACCGATAACCACAACCAAGAACTCAAAACAGAAAACCAAGAACTCAAAACAGAAAACCAAAAACTCAAAACAGAAAACCAAAAAGCGGAGCGCTCTTCAACGCAATTAGCCATACAATGGCGCCCATGCAGACCCGCATTGCGACGTTGTTCACCCTGATTTTTGCGCTGGGCAGTAACGCATTCGCGGATGTCCAACTCCCGGGCATCATCAGCGATCACATGTTGCTGCAGCGTGATAGGCCCGTTCGCATTTTTGGTAAAGCCTCTCCAGGCGAAGCGGTCACCGTCGCGTTCCACGGGCAAACCGTGCGAACGGTAACCGACGCCACAGGACGGTGGGAAGCATGGCTCAAGCCGGTCCCAAGCGGTCCACCCGCGACGATGACCGTGTCGGGAACCAACACCATCACCATTGCGGACGTGCTGGTTGGCGATGTGTGGATTGGCTCTGGTCAGTCGAACATGCAATGGGCGGTGTCGCAATCAGACAACGCCGACGCCGAGATCGCCGCCGCAAAATTTCCGCAGATTCGTCTCTTCTATGTTCCGCGGAAAACATCGTCGACTCCCGTGGAAGACGTCGCGGCCAGGTGGATGGTCTGCTCGCCGGAAACGGTCCGGGACTTCTCGGCGGTGCTTTACTATTTCGGCCGCCAGATGCATCAGGATCTGAAAACGCCGATGGGATTGATTCACTCGTCCTGGGGCGGGACTCCTATCGCCTCCTGGCTCAGTGGCCCTTCGCTGGCGGGCAATCCGAAGCTCGGACCGTTCCTGACTTACTGGCAGAACGCGATTCTTCAATACCCGACGAATCAGAGCCGATACGAACTCGCCGTGAAGAAATGGGAGGCGAATGCTTCGCAGGGCCCTCGCCCCGCGGCCCCTCTCGGACCCGGCCATGCGCATGAGCCGACGACACTCTATAACGCGATGATCGCGCCGCTGACGAAGTACACGATCAAGGGCGCGCTCTGGTATCAGGGAGAAACAGAAGCAGGACGCGCGCAGGGAGACATCTACGGTGAAGCGCTCATGACGCTCGTGCGCGATTGGCGACGCGCGTTTGGGCAAGGCGACTTTCCGTTCTACTGGGTCCAACTCGCCAATTACGGCAATGCGGCGAAGAACGGTCACTGGATGCGGGTTCAGGAGGGACAGGTCGAGGCCACGGCCCTGCGCCACACCGGTATCGCGATCATCAACGACATTGGCAATCCGACGAATATTCATCCGACGAACAAGCAGGACGTCGGCCGCCGCCTCGCGATGCTTGCACAGAACAAGAGTGCGAGCCCGCTGTATCGTCAGTTCACCCGGGAAGGCGACACGATCCGCATCTGGTTCGACCATGCGGGCAAGGCGCTAAAGGTGCGAGGCAACGGCCCGTTGACCGGTTTTCAGATTGCGGGAACCGACGGCAAGTATGTCGCCGCAACCGCGCGGATCGACGGGGCAACAGTGCTCGTGTCCAGTCCGGAGGTGACCGAACCGCGGTCGGTGCGGTACGCGTGGGACTACAATCCGGACGGCAATCTGGTCAACGAATGGGGACTTCCGGCGTCGATTTTCCGAACCGACGAACGCGACGACCCGAAGTAGGACGGTGGCCGGTCAGGCCACCGTGCGGAGGCCGAAGAAGTCGGCGGCCTCGACGACGGCGGGATCATCAATGGTCAGCGGCCGCAGTGAGACGAGGCGCAATCGCGGCGCCGCGCGGTCGAACACGGTCACGTTCATCCAGAGTGATTCGTACGTCGACCACCACGTCAGCCCGGCGGCGTCAGGATGTCGGGCGTGAAGCAGGCGCGCCTGCGGCTGGGTCGTCGATCGCTGGCGCGTTGCGACGCGCGACGGTCTGAGCCGCTCGCGCCGGAGGACGACCGGGTCGTCCAGATCGATGAGTGTGGCGCGATCGTCCAGCTCGAGGTTCGCCAGCGCAAGTGGCAGACCACGCCGTCGAAGCAGCGAGGGCAAGAGTCGCTGACCGCGAAACCGCGCGAGCTGCTCGACGAGTGTCGATAGTGCGTGATCCGAGAGATAGAGGCAACCGTAGACGTCGGGATTGTCGTGACGCCCTTCGCCTTGGTAGACGCGAGGAAACCAGACTGGGCCATCCGGATCCGTCTCGCGAGCACGTTCGTCCCACGCGAAACATCGATAGAGGATCACGGCGCCGCTGGAAGACTACGCGAACGAATCGGATCGTTCCGACCGGATGGCACGCATCAATTCTTCGGCGCGCCCCAGGCGAATGAGATCGACCGGCCGCCGGTCGCCAAGGGAAGGATTCACGCCGAACAGCCACGAGAGCGCGGCGTCGCGGTCGTACAACCGCAGCAGATTCGACCAGACCAGCTCGAGCAGGTCGACCTTTTCAGCGTTGAGTGGATCGATGCCCGCACCGCGCAACCAGCGCATCACCTGCGAGCGATCGACACCCAGCAGATCGGCGAGCTGCGCGGCCGAGCGGAAGTCCGCTCGAAGCGCTTCGACCTTGTGAGCCAGAGCCACCGGCATACCGCCCACTATAGCGCAACATAGTCTGTTGCGCAACAAAGACTGTTGCGCTACTCCCGCCCGGGCTCGAACCACCGAGGTGCGGGTGCTTTTTGATCGCGCGTTCGACGGCTGACGTCTTCCGGAGGATGTCAGGACCATCGGCGAAGCTCGCCTGGATCTGCGGTTGAAGTCCGACACCCTCGAACAGCGCGGCGATTCGACGCACCAGATCGCCAAGCGGCTCCTTGCGATTGACCTTGAACTCCAGTTGCACGGCAACCTGCATCGGCTACCTGCCTTGCGTACGCGGATTATCGCTCGGAAAGCGCGCACGATAAGATCCACCACATGTCTAATGCCGCTGTTCGCCTGCGAGCGCTGCTCGATCGTCCTGGCATGCTGGTCATGCCAGGGTGTCACGACGCGATTTCGGCACGTCTCATCGAGGAAGCGGGATTCGAGATCGGCTTCATGAGCGGCTTTGCCGTCTCGGCCGACAGGCTCGGGATGCCTGATACCGGGCTCATCTCGTACGCGGAGCTGGTCGATCAGGGGCAGAACATCTGCCGTGCCGTGTCTATTCCGATGATCGGAGACGGCGATACCGGCTTCGGCAGCGCGCAGAACATCAAACGGACCGTGCAAGGTTACCGCGCCGCCGGGTTTGCCGCGATCATGCTCGAAGATCAGATCGCGCCGAAACGATGCGGCCATACCGAGGGTAAGGCGGTTGTCGGTCGAGACGAAGCGCTCGTGCGGGTGCGCGCCGCAGTAGACGCGCGTGATGCGGGCGAGGACATACTCATCATGGCGCGAACCGATGCGCGGGCCTGCATCTCGCTGGAGGAGGCCATCCTTCGCTGCCAGCTCTTTCGCGAGACTGGCGCAGACATCACGTTCCTCGAGGCGCCGCTC
The DNA here is from genome assembly GCA_035758845.1 of Vicinamibacterales bacterium. Classification (GTDB taxonomy): domain Bacteria; phylum Acidobacteriota; class Vicinamibacteria; order Vicinamibacterales; family 2-12-FULL-66-21; genus JALZOC01. The sequence continues at coordinate 12,033 of DASTVZ010000084.1, forward strand.
GACGAAAACGAGATGCGGCGGTACTGCAGCGACGTTGACGGTCCGAAGATGGCCAACCTGATCGAGGGAGGCAAGACGCCCATCCTCGGTCTCGCACAGCTCGAAGCGATCGGCTACAAGATCGCCGTGTTTCCACTGACGCTCTTGAACGTCTCGATCCACGCGATGCGTGGCGCGTTGCGCAGTTTGAAGGCGGGTGAACGGCCGTCCACCGTCATGGACTTCGAGCAGTTGAAACAGGCAGTAGGGTTCCCCGCGTACTACGCCGAAGAGGCGCGCTACAAGGTCTGACCAAACCTGTCGACGATCACGCACCCGAATTGGTGACGCGACCGCGAGTTCGGGAGTGGGACGCGCCGTTCCGCGAGCGAACACCGTTCCCAGTCCCATCCCTCTCGACTACGCGTCAAAACCTAAGATTGCTGGGAATCCAGACCGCCACTCGGCGGCACGTCCCTTGCCGTCAGGCGGGGTCTGACCGCCGTACCGGGGTCAGACCCCGGTCGTTCATTTACACAGTCGGCGTCTGACGCTCGCGATCGTGCTTCGCACCTGAGAGGGGCACGCTATGGTCCAGGACATTCGATTCGCGATTCGCTCGGCACTGCGGAATCCTGCACTCACGTCAGTCATTGTGATATCGCTCGCGCTCGGCATTGGCGCGAATACCACCATCTTCACCTTGATCAATGCCGTCTTCCTCCGGCCGTTGCCCGTAAGGGACC
>DASTVZ010000108.1:0-23123 GCA_035758845.1 Vicinamibacterales bacterium
TCGCCAGGCGCCCGTGCGGTGTTGAAATCACTTCTAGCCCTTCCACGCCGGATAAAGCTGATGCTCGAATCCGAACGCGCTCAGGATCTTCCCGGCCATGAAATCAGCCAGGTCGTCGAGTGTATGCGGCATTTGGTAGAACGCCGGCATCGCCGGCATCACCATGGCACCTGCTTCGGCGCACAGCACCATGTTCTTCAGTTGCGGGAGGCTCATCGGCGTTTCTCTTGGGACGATGACGAGGGACCGCCGCTCCTTGAGCATGACGTCGGCAGCGCGCTCGACAAGGTTCCGCGAGAGGCCGTGCGCGATACCCGCCAAGGTCTTCATCGAGCAGGGGACGACCACCATACCCTCACATCCCTGGCTGCCGCTCGCGATCTTTGCCCCAAGGTCCTTATTGCTATACAACGTCGTCGAGCCGTTGCGCACATCACTGCCGTACTTGGAGACGAGATATTCGGTGAGCCGGTCGACAGCCGCCGTGTCGCCGAGTTCGTCCCGCAACAATCGCCGGCCGTAATCCGACACGACAAGTTCCACGTGACATCCTCGCTCCAACAACGCGGCCAGCGTTCGCACCGCATAAAGCGCGCCGCTGGCGCCAGTAATCGCCACGACGATGGAGCGGCCCGAGGAGCGATCGTCAGTGGACATACATGGCCGCCGCCGTCGTTGCGAGGTACAAAAGACCGACGTATCCGTTCAAGTCAAACGCCCGTTTGACCTGCGACAAGTCGTCGGCGCGGACGAGCGATTGCTCGTAGGCAAGTAGAACGGCAACTCCGGCGACTCCGGCAAGATAAATCGGGCCGAGCCGGGCGATCGGCCCAAGCGCCGCGAGACACAGCACGGTGATCACGTGCATCACGCGCGAGATGACGAGCGACCGCGCGATGCCAAAGTGAACCGGTATCGAACGCAACCCGTGTGCGCGATCGAAGTCCACATCCTGGCAGGCATACAACACATCAAAGCCGCCCACCCATGTGCCGATTGCTGCCGCCAGCAGCCACGGTTCCACGCCGGCTCGCCCGCCCGCCGCCAGCCATCCACCAACGGGAGCGACTGCCATCGCCAGTCCCAGGAAGAACTGCGTGTAGTTTGTAAACCGCTTCGCCAGCGAATACCAGAAGACGATTGCGAGAGCTACCGGCGAGAGCACCAGGCAGATTGGATCAAGCATCCACGCAGCTACGACGAACAGCACAGAGGAGATGATGATGAAGGCCTGCGCCTCGACCCGGGTCATGACACCACGCGGCAGCTCACGCATGGCCGTCCTCGGGTTCAACGCATCATGGGATGCGTCGGCTAGCCGATTGAATCCCATCGCCGCACTTCGCGCGGTGACCATCGCAACGACAATCCATCCAAAGCGCCGTGCAATTGTCTCGATCGTCCAGTCGTCCAGCCGGTGGAGGGCGAGTAGCGCCCCGGTCAGCGCAAACGGCAAGGCGAATACCGAATGGCTGAAGCGGACGAAGGAGGCGTAGGTGCGAAGACGTTTCATGACGCTGAAACTGCCGAATGCATTACTCGCTGTCGAGCCACTGAATCTCGGAAGGCTCGACACCGCTGACTAGATATTCTTCCACATCCCCGATGCCGGGCGGGATTCGGACGGCAATCAGTGCCGCGCGCTTTCCCGATTCGATGGTCCCGAACTCCTGGTGGAAGCCAAGCGCGGTCGCGCCGGCGATGGTTGCACTCTCCAGGAGCCGTCGGGCAGGCACGTGCGGCGCAAGATGACGCACGTAGGCGAGTTCTCCAAACAGATTGAGATCCTCGACGCTCGCGAGGCTGTCGGTGCCGATCGCAACCCGGACACCCGACGAATAAAACCTCTCAATCGGTGGTGTTCCTGCCCCGGTCCACCGATTGCTGCGCGGACACGTCACGAGCGTCGCAGCCACCGCGGCGAGGCGCCGCAGCTCTTCATCCGCGAGCTGAGTTCCGTGCACAGCCATCAAACGGTCGTTCACGAGACCGAGGCGATCGATGTATTCCACGGGGCCGCAGCCGGGCGGCTCCCAGCGATCGTTCCAGGCACCGAGACGTCCCAGCAACTCTCTCCACGCCCCCGTTCCATGGCGCAGAAACGTCATTTCAGCGCCGGATTCGCCGACGTGAATACTCATCGGTCGATTCCCTGCCGCCTTGGCGATTGCACGGAACAGATCTGGAGAAACCGAGTACGGAGCGTGAGGAACGATCGTTCGAGTCCAATCGGTTCGTGGGGCAAGACGGTCGAGGGCCTCGCGCGCGTGCGCCACAAGCTGCTCCGGCTCAGTGGTGTTGAACCCAAGAAGCTCGTAGAACATGGCACCCGCAAGTGGGCTCTCCCCCAGGAGCTGATCCGCGGCGAGCGTGTTGCTGACGTCGCCAACAAGTGCCGTCCCCGAAGTGCGCGCCTCCGCGATCGCCGCTGCAATCGCCGCACGGGGTTCAGCAGTCTGTTCAACCCGAAGCGCGATCAGCTGCTGGGCCCACGCGGGCATGGAATCGGAAGGCGCGATCTTGCCGCGCATCCACGAGAGCTCGAGATGAGTGTGCGCGTTGACCAGGCCAGGCAGGACGGCGACGTCGCCGAGATCGACGGTCTCGACATCGCCTGACGCCGAAAGCGGCTCATCGTCGGTCGAAACGGTCAGGATTCGTCCGCCGCCGACGGTGACGAACCCCCCACGGGTTGGAGCCGCGGCGATCGGCAGAATCCAGGCGGCGCGGTAGCGAATCAATGTCCGATGAGCCGGGCCTTTTTCTCCGCAGCGCTCCGGGCGGCGTAGCGGTTGATCTCAGGCGGACGGGATGTGTCGCCGTCAGCGCGCGCGACGGCCAGCTCCAACATGCGCGGCACGCTGCGTTCACGAAAGATGGGATCGCCGAGTATCTCGTAATGCATATTCCGTCGCTTCGCGATGAACCCGGCGTTTTCGATGTTCCTCACGATCTCAATTTCGTCCATGCAGTACGCGGCGCCGGCCGCACGGACAACGTTTTCTTCGATCATCACGCTGCCCATGTCGTTGGCACCGAACGCGAGACTCAGTTGCCCGACCTTCCCTCCCTGGGTCACCCACGACGCCTGCAGATTGTCGAAGTTATCGAGGACAAGGCGCGCCATGGCGAGCGTCCTGAGATACTCAATGCCGGTTGCTTCCGATCCCCCAAGCTCGGTGTGTTCGGGCTGATAGCTCCACGTGATGAAGGCGGTGAAGCCGCCCATCTCGTCCTGCAGCTCACGCAACCGGAACAAGTGCTCGAGCCGCTCGTCCACCGTCTCCACAGTTCCGTACATCATCGTCGCCGTTGTACGGAGGCCGGCGCGGTGCGCGTGGCGCATCACGTCCAGCCACTCATCAGCGGTGGCCTTGTTGTAGCAGTTGAGCAGCTTGCGCACACGATCGACGAGAATCTCCGCGCCGCCCCCCGGGACGCTGTCGAGGCCGGCGGCGATCAAGCGTGCGAGCACCTCTGACACCGTGAGCCGCGACATGCGCGAAAGATGGATGACTTCGGGAGGTGACAATGCGTGAAGCTTGAACCGGGGATATTTTTGCTTGACCGCGCGAAAAAGATCTTCGTACCACTCGAGCGGCAAGTCAGGATTGTGGCCGCCCTGAAGCAGCAGCTGCCCTCCGCCGAGCGCGATGGTCTCGTCAATCTTGCGGAAGATTTCTTCAAACCCGAGCACATAGCCTTCCGTCGAACCCACCGGCCGGTAAAACGCGCAGAAGTTGCAGCGCGCCACACAGACGTTCGTGTAGTTGACGTTGCGATCGATGATGTAACTGACGATCCCCTCGGGATGTTTGCGAGCGCGAACGTCGTCGGCCAGCTCCCCAAGGAGCGACGTCGGCGCATGGAGGTACAGTTCGAGCGCCTCCGCCGGATTGAGTCGGCCTCGTTGACGAACCTTTGCGGCGAGTTCGTTGATACTCATCGATAGAACAGTGGAGGCACGATGGAGTTCACGACGCCGTGATCCATGGCGAGCTCGTAGTACTTCATCAAGCCGGCCTGCTCGCGACTGCCAAGCGCGTACTGAATATTCTCTCTCAGATACGCCCGGCCGAGCTCGGCGCGGTCGGATCCACAGTAGGCCGTTGCAATGTCGTCGGAAGCGGCGACCCCCCGGTCGCGCGCCGCAATGAGCGCATTCAGCGCCTCGCCGGATAGCACATCGCGCCGTCCTGCCCAGAACGCCCAGACGAATGGTAAGGCGGTAAGTGCCTTCCACTCCTCGCCGAGATCGATCTTGGTCGCGCCAAGACGCTGATGGTCCAGAAACAACGCGGGGTCGCCGATGAGAAGCGCCGCGTCGCACCGGTGCAGCATCGACTCCGGGTCCGGCGGCATGGGCTGAAAGTCGGGATCGATGCCAAACCGCTCCACGCACAGGATTCTCAGCAACGCATTCGAAGTCCGCGAACTCGTATCAGCTGCAATCGTTCGGATGGCGTCCACCGGACGCGTCGTAAAGAGTGCAACCGACGCCACCGGCCCATCGGAGATGATGCCCAGGGCGGGAACGATGCGGTAGTCACGGCCGCGCACGTACTCGATCGAAGGAATCATCCCGACATCGATCGAGCCCTCGTGTAAGAGAGCGGCGCATTTCGACGGGACATCGAAGCGGAGCGAGAACAGGTCGGTCTTGAGTTCGAGCCCGTAGACAAGCGGGCGAGCGTTCAGATAGTCCACTGCCCCAAGACGCACCGGGCGCATCAGCCGATAACCTCGAATCGGCCGTTTCTCTCGACTGGTAAGAGTCCGGCAGATTTGATGTTTCCGCGAATCTCCTCGAGAGGACTCCGCCGCGTCCCCAGGGCCCCCGGATCGACGGCCGCGACGCTGTCGACGTCGTCCGCTCCAATCGTCAATGCGAACTGTGCCAGCTTCGGCCCGTACAACTGCCAGTCGACCTGTATCGATTCGATGTTGTCAGCGATCAACCTCGCTAACGCAATCTGTTTCACATCGTCGTAGCCGGTGGTGGGGGACGTGATCGGGACCGTGCGCGGCAGCGGAGCCCAGGCGCGAAGGCCGCCGATTGATTCCTGAAGATCTCGCGCGCGCCGGGCGAGCTCGCCGCGATCCTGATCGTGTGGCGCGCTGACGCTGAGGCGCGTGACCATGAGACCCGCCTCGCGAGCGACGGTGATTGTCGTCGCCGGATCCTCCAGCGCATCCAAAGGCACCTCGGCGATGGCGTCGAGCCCGGCTTCCCGCAAAACGCGGCACGTGTCGCGAAGCGAAGACCCACCCTCGAGATCGGCCAGTTCCACGAGTGAGAATCCCGTCAACGGCATCTCTGCCGCAAGGACTCGAGCGCTCCGTACGGCGTCGACAGCAGCTTGCAGCGATTTGAGCGATCCCAGGATACGGAACTCTCCCGCAGACGTACGGGGCGGGAGCGACGACACAGGCGCGTCGATATGGATCTCAAATACTCGAACAAACGTAGTCCGCGTGCCGTGGAGTCGGCGCCGAACCTCGTCCGCTCTTGCCCCGATGTTAAGCAGATTCTTGCTCTCGACGAGCTCCTGCACCTCGGTGTCGGAAATCATTTAACTCCGCGTTCTGCCGGGATCCGTTTCCGGGTCCGTTTTCCGGGATCCGGGATCCGGTCCGTGTTGATCCGTGTTCATCCGTGGCTTTTATCCGTGTTTATCCGTGGCCCTTATCCGTGTTTTATCCGTGTTCATCCGTGGCCCTTATCCGAGTTTTATCCGTGTTCATCCGTGGCTCTTATCCGAGTTTTATCCGTGTTCATCCGTGGCTCCAACCCTGCCGAATCTTTTCCCACATGGCGTCGGCCTTCTGCCTGGCGGCTTCCGTGGTGGCGATGCGAGTCGGCCACGAGCGCTTGAAACCTTCCCCCGCCCATTTGCGCGTCGCGTCGATCCCCATCTTGCTGCCGTAAGCCGCAAGATCGCTGGCGTCCTCGAGATCGTCCACCGGACCTCTGGTGAACTGGACATCTCGTTCTGGATCGTAATGCGTGCCAACGATCCACGCGACCTCAGCCTCGTTGTGCACGTTGACATCCTTGTCGACGACAACAATCGTTTTCGAGAACATGAGCTGCCCGAGTCCCCAGAAGGCGTTCATGATCTTGCGGGCATGGCCGGGGTAGCGCTTGTCGATCGACACGAGCACCAGATTGTGAAAAATGCCCGCGGCGGGGAAGTGCATGTCGACGATCTCGGGCAGCGTTTTCCGGATGAGCGGAAGAAAAATTCGTTCGCTCGCCAATCCGAGATAGTAGTCCTCCATCGGCGGAATGCCGACGACGGTCGTGAGATATACGGGCCGCTTTCGCCTTGTGATGCAGGTGAGATGAAAGACCGGATAGTCGTCAGGGTGCGAATAGAAGCCGGTGTGATCGCCGAACGGGCCTTCGCGCCTCCGCTCGCCGGGCTCGACATAGCCCTCGAGAACGATCTGCGAATTTGCCGGCACCTCGAGATCGGTGGTGACGCACTTCACGAGTTCGACACGTTCGCGCCGCAGAAACCCTGCGAGCATCAATTCGTCCAGCCCTTCGGGCATCGGTGCGGTGGCGGAATATGCGAGCGCAGGATCAGGGCCAAGCGAAACGGCAACAGGCAGGCGGCGTTTCAATCGTTCGGCCACACGGTAGTGCTGGGCGCCTCCTTTATGCCGCTGCCAGTGCATTCCGGTCGATCGGCCGTCGAACACCTGCATGCGATAGGTGCCGACATTGCGGGCGCCAGACTCTGGATCTTTTGTGAACACCAGCGGAAAGGTGATGTAGCGGCCGCCGTCCTCAGGCCAGCATTTCAAAATCGGCAGCGAATCGAGCGTTCCGTCGCGCTCGATTACTTCCTGACATGCCGCATCGGAGACTGTCTTGGGCATCAAATCGCGAAGACGTCCAAGCATCGGCAGCATTTTCAGCGCGTCGAGCATGCCGGCGGGGATCTTCGGCGTCGCAAGCTCCTCGATCTCATGGGCGAGGTCATCCAGGTTCGACACGCCAAGCGCCAGACAAATCCGCTTCATCGAGCCAAAAAGGTTCAGCGCAACCGGGATGTCGAAGCCGGTCGGCCGCTCGAACAAAAGTCCCGGACCGCCGCCCAGCGATTTCGACACCCGGTCGGTGACCGCGCAGATCTCCAGGTCAGGGCTCACCGGTTCGCTGATGTGCGCCAGCTCACGTCCCTTGTCGAGTGCGTCGATGAAGTCGTTAAGGTCCTTGAACATTAACTCTCCATCTTCTCAGCGACCCGCGTCGCGAGTTCCAGCGCGCGACGTCCCGCCACACCATCCACTAACGGTAACGTCTTCGAACGCACGGCACGGATGAAATCAGCAATCTCCCGGCGAAGAGGCTCATCGCGCTCAACAGGAAGCGATCCACCTTCGATCGACGGCCGCCCGCCGTCACGGCGAACGAGGCGCCAGCCCTCCACTTCCTGCGCGGCATAGTCAATCGAGATGTACGCATCCGGCTGGAAGAAGCGAATCTTGCGGACGCGCTCCTTGCTGATCCGGCTGGCGGTGACATTCGCGATGCAACCAGAGACGAATCGAAGTCGCGCGTTGGCGATGTCGTACTTCGAGGTGAGCACCGGCACGCCAACGGCTTCGATCGACTGCACGTCGGATTTCACCAGCGCCAGAATGATATCGAGATCGTGGATCATCAAATCGAAGACGACATCGATATCCAGGCTGCGATCGGGAAACGCACCCAGCCGGTGAACCTCGATGAATCGCGGCGAGGTGACGAGCGGCAGCACCGCCGCGACTGCCGGGTTGTATCGCTCTGTCTGGCCAACTGCCAGCACGGCGCCAGACGTCCGGGCGGCGGTCACCAACTCGTCGGCTTCAGACAGCGAGCGTGCAATCGGTTTCTCGACCAGCGCGGCGATGCCGCGCTGCAGAAACGGCAGTGCGATGTCGCGATGAAGCTCGGTTGGAACCGCTATGGAAACCGCATCGACGTTGGCGTCGAGAACGTCGCGAAAATCGGTGAGCGCCGGTGCGCCAGTTGTCGCCGACGCAGCAGCGGCCCGCTCGCTATTCGTATCGACAACCGCAGCCAGCTCCACGCCTTCGAGCGTGCTCAAAATTCGCGCATGGTGGCGGCCAAGATGGCCGACGCCAACAACCGCGGCCCGCAGCCGATCACCCGGCACGCTGTTCACTCCGCGGCCGCCCGACGATGGTGATGCCCGCTTCGTTTGCCGATTTGAACACGTGCTCGCCGTCGAGGACCAGCGTCCGTTCCGCATCGACTGAGAGCGCCGAAGCGCCGGCAATTCTCATCGCCTGAATCGTCGCGATTCCAATCACCGGTACGTCGAACCGCATGTCCTGCTTCGGCTTGGCAACCTTGACAATGCGGACGCCAGGTCCCGCCAGATGCCCGGCCCGGCCGATCACTTCGTCGGTTCCTTCCATCGCCTCCACCGCCACGACCGCTTTGTGCTTCACTGCGATTGTCTGGCCGATGTCGAGCGCGGCGATCGCGTCCGCCATGCGATAGCCAAACTGAAAATCTTCGTGCTCCTGTTCATTCGGCATACGATCGGTCAACGTTCCGGCGCGCGCGAGCAGCGGCTGCAGAAATGTGGTCGAGTCAATCAGCTCAATGCCTTCGCCGCGCATCACGTCAGCGACGGCGGAAATCAACGCGTCCGTGTTACGCGCTTTCAAGCGGGTCAGGACAGACACCAGCGTCAAATCCGGCATGATGCCGGAGAATATTTTGACGTGTTTGACCTGGCCGGCCATGACCGCCTGCGACACGCCCGCTGATTTCAAAATCTTGATGCACTTGCCCAGCTGCCCGAGCGAAACCCAGTGAAAGTCCGCTCGCGACTGACGCGCCGTTGTCTCGAGATCCAGAAACGCTTCTTCCTTGATCGCCACGATGGTCACGTCGTGACCAAGGCTCCGAGCCCCCTGCAGCACGAGAAAGGGAAAGCGCCCGTTGCCCGCAATGAGGCCGATTCTGCTCATGCCTGAACACCGCAGTCTATCATTCTCAACCGAGGGGCTTCGCCCCTCGGACTCCCCTACACCGTCGCTCGCGGGGACCCCGTAGTCCCGCTCCGCTCCGGTGGCTCGCTTCGCGGCGCTCGCTCGCGTCGTCATTCGGGCCGGGCTTGCCTCGTCGTGGCACCGTTGATATGTCGATGCGAAGCGGAAGCCTGCGCTCGCTCGCGTCGTCATTCGCACCCGCCTTGCCTCGACGCAGCCTTGGCGAAGGCGGAACTCCCGTACAGGCTCTCGCGCGCGCCTCGCCGGCGTCTCGGGCAGGAAATCACCGGCGTGAGACGGCCAGAATGGCGTTTACGACGTATTATTGGAGAGCGCGAGCGGAACAGCTGTTGCCTGGAAGCTCGACTTTCATCGAAGGAGAAGGAATGCGCCGCTTGCTACCCGGCATCCTGCTGCTCATATTGACGATGAGCGTGGCAGGGTGCGACGACAACACGACGAATACACCGCAAACCCCGACGACACCAACCACGCCGACGACACCAACGACGACGGAGACGTTCACCGGTTCATTGCAAAAGAACGGCGCGGTGACGTTCCCCTTTACCGCAACCGCAGGCGGCACGGTCGTCGTGACGCTGTCTTCTCTGGCGCCTGATTCCTCGCTTCAAATCGGCCTGAGCCTTGGCACGTGGACCGGCACGGCGTGCCAGGTCGTGATCGCAAACGACTCCGCAGCGCAGAACGCGGTGGTCACCGGCACCTTGACGGCCGCGGCCAGCCTCTGCGCCAGGGTTTACGACGCGGCGGCCAAGGTCAACGCCTCGGTCGATTTCACCGTCACAGTGGCACACCCGTAAAAGAATTGCTGAATGCTGCTTGCTGAATGCTGATTGGCGCCTTCTGAGGACCGCGCCAAAATCAACATTCGGCAATTTCAGACTCACTCGTCGGCCACTTCTTCCAACCTCCGGCTCGGTCGCCTTAGTCCTACGCCTCGGCTCGAGGTGCGGATGAAGTCAACGAGATACTGGACTTCGTCGCACTGGAGGGACGGGTCGCGCTCGATCTGCGCAAGTGCGCGGCTGGTATTCGAATGCAGCAGATACCGGTAGGCGCGGCGAAGCTTTGTGATCGAATCTGACGAAAACTTCCGGCGCACGAGGCCAATCGTGTTCAAGCCGTAGATGCGCGCCCGATTGCCGACGGTCTTGGCAAACGGAAGCGCATCTTTCGTCACCACCGAGAAGCCACCGATGAACGCGTGGCGGCCGACACGGCAGAACTGATGCACGCCGGAAAACGCGCTTATCGTCGCGTAGTCCTCGACCGTCACGTGCCCGCCGAGCGTGGCGCCATTGCCGAAGATCGTATGGTTCCCGACGTGGCAATCGTGCGCGATGTGCGCGTATGCCATGAACAAGTTGTGATCGCCGATCTCGGTGAGACCGCCGCCTCCTTCGGTGCCCCGGTGAATCGTGACGAACTCGCGAAAGATATTCCGATCGCCGACCACCAGCTTCGTGGGTTCACCGCGGAACTTGAGATCCTGCGGAATCAACCCGACGGAGGCCAGCGGAAAGATCTCGTTGCCATCGCCAAACTCCGACGGGCCTTCGACAACCGCCGAGGCGCCAACACGGCAGTTGCGCCCGAGCCGGACGTGCTGACCGACGACGGCATGCGGACCGATCACAGTGCCGTCGCCGATGACCGCCTCTGGGTGGACAACCGCGGTCGGGTGAATCGTGACGCCTGCGACCGCTCCACCGCGGTGCTGGATGACGACACCGAGGACGAGATCTGCCTCGGCGGCGACGTCGTCGCCGATGAACGCAGTCGCGTGCGCACGCGCGATGCGCGCGCGCCGCGGTCCCATCGTGACCTCGAGCCGCAATCGATCCCCAGGAACGACCGGCAGGCGGAATTTCGCGTTGTCGACACCGCGAAGGTACGCGCGCGCTGTGCCGCGCTCGTCGCCGGACTGCGTCAACAGGATCGTCGCCACCTGTGCCAGCGTTTCGATCATCAGGACGCCCGGCATCAGCGGCGCGCCCGGAAAATGTCCCTGGAAGAACTCTTCGCTGACAGTGACGTTTTTGTAAGCGACGATGCGGCGTCCAGGCTCGTGCTCGGCAACCGCGTCAACGAGCGCGGAGGGATACCGGTAGCACAAGCGATCGAGAGAGGCAGGAATATTGATCGACACTCGAACTACTCTAACAGAGTGCGATCGGATCCGTTTTTGGTTTTCGGTTTTGAGTTCTTGGTTTCTGGTGTTTGGTTTTCAGTTCGGATTTTCAGTTCGACCCGCAATGAAAAGGGGCCGCGCCGGCGAAAGCCGTGCGACCCCAAAGCCCGAACGAAGACCTACTTCTTCGGCGCCGTCTTTGCTGCCGCGTCGAAGCGCTTGATCACTTCACTCGAGAGATCGAGTCCCACGTCGGCGGCGACGATGCCGGAGTCGCGGATGCTGAAGATGACGAGAAGGCCTTTGTCGACTCGCAGCTGCTCGATGATCGGATTGAGCCTTTCCTGAAAGTCGCCCTGGAGCTGATTGGTCAGATCCTGAACCTCCTGCTGTGCGTCCTGCTGGGCAAACTGCAGGTCCCGGTTCGCTTTCTCGATGTCTTTTTCGAGCTGTGCCCGCGCCGAGTCGATCAGGACGGTTCCACCGGCCTGAAGCTTGTCGTTCATCGCCTTCAGAGCGTTCTGTTTTGCCAGCAGCTCGCTGTTCTTCTTCTTTCTCAGCTCGTCGAGCTTCGCGGTCGCCGCTTTACCTTCGGCCGAGTTGCTGGCAACGGCCTGGATGTCGATGAACGCGAACTTCGCGCCCTCAGGGAAAGGCGCCGGGGGTTTCGGCGCTGGGGCGGCAGGCTGTGCGGGCGTGCTAGTTGCCGGTGGCGTCGCGGGCGGCTGCTGCGTCGCCGGCGGCGTAGTAGGCGGCTTCTGCGTCCCCTGGGCATAGCCCGACGCCGCGGCAAGCATGCTCGCCGCGGTGATCACGATCATGGTCTTCAACACTTTCATCAACAGTCCCCTTAACGATGACAGTTAAAAATGTAGGCGAGAGCCTTCCGACCCTCGCCCACGATCACCAACACGCCGAGTCCCCGAAACGACCTAGAACGTCGAGCCGACCGCAAAGCGGAATTTGTACTTCTTCTCCGGCTGCAGGTTGTTGTCGAGCACGTTCCCGCGCGACGGGTTCATCGCAAAGATCAGACGGAACGGCACGTTCAGCACCGGCATGAAGAAGCGGATTTCCGCGCCCGTTGACGCCTTGAACGCGGCAGTCTCGCCAATAATCTCGGTCCGTACCGGCAGTTCCACCCCCGCGAGCGGATTGGAGATTATACCAACCGTGTCGAGGAACGTCGGATAGAGCGTCCCTGGCGTCGTCCGCCGATAAATCGGCTCTTGCCACGAGAAGTGTTCGCCGACGTTGCGGACCTGTCCGGTATCGGCGAAAAGTACGAGCCGCACCGGGCCCGCGATGTGAATGAGATACTCCGCGTTGAACAGGAGGCTCTTGTTGCCGCCAACCGGAACACCGGACAGCTCGTCGCGCGGCGACACTGAGCGAATATCGAATCCCCTGATGCTGTACTCCCCACCGAGGAAGATCTTCTGAAAGATGGGCAGGGCCCTGGTGTCGCCGTAGGGGCGCAGGTACTCCCACGCCGCGCGGAAGCCAAACGAAGTCCGCTTCGTATGCGGGATGTACCAGACACCTTCAGTGCGGGGATTTATGAAACTCGTATTACCGCCGATGCCAGCGACGTCGAACGAGAGCGTGTACCGCCTGCCCGCGGTTGGAAAGATCGGATTATCGACGGTGTTGTAGACGTAGCTCGGCCCAATCTTGCTGATGATCCGTTTACCGCCCTGCGCGGTGAGCAGCGAATCGGCGAGCAGGGGGTTGCCCCGGAGAATCCTCGGATCGTTGAACAGTGGATTCAGATCCTTGATCTCGACGTTCTCGTAGCTGTAGTTGACGAACATCCGGGCGAAGTCCTGGACCTGGAAACCGTAAACGACGTTTCCACCCTTGGACGACTGGGTGTAGAGCCCGATGTACTCCAGTTCGCGAATGAAGAGATCGACGCCTGCCGTTTGCGGCTTGTCGAACAGAAATGGCTCGGTGAATGCGAGCTGATAGTTGGTGGCGCGGCTACCCTGCTGTGCCGACACGGTGAACGTTTCGCCGCGCCCAAGGAAGTTCGATGTCTGGAACGACAGCTGTCCGAAGAAGCCGTCGTACTGCGACACGCCGGCGCCGAACGTGAGCTGATTTCGATTCTGCTCCTCGAGCTTCAGCTTGATATCGACTTTGTTGTCGACGCCAGCCGTCTTGTCGACGCCAATGGCTTCCCCCTCGAGCGGCTTGAAGTAACCCAGCTGGTTCAGTCGCTTGACGCTGTATTTCAGCGCTTCCGTGTTGAACACGCCGCTCTCGACGAGCCGGATCTCGCGGCGGATGACGTTATCGCGGGTCGTCGTATTCCCGGTGAACGTGATGCGATTGATGAAGTACTGTTTGCCTTCCTGCAGCCGCAGCGTGACATCGACGATGGGCGGCCCGCTTGGAGCCGCAGGAGGCGCCGCAGGACCCGAGAGATCAGGGTTGCCATTGCCGTTCGGCGGCGCAGCGCTGCGGGGAGCGAGATCCGGGTAACCGGTGAAATCCATGTACCCGCCGACGCCGTAAACTTCCTTGGCTTTCTCGAATCCCTTGCGAATGACCTTCTCGCTGTAGATGTCACCTTCCGCGAGCTTGAACAGCGGGCGCAGCGCCGTCGAATTCACGATCTTGTTGCCGTCGAATTCGAGCTTGCCGATGCGATACTGCTGCCCCTCCGTGACCGGAATTCGCAGTTCCACGAATCGCGTCTTGCTGTCCTTTGAATCCTCGAGGATCTTCAGTTCCGGCTGGCCGACGCGGGCTTCGATGTATCCACGGTCGCGATAGTACGCGACCACCTTGTCGGCATCCTCTTCGAACTTGTCGGCCTTGTATGTGCCATTCCCGAGGATGAACGAGAACATCCCACCCCCTTTGTTCTCCTTCATCTGCTTGGCGAGCTTGCCGTCTTTGATCTTTGAGTTGCCGACGAAATCCGTCTGACGGATCTTGACCTTCGGTCCCTCCGTGATGTGAAACGTGACGTTGACGAGCTTCGGACCGCCTTCGATCGGCTTGATCTCCGGCTTTACCTCGACGAACTCGTACCCCTTTTCCGCATACACGTCGTGTACGACGCCGCTCACGCGGCGAATGAGGCCTGGATCGATGAACGAGTCAAGCCTGATGGAGATGGATTTTTCCTTCAACGCTTCTTCGATCTTGGAGGTGTCGACTTTTTCAGTGCCGACGTAATCGACGATCTTGACGCGCTGGCGCTCTTCCATGTTGTAGACGAGCACCTTGCCAAGCACACCGTTGCCGTACTTCACGTCGCGCACTTCGATCGCGAGGTCGTCGAGGAAGTTCGTCGCCCACAGCCGCTTGAAGTCCGCGAGGGCGACCTGCTGAACGCTGTCGTCGAACTTGATCCACTCGTTCAACGACGGGCGGCTGCCCTTTGCCTGCATGTAATACAGGTAAGTATTGGCTTCGACGACGGGACTACCGCCCTGCTTCTCGAAGCACAGCATGACGGCAGTGAGGACCGGACCGGCGTTCGTGGGTGGAAGCCGGGCGGGCTCGGGCACCTGCTGGTTACAGATGGTGGCCGGGAGCGGCGGAACATCGCGGGACGCGGCCGGCAGCTGCGGCACAGGATTCACCTGCGCTCCGGCGGTTGCCGCAACCGTCAGCGCGGCGAACAGAAACAGTAGCACACGCATAACTGGGGTTTGGACTGGACGAGGCCCCCCGGAGGACATTCACGGGCAGGGCCAAGCCACGAGTTTACTGGATCTTAGACGTGTAAGGCCACCCAGTGGCCTTATCCGTAGCGCCCTTGCCGCGCCCAAGCCGCATCAATTCGTTAATTCGCGGCGGAGGCGGGTCAAGAGAGCCGGCGGCCGGCATCAGTCGAGCCCACGGGCCGATAGGCCAGGGCCCCTGCGTCGAGGTAGACCTGGATGTCGCCCCCTTTGAGGTGCCCACGGATGAGTTCCTCGGAGAGCGGATCCTCGATGTAGCGCTGGATCGCTCGGCGCAACGGACGCGCGCCGTACGAGCGGTCCTTGCATGTTTGTTCGATGATCCAGTCGATGACGTCAGGCTCGAGCTCGAGACGGAGCCGGCGGTCGACCAGGTTGTCGTTCACCTGCTTGACCAGCAGTCGCGTGATCGTTCGCAGGTCTTCGTCCGAGAGCGCCTCGAACACGATGATTTCATCGATGCGGTTGATGAACTCCGGGTTGAAGGTCTTCCGCACCTCGCCGAGCACCATGTCGTTTACGCTGCGGCTGATCACCCCGGAGTCGGCCGACTGGAACCCCAGCGATGCCTTCTTCTGAATGAAGCGGGCACCGATGTTCGAAGTCATGATGATGATCGTGTTCTTGAAGTTCACCCGATTGCCCAGACCGTCCGTCAGATGGCCGTCCTCGAACACCTGCAGAAGGATGTTGAACAAATCGGGGTGTGCTTTCTCCACCTCGTCCAGCAGGACGACCGAGTAGGGGTTGCGCTTCACCTTTTCGGTGAGCTGCCCGCCCTCCTCGTGACCCACGTACCCCGGAGGTGAACCAATCAGCTTCGACACCGAGTGCTTTTCCATGTACTCGGACATGTCGAAACGGATCAGGGCGTGATCGCTGCCAAACAGGAAGTTCGCGATCGCCCGCGCGAGCTCGGTCTTGCCTACCCCGGTTGGACCCAGGAAGATGAAGCTGCCGACCGGACGATTCGGCGACTTCAACCCGGCACGCGATCGACGGATGGCTCTCGACAGCGCGGAGATCGCCGCATCCTGCGAGATGACGCGCTTATGCAGGGCGTCTTCCATGTGCAGGAGCTTGTCGCCTTCGTCCTGATTGATCGAGGTGAGCGGCACGCCGGTCCATTTCGAGACGACCTCGTCGATCTCCCCCTTGCCGACGAGGACGCGGCGGGTGCTCGACTTCACATCGAACTTTTCGCGAACGAACTGCAGGTTCTCGCGCGCCTGCACTTCCTGTTCGCGATAGAACTGCGCCTTCTCGAAATTCTTCTCCGAGACCGCCGTCTCCATCTGTTCGACGGCGACGCGAATGCTGCGATTGATTTCGCCGAACTCTTCGCTATAACCGGCCTCGCGGAGCTTCGCCCGCGCGCCCGCCTCGTCGATTAGGTCGATTGCCTTGTCGGGGAGGAATCGATCGGTAATGTACCGGTTCGACTGATAGACCGCGGCCTCGATCGCTTCGCTGGTGTACTCGACGTGATGGAACGATTCGTATCGATCCTTCACGCCGGTCAGAACTTCGATCGTCTCGCGTTCGGTTGGCGGATCCACCTTGATCGCCTGGAACCGGCGCTCCAGCGAACGATCCTTCTCGATATACTTCCGATATTCTGACGGCGTCGTCGCGCCAATGCAGCGGATCTCGCCACGCGACAGCGCCGGCTTCAGAATGTTCGCGGCATCGAGCGAGCCCTCTGCGGACCCTGCGCCGACGAGCGTGTGCAGCTCATCGATAAAGACGATGATGTTCGGGTTCTCGGTCAGCTCTTTCATGATCGCCTTCAGGCGTTCCTCGAACTGACCTCGATATTTGGTGCCGGCGACAATCAGGGAAATATCCAGCGCCAGCAAACGCTTGTCGGCAAGAAAATGCGGCACGTCGCCGTAGACGATCTTCTGCCCAAGGCCTTCGACGATCGCGGTCTTGCCGACACCGGGCTCGCCGATGAGCACGGCATTGTTCTTCGTGCGCCGGCACAGCACCTGCTGCACGCGCTCGATTTCGATGTGCCGTCCGACCAGCGGATCGAGCTGGTTCTTCATAGCCGCTTCCGTCAAGTCGCGGCTGAACTCAGCAAGAAGCGGCGTCTCCTTGACCCGGGTGAGCGTGGTCTTTTCGTTGAGAAGCGCCACGATGTCCTCGCGCACGGTGTTGAGGCGCATCCCTTTTTCCATCAGGATGGTCGCCGCCACGGACCGTTCTTCACGCAGGATCCCGAGCAACAGGTGTTCGGTGCCGATGTAGTTGTGGAGCAGCCGATCGGCTTCCTCAGCCGCGAACTGCAGGACGCGCTTGGTCTCGGCGCTGAACGGGATCTCAACCGAAGTCGAGACCTTTTCGCGAAAGACGGTGCGCCCTTCGATTTCCTTGCGAATGCTTTCGAGAGAGAGATGTGACCGGGCAAAGATCCGGCTGGTCAGCCCTTTGCCCTCGCGAATCAATCCAAGGAGAAGGTGCTCGGTCTCAATCGAGATACTCCCGAGCTGACTAGCCTCGTAGCGCGCGAAGAAGAGAACGCGTCGCGCTCGTTCCGTGTAACGTTCGAACATCCGGTTACCTATGTGAAACGGAAGGACAACCCTTGTCGCATTATACGGCAAGGGCTCAGTCCGGCCAACGAGTTTTTCGGCCTAAGTGACCTGTTGTAGGGCATTTAGGGCGCCTCCCTTAACGGCGTTCGCGGCAATCGCGGATGTTCGCCTTTGTATCAGATCATCGGGCGATTGGGACGTGAACTGCACCCGCGGCCGTCGCGCACGGCTCAGCGCCGCGTCAGTTGGTACCCAATAGGACGCTCGGTACCCCTTGCAAGACGCACGCTGAACCGTTACGCGGGCCTGAGTCTGCCCTCTTCGAGCCGGAGAATGCGATCGCAGGCGGCGGAAAGCCTCGGATTGTGGGTCGCAATGATGGACGTGAGACCACGTTCGGCGTGCATCTCCCGCAGGAGGTCGTGCAGAGAGTCGGCTGTGTGTTCGTCCAGATCGCCGGTCGGTTCGTCGGCCAGAAGCAGGGTCGGCTGCATGACGAGCGCGCGCGCGATTGCAACCCGCTGCTGCTCCCCACCCGACAGCATCCCGGGACGGTGCTCGAGGCGAGATTCGAGGCCGACGCGACGCAAGAGGTCAAACGCGCGGGTGCGACGTTCCGACGCGCTTCGCCTGGCGACCCGCATCGGCATCTCCGCATTTTCAATCGCGCTGAACTCTGGAAGAAGATGATGAAACTGAAATACGAACCCGACGTGACGATTTCGGAATGCGACCAGTTCAGCGTCCGACAATTCCGAGAGCATCGTCGTGTCGATCCTCACCGTCCCTTGATCAACCGAATCGAGGCCGCCGAGCACGTGCAGCAACGTGCTCTTGCCGACCCCGGATGCGCCAACGATAGCGACCATCTCGCCGCGCTCGAGTGACAGGTCGAGATGCTTCAACACCGTCAGCCGGGTGTCGCCGACGGGGTAGCTCTTGGTCAGGTTGGAAACTTCGATGAACATCTGAAATTTCTGATTGCTGATTGCCGATTGCTGATTGACTCAATCGAAAATCAGCAATCAAAAATCAGCAATTTCATTGATACCGCAACGCTTGCGCCGGATCGAGCTTCGATGCCTGACGCGAAGGATAGATCGTTGCAACCAGGCAAATCGCCAGCGCCGCGAGAACGACGATCGCGAAGTCCAGCGGCTGCAAGATGAATGGCACGTACGAGATTTGATAGACGTCGATCGGAACGTGAATCAGCTTGTACCGGTCGAGCACGTAGATCACCGCGTATCCAAACACCGCGCCGGCGCTCGTCCCGATCGCGCCGATCACCAGGCCCTGGAGTACGAAGATCCTCCTGATACTCTTCGCCGACGTGCCCATCGTTTTGAGGATCGCGATATCGCGGTTCTTTTCCATGACGAGCAACACAAGCGTCGCGGCAATGTTGAGCGCCGCGACCATGACGATGAGCCCGATGGTGATCGAGATCGCCATCTTTTCGAGCCACAACGCCGAGAACAGCGACTTGTTGAGGTCGGCCCAGTCCTGCGCCAGATACTCAGCGCCGAACTGTGCCGTGATCGAATCGGCGACCCGCTGTGCCGCGAACATGTCGTCGACGCGAAGTTCGATGAAGTCCGGCTCGTTCTTCCCGAGCACGCGCTGCGCCACGTCAAGGCGCACGAATGCGTATCCGGAGTCGTACTCGAGCAGACCGAGGCTGAAGGTGCCGACGACTTCGAACGTGCGCGGACGGAACATCGGTCCGAACGGAGTCAACGTGCCCTCCGTTGTGAACACCCTGATCCTGTCGCCGGCCGATACATGCAATTGCGTCGCGAGATCCTTACCGAGAATAATCCCTGGCGGCTTGTCCGGCGCCGTGTTGAGCGCATCCAGTTTTCCCAATACCATCGCGCGCTCGATCTGAGTCACCGTTCGTTCCTGTTCAGGAACGATCCCTTTCAACTCGACGAATCCCTGCTCGCCGGTATCCGCCTGGAGGAGGGCTTTTCCCTGAACGATGGGAGCCGCTCCCACGACGCGAGGGACAGCCAGCAGCCGCTCAACTTCTTTCTGCGGGTCCTTGAGTCCACCTGCCTTCAAGACGTACACGTGCGCAGCCGACCCGACCAGACGATCGCGAAGTTCACCCTGGAGGCCGGTCATGAGTGCCAGGGCAATGAGCACGGCCATCACGCCCACCATCACGCCGACCGCAGAGATAAGGGAGATTAAAGAGATGAACGCCTGCTTGCGCTTCGCGAGCAGGTACCGCAGCGCGACAAACAGTTCAAACGGCAGGTCCAACTATCGCGTTCTCATCAACGGGAAAAGAATAACGTCACGGATCGACGGGCTGTTGGTCAAGAGCATGACGAGGCGATCGATGCCGACGCCTTCCCCCGCAGTCGGCGGCAGCCCGTACTCGAGCGCGTGAATGTAATCTTCGTCCATCGCGTGTGCCTCGGCGTCGCCTGCCGCCCGGTCGCGAAGTTGTGCCTCGAAACGACGGCGTTGTTCGGCCGGATCGTTCAACTCGCTGAAGGCGTTCGCGATTTCGAAACCCCCGACATAGAGTTCGAAGCGCTCGACCGTGTCGGGATCGTCGGGCTTCTGTTTCGAAAGCGGCGACACCTCGGTCGGGAAATCGTAGACGAACGTCGGCTGAATCAGGTCCTCTTCGTTCAGCCGCTCGAAGATTTCGGTCGCGATTTTACCCGGCCCCCACGACGGCAGCAGCTCGATGTGAAGCTGTCGCGCCAGCGCCGACGCCCTGTCTCGGCTGCGAAGATCCTCTTCAGAAACAGACGTGCGAAGACGCTCACCGGCTTTCACACGGGCGCCTTCGCGGAGCGAGACCCGGCGGTACGGCGGCGCCAGCGAAATCTCGTGGTCGCCAAACGTGATCTGATCCGATCCGATGGCCTCGCGCGCGCACCTGGACAGCATCTCCTCGGTCATCACCATGAGTTCTTGGTAATCGCTGTACGCCTGATAGAACTCGAGCATGGTGAATTCCGGGTTGTGCTGAGTCGAGATCCCCTCGTTCCGGAAGTTACGGTTGATTTCGTAGACGCGTTCCAGTCCGCCAACGACCAGGCGCTTCAGATAGAGTTCGGGCGCCACGCGAAGGAAGAGCTGCATGTCGAGCGCGTTGTGGTGGGTCACGAACGGCCGCGCAAGCGCGCCCCCTGCGATCGGCTGCATCATCGGCGTCTCGACTTCGAGATACCCGCGCCCGTTCAAAAAACCGCGGATTGACGCGAGCACCTTGCTCCGTACCTGAAAGACGCGCCGCGATTCCGGATTGACGATCAGATCGAGATAGCGCTGCCGATAACGGATCTCGACGTCGTGGAGACCGTGCCACTTTTCCGGCAGCGGCTCGAAGCACTTGACCAGGAACTGCAGCGACGACGCATGAATCGTGAGCTCGTTGGTTTTCGTGCGGAACAACTTCCCCTCGACCCCGACGTAATCGCCAAAGTCGAGGAGCTTGAATGCCGCGAAGTCCTTGTCCGGGAGCGAATCGTGGCGGATGTAGGCCTGGATTTTCTGCCGTCCGTCCGAGAGCATGAGGAAGTTGGCTTTCCCGAAGCTCCGAATCGCGAGGATCCGGCCGGCCGTCCGCGTGTGAATCGGGGCGGCTTCGAGATCGTCTTTCGTCTTGCCGCCGTGCGCCGACACCAGATCCTCGATCGTGTCCGAGCGCTCAAACTTGCGTGGATACGGGTCGAGACCGAGACGGACGAGCTCCTCGAAGTTGGCGCGCCGTTGGCGCCTCAGATCAGACTCGCGTTCGTGTTCAGTCATTGTTTGCGTCACGGAGGAAACGGAGAACACGGGACAAGCCTTTAACACCGAGACACGGAGGACACGAAACTATTCATGATGGATTCGACCGAAGTTCCGGTCTGGCCGGAGTGCGATTGAGGCCAAACAGAACGTTCTGCGTGCCCCCGTGTCTCCGTGTTGATCTTGTTCCGTGATCTCCGTTCTCTCCGTCATTCAGGGCGCAGCTCTTTTTTCACCGAGTCCAAGACCCCGTTCACAAACCCCACCGCCTCTTCCCCGCTATACGTTCGCGCCAGCTCGAGGGCTTCATTGATGATGACGCGCGACGGTGTTTCGCGATCGGCAAGGAACTCGAACACGGAGAGGCGCAGGATCAACCGATCGATCACCGCCATCCGCTCGACGCGCCAGTTCTCGGCGTGTGTCGAGAGGAGAGCGTCGATCTCTTTGACCCGGTCGATCGTGCCGCGAACCAGTGCGTTCGCAAAGTCTCGCAGTGGATCGGTCAGCGGCTGTTCAGCGTCGTGCGCCGGCCAGTACGTCGCGATCGCTTCATACGCGCTGGCCCGCCCGACCTCCCATTGATAGAGCATCTGCAACGCCGCTTCACGCGCCCGCCGTCGGCCAGACAAGTCGCCTGAGGTCATGAATCGCCGCGCGCCGGACCCGGTTCAAAACCGAACGATCGAGCGGTGGCGCGCGCCGGGGCGCGCCCAAGCTGGCGAAACAGCACGGCCATCTCGATGCCCGCGGCGGCCGCTTCCCATCCTTTGTTATCGCGGCCCGATCCGGCGCGTTCGACGGCCTGCGCTTCCGTGTCGGTCGTGAGCACACCAAACGCGATCGGGATCCCCGTTTCCCCCGCCGCCTCCATGATTCCATGCGCGACCGCCGAGGAAATGTATTCGAAATGAGGCGTCGCCCCGCGGATCACGCAACCGAGGCAGATGATCGCATCGAAGCGTGCGGTCTCGGCCGCGCACCGCGCCGCTTGCGGCAGCTCGAACGCTCCCGGCACGTCAAACTCCTCGATATCGTCCGACGAGGCGCCCGCCTCCGTCAGAGCAGCACGGGCGCCGGCTGCGAGCGCTTCGGTGATCGAAGGATTGAACCGCGACACGATGATCGCAAAGCGATAGCCGGTGGCTCCAGGCAAGCCGCCCGGAGGAACTGCGGAATCCTGGTGGCGCACCGGCTACTTCCCCCTGAACTCCGGCTTGCGTTTCTCGAGAAACGCTCTCGTTCCTTCGCGCATGTCTTCGGTCGCGGCGACGAGTCCGAAGAGCGTGGCCTCGAAGGCCTGTCCTTCGCGCAGCGGCATTTCCATTCCCCGATTCACCGCATCGAGGATGTACCGCACCGCCAACGGCGCCTTCGACGCGAGCGTGTGTGCAAGCTTCCGCGCCTCACCCATCAGGTTGGCGGCGGTGACGACACGATTGACGAGCCCGAGACGATAGGCGTCCGCGGCCGAGATTTGATCGCCGGTCAGCAGCAGCTCCAGCGCAGGTCCCCGGCCGACCAGCCGCGCGAGCCGTTGCGATCCGCCGTATCCGGGCATGATGCCGAGATTGATTTCCGGTTGTCCGATGCGCGCCGTATCGACGGCGATCCGGATCGTACACGCGAGCGCGAGCTCGCATCCGCCGCCCAGGGCGAAGCCGTTGATCGCGGCGATGACCGGCTTGCCGAGATGCTCGATCAGATCGAAGACATGCTGCCCGCGGAGGGACAACTCCCGGCCGCTCGCCGGCGTCTGGGCCGCCAGCTCATTGATGTCGGCTCCAGCGACGAACGATTTTTCGCCGGCGCCGGTCAGAATCACAGCTCGGATCGCGTCGTCGTGTCTGACCGACAGCATCACCCGACGCAGCTCGTCGACGGTTTGTGTGCTGAGCGCGTTGAGAACCTTCGGTCGATTGATCGTGACGATGGCCACGGCGCCGTCGCGTT